>JBBQAH010000532.1:0-1590 GCA_038316145.1 Burkholderiales bacterium
AGGGCCAATTTTCGAAAAATAATGACGAAACGAACGAAATGGATGGGTTTTTAATGTGACTAAACTTTTTCATGTACTCCCCCCTTTGAAAAACATTTTTTGAACCTCAAATTTCAATGACAAAACGAACGATAACGAAACCAAAAAAATAATATTTTTAACGAAACGACTTTTGACAAGGCCAATTTTCGAAAAATAATGACGAAACGAACGAAATTGATGGGTTTTTAATGTTACTAAACTTTTTTCATGTACTCCCCCCTTTGAACAAAATTTTTTGAACCTCAAATTTCAATGACGAAACGAACGATGACGAATAAGTGGCCAAAAATTGAATGACGAAACGAACGATAACGATGTTTATGGACAAATAATTTTAACGAAACGAGACGAAATTTTCATTAACGAATCGTTCGTTCGTCACTGACGAACGATTTGCGTTCCTTAGTACGAATAGACCGTACACGGGGAACTAATTTGTGAGCTGTACTACTTTGTAGAGAATCTGCAGCGAAGCAGTTACTTATTCTGCGCATGTACTGAAAATATCTGTGTGTTTCTGATGGGAAACTGAACAGTATTTTATTTCAGTTCTACTATCAGTTCGACGTTTTACGTAAGTTTCGTTATACCTCAATGTACTTTCGCAGAAAAGAACGAACTTAGAAGGGGAAAAAGATTTTTTTTGATGAAAGCAAGCCAGACAGCGCGGCGGTAGGTAACCGGCGCCATATGGATACCGCATCTAGAGTAGGGCCCCAGAATCGTTAACGGAACGGCCGTTAACGAATCGTTAACGAAACGAATCGTTCATTCCGTTATGTTTTTGGCTGTAAAAAATCGTTATCGTTACGTTCCGTTATTTTTTTTGCCGGCTGGAATTCGTTATCGTTCGTTCCGTTATCCAGTTTTCAGCATTCCAAAAAAAAATGTCACAGGGGGGAGTACATGAATTTTCTTGCCGGGCTTCGTCACCGTTCGTTACGTTATTAAGAATGCTGCGTTCCGTTCCGTTATTTTTTCGAGCAAAAATGATTCGTTCCGTTCCGTTTTTACGGACACATTCGTCCGTTCCGCCACCCATTTTGATAACGAATTTGGGGCCCTACAATACAGTACCGTGGTACCTTGTACTGTACGTGTCCGGCTTCTTTAATGTCTTCCATTTTTCCTAAGACCAAAGTTGAAAATTCCCTGAATAATCACGCTGGCCTATGACCTGATCGTTATGCTGCACCCACCATCGCCTAGCGGACATATCCAACTGACTCCTCAAAACTTACAAGAGCAATATGTATCGTTTTGCAGCAGACGATTTGAAAATCGCTGATAACCAGGAACAGTTCCACGATCTACTGCACTCGGCGTCGGCGCACTTCGGTCACATGCAGCAAAAAACGCCCACATCAACATTTTCCCCAGTACAGAATACAGATTACAGAATAACGCACGGACGACTCACACTTCGAGATAACCCCATTTCTGCTTGCTTGCGAAATATTTTTCCTCCTGCTTCAATTTCTTTGTTCCACTGACATCATAATGCACTTCAAAGTTCAAACTTATGGAGCGCGGTTTGGTTCAAAACAT
>JBBQAH010000432.1:0-4184 GCA_038316145.1 Burkholderiales bacterium
GACAGATACTTGCCGATGGAACCAGCTTTGAACAGTCAACCCATTACCAGATGCTCGCCTGCGAGATGGCGCTTGGCTATGTGTTGATAAGTCGCAGGAATGATTTATCGGTTCCGGACTGGGTCAGCGAGCGTGTTGAAAAGATGCTGGCCTTTCACGCCGACCTTTGTGGAGCGGAGGGTTCATCCATGGCTTTCGGTGACGCTGTCGAAGATCCGCTGTATCCGCTCGGCAACTTGGTGAACTGGGGGTATGGTGACTACCGGACGGTATACCGAGCGCTGTTTCGCCGGGATGCACAGACAGGCGATGTGTCGGCACCGTGCAACGAGCCGGCATTCTGGTTGTTGGGTGGTACGCTGCCTGTTGGGGAATCGGTGGGTAAATGCAGCGCTTTCGCGGCCTATGAGCAAGGTGGCTGCTATGTATTTCGTGACGGTGATGTCGGCAGCCGCCTGATGCTGCGCACCGGGCCTGCGTCCGATGGCCAGGTGAATCCAGGGCATATGCATGCGGATCTGCTCAGTATTGCTCTGCACGTGTGTGACCGCCCCGTGATCGTTGACGCCGGAACATATACGTATCGATCCGATCCACGCAACTGGCCGGAACGGACTCCCGCCTGGCGTCACTACTTCATGAGTCCTTTTGCACACAATGGTCTGGCCATCGAAGGCGAAGATCCACTGCAGCGAGGTCCAGGCGATTTCCCGGGGAAACCGATACAGTCGCGTGTGCGGACAGGATGCGCGACGGCGGGAATTTCGCTGGCGCATGTGGCGGCGGAGATTGTCGGCGATACGCTTTATTGCGGTCATCGGCGCGGTGTGATTGCCGTGCCCGGCCATTATTGGCTCGTTTACGATGCGCTCCCGGAGGGTGTGCCACTGGAAAAAATATCTTTCGGATTGCAGTTGGCGATCGGGGCGCGGGTTACCCATGCATCGAACGCGCAGGCGCTGCGGGTTGATGCAGGAAGCGCCAGTATTGGAATTACGGTGAGTGACGGTCTGGTGCTTGATCGGATTTTGCAGGGTGAGACCGATCCGGTTGGCGGCTGGGTTTCTCCCCGCTACGGTGAGATGCACGAGGCGCCCATGCTCCGGTACGAGACGACCGGTGCTTTGGGTCCCCATGCGACATTGCTGTCGCCTTTGTGGGAAGACCGGCCTCTGCCGAAGGTGGAGGCGTTGCCGCTCCCTGCGGGGGCTAGTGCATTTCGCATTACTGCCGGTCGCCACGTGGACTATCTTGTGGTCTCGTCGGAGAGCGATGACAAGTGCCACTGCGTGTGGGACATCGAGTTTGTCGGCAAGCTGCTCTGGTTGCGAACCGTGGGAGGTGTACTTGAGGAGTTACGCTGGCTGGAAGGTCGACGTGTTGCGTGGCAAGCCCATGGTTTGCAGGTGGGCGCGCAACGAATCGTGGAAGAATTGCGGATCGTCGCCTCGTCGGCAGGCACGCAGGTCACGGGTTGTCCGCTCGATCAAGTGTCCGTGGTATGGGGTGAGGATTCCACACGGTGAAACCGTGTCCTTTATCCTTATGATGGCGGGGCGGTTGGATGGTGTAAAAAATTTGTGTCAATGATCATCATCACTTCTCTCGGTTATGCTAGGAATACAGCTCAATGACCATTAATACTAATACCGATTTATATACACCTTCCCCCGGTCAGTTCCTTGCCGGCGATTTCGCGTCGCCGGCGGCATAGGCACCACACACTCGGAACTGCACGTGCTTTTCAACTCCTACGAATTCCTCCTGATCTTCCTGCCGCTGACGGCAACGGGGTTCTTCGCACTATCTGCACTGGGGTACCTGCGGAGCGCCGCAACCTGGCTTGCGCTCGCCTCGATAGTCTTCTACGGTTACTGGAGCCCGAGCTACGTTCCGCTGCTGCTCGCTTCGATTGCCGGCAATCTTCTTGCCGCTCGCGCCATCCTGCACTATCGGGCGTCGCAGCGTTTTTCACTTGCCAAGACTACCCTTACGCTGGCGGTCATCGCCAACCTGGGCGCACTGGGCTATTTCAAGTACGTAAACTTTCTTGTCGACAGTCTCAACTTCGTGGCCCACACGGATCTGACCCTGGCCCAGATCGTCCTTCCGATCGGCATATCGTTCTACACCTTTACGCAGATTGCCTTTCTCGTGGACACTTACCAGGGCAAGGTGCAGGAATCACGGGTCATCCCCTATATACTTTTTGTAACCTATTTTCCGCATCTGATTGCCGGCCCGGTCCTGCACCATGCGGAAATGATGCCCCAGTTCGCGCGGGACGAGACCTATCGATTCCGTCTGAACAACTTCCTCGTGGGATCCGCGTTTTTTCTCATCGGACTATTCAAGAAAGTAGTCCTCGCCGATGGCATTCAGCCCTATGTTGGACCGGTATTCGAGGCGGATCCCGGCTATGCGCTCGTCGCGCTGGAAGCCTGGGGCGGGGTGCTGGCATTCACGCTGCAGATATATTTCGATTTCTCGGGGTATTCCGACATGGCCATCGGCCTGGCGAAGCTGTTCAACGTGGATCTGCCGCTGAACTTCAATTCGCCCTACAAGGCGACCAGCATCACCGACTTCTGGCGGCGCTGGCACATGACACTGTCGAGGTTTCTCCGCGATTATCTTTACATCCCGCTGGGCGGCAATCGTGGCGGGCCTGTGAGGCGCTATGCGAACCTGATGATCACGATGCTGCTGGGCGGGCTGTGGCACGGAGCCGGCTGGACCTTCGTTATATGGGGCGGACTGCACGGCCTCTATCTCGTGATCAACCACGGCTGGCGGGCGCTGCGAGTCCGCGTCTTCCGACACGATCTGACGCGCTCGAGCTTTCTTGGCCGGGGGCTGGCGCTGCTGACGACGTTCCTGTTCGTCGTCATTGCGTGGGTATTCTTCCGAGCAACGAGCATGGATGCGGCGCTGCGAATTCTCCACGGAATGTTCAGCCTTGAGGGGCTGGTGCTTCCTGTGGAGTGGCGGGATGCGCTGGCGGCCTGGCTGCCGGCGGAGGGAGGGTGGGTCGGGTTCGGGCACCTCGATGCCTTTGGCGGTATTCGCCAGTTGGTATGGATCACGATGCTACTGGCTGTGGCCTGGGCATTTCCCAACTCGCAAATACTGATTGGCGGTTTTCGTGAAACCGCACGCATTGCGAGCAAGAGCCGTGGCACCTGGGCTTGGTTCTCGTTGGGCTTCATCGGTGTACTGGTGGGTCTCCTTGTCATAGTCAACGGATCGCGCGGCGTATCCGAATTCATTTACTTCAATTTCTGATATGCGCGCGCTGCTTGCAAAATTGATGTGGCTGATACTGGGAGCTCTGGCGGCGCTGGTCATGCTCGAAGGCATTTTCAGGCTGCTGCCGGTGTCAATGGGGTTCTATCGTACCGAGCAATTCGAACGCTGGCCCCTGCAGGGATACGAGCCCGGCCTGCCCTACACGTACTCGAAAGGCTGGCAGATGCTGAACGTGCATCATGGTATGACAAATAACTATGGTCATAATGCGCCCTTCGATTATCGCAAGGAGTCGCATCCGGTGATCGCTGTCGGAGATAGTTTTGTCGAGTCACTGATGCACTCGTATGAGGAAACCATGCAAGGTCAGCTCGGTGAACGTCTCGGATCCCGCGAGACCGTGTATGAGTTGGGTTTTTCCGGTCTGTCGGCCAGCGATTATCTGGCCCTGTCGCATCTGGCCAAACAGGAATTTGCTCCCGCGGCAGCGGTATTTGTCATCGTCGATGGCGATTTTTCCGAAAGCCTATCGGCGAGACTCGGCTATCACCACTTCGTGCCGCAAGGGGATTCGTTTCAGCTGGCGTACCTTCCGCTGCATGGCGAGGGGCTGATGAAGTCAGTCCGCAAAAGGATCGGTGAGATATCTCTGTATCGTTACATCTTCGGCAGCCTCGGGTTCGAGCCCGGCGCGGTATTCAAATCCGGCAGAAGCCAGAAACAGCCGCCGCGATCTCCGCACCGCGTTGCGGGTGATGCCGAACCTCAAAGGAGGGTGATCGATTACTTCTTGGCAGAGTTGCCGGAAGCTCTCGGTGTGCCTGCGCAATGCATCGCTTTCCTCATCGACTCGGATCGCTATGCCATTTACAACCCGCAGTTGGCCTCGCCACCCAAGGAAAGTCCGGAGGTGCGGCGTTACTTTCTCGACCAAG
>JBBQAH010000349.1:0-1794 GCA_038316145.1 Burkholderiales bacterium
GAAGCGATTGCACTTTTCAGATTTGTTGTATCTGTCGCAGATAAAAACATTCAGCGAGGGCCGTTCCAGACGTCAAGCCACGTATTCTTGTCTGTGAAGTGTAATAAGGAAATCAACTCGCTCGCATAGTGCGAGGACTAAAGTAATTGGGTTCTTTAATTTACAAATTCACGATAACATCTCGTGCGTTTTCCGTTTTCGTTTGATCTCCTCATTATGCCGTAGCGTACAGGTCAAAATAAATTCACCGAGCCTCGGTGACTCACTTTCAGTATCGCAAAACATATCTTATTTTTATCACACTGTGTTAGTATTATATCCAACTTTCAACGGCTGTCTCTTGGTTGTTGTAATTTGTAACTTCGCGCCGATATATCCTCGCTGCAAATTCGGTACAATAATTCATAGCGTCGAAATTACTCACGGATTTTAATTAACTATACGGTATTTGTGGACTCATAAGGCATTATCGGCCATATATATAAAAAACAAGAAAAAAAATTTATCACCGTACAAATTGCTCATTGGCATGTCTACAGAAAATAAACTCATCATTGGCTCAATGCAAGTTTCTCTTAATCAGTTTCATCTTTAACCAGCCAACCAACAATCAATGAATCAACTAACGGAATGGACTTAGTTAAATAAAGAGATTCGCCGCTACGCAGACCATCAAAAACGTCGACACACACAAAGCCCACGGTCGTGTTAGCAACTGCGCACCGTGATTGTACCGTCCTTGACCGTAGGCGTAGGGGTCACTACCATAAGGCGGCATGGGTGCCCCACCATAAGGCTGCAGCTGTCCCTGTGGGACTGCATAACCACCCGGGTAGTTTGGCTGGCCAACTGGTGCGTTAACATAGCCACCCGGTCCCTGTTGTTGAGGTCCATAGGCCGTGTTGGGCTGGAATGGATATTGAGCACCGGGTTGCTGTTGTGGACCCCCATAAAAGCCACTGCCTGGGTAGGACTGTTGAAATCCGGGCTGGAAACCACCGCTACCGTAAGGTATCTGCTAAATGCGACAAATACATTAGAATAAGATTGATGAAGCATCACTTGATCATGAGGATGATGCGTCTTGCTTATAAAGCTCTTACGAGGGAAAAAATCAATCTCTAACGGCAAAATTAGTTTTACAATTTCCATCAATTTTGAGGCTGACACATGTAATGAAACTAGCTTTGGTACAGAATTTCACCCTTAAAGATTGACTTTTTTTCCTCGTTAGAGTCAAAAGGATCGATAGGTCACGATTTCATGGTTGGTATTTTTACTGAAAATCAAAATCAAACAACTTGTTGCCGTTGGCTATATACGGAATCTTTCTAAGCTCAATCTGGGGGGGGGGGGGGGGCTTTTTTTGTCGACGCGGGGGCGGTGGCCCCCCGCCACCACGACAAGGTGCGCTTTTCCATGCATACGTCACCGGCGTCTTGATGACGTTATTCAACCCGCTGACGC
The DNA here is from genome assembly GCA_038316145.1 of Burkholderiales bacterium. Classification (GTDB taxonomy): domain Bacteria; phylum Pseudomonadota; class Gammaproteobacteria; order Burkholderiales; family Burkholderiaceae_C; genus Pseudaquabacterium. Next base: position 1,468 of record JBBQAH010000349.1, read on the forward strand.
TTGCATTTTGGGTTCGTCACCGTGCCGGGCGCGCTGGGGCCAATAACCGAAGAACCGCGCCGCGATCTGCCGATGATCTGCGCGGGAATCTTCGTCGGCACGCCGAGCGGGGTCGTGCGGTTCGCCGGCGTGCTCGCGCTCGCGGGGCGATACCGCCGGCCGTGGCGGCTCGCGGTTGCCACGCCGCCGGCGGGCTCACATTGCTCGGGTTCGCCCTCCTGGCCCTTTGGCGTCTGCGCGACCCGTTCCTATAATGCCGGCCCGCTTTTCGGCTTCGGCAGATCGGCTGCTCCCGGCCGGCAGCACGGATGGGTGTGCGTGTGCGGG
>JBBQAH010000195.1:0-4661 GCA_038316145.1 Burkholderiales bacterium
GACGCCGGTGGGTGCCAGCGTCAGCACGCCCGAGTTGAGCTTGCTCAGGTCCAGGATGTCGTCGAGCAGGCGCTGCAGGTGCTGGGCCGACTCGTCGGCGGTGAGCAGCCAGTCCGGTGTGCGCGGGTCGCGAGGCGATTCACGCACCAGCGACAACATGCCCAGCAGGCCGTGCAATGGCGTGCGCAGCTCGTGGCTCATGTCGGCCAGAAACTCGCTTTTGGCGTCGCTGGCGGCCTCGGCCTCGATGCGGGCGTCTCGCAACTGGTCGGCCAGCCGCTGCAGCCGGCTGCGGCGCTGCTCCAGCTTGCGCATCTGGCCCAGCGTGATGCCGGCAAACACCATCACCATCGCCAGCAGAAAGCCGGTCAACGCCAGCCCGATCTGGTTGTGGTTGCGTACCTTGTCCTGCCGGTCGGTGACCTGCGCTGCCACCTGGTGCGTCGCGTCCAGCATGATCTGGTGGATCGGTGTGTCAAGCGCCTCCAGGTCGGTCAGCAGCGCCTGCGCCGCCTGCGGGCTGAGGCTGCCCCTGGGCTCGCTGCCCAGGTACAGGTCGGCGCGCCGGGTAAAGCGGTCCAGATCGCGCAACAAGCCGGTGTCGCCGTTGGGGCTGCCTGCGCTACCTGCACTGCCTGCACTGCCTGCACTGCCTGCACTGCCTGTACTGCCAATCAGCCGCCGGGCCCGGTCATTGCCCAGCATCGACACCCGGCTGACGAAGATGTCGTAGCGCAGCTGCAGCGCGGCATTGTCCGGCGCCTGGACGTCCTTGCGCAGTTGCTCGCGCAGCCGAAGGTATTCCATCTCGACCTGGTAGAGGCTGAGCACCAGGTAATCGTCCTGGACCTGTACCGTGCTGTTGAGCAAGCTGTACTGGCGGGCCTGCACAAAGGCCGCGGCCAGCAGCGTGGCCAGCAGCAGCAGGCCGGTCACGCCGAACCAGGGTGTCAGCCGCGATGGCCCGGCGTCGTGCGCCAGGTCAGCGGACCGCGGCGGGGGGGATTCGGCCGGCGTCACAGCAGCTCGATCGCTTTCAGCTGCCAGGCGCAGCGGCTGTAGAACACCGGGTTGCGCAACTCGGCGTGCTGGTCGAAGGGGTAGATGATGAACAGCGGCCCCTTGTCGCGCACCGCCATCGGCTTGTCGTCCAGCAAGCGGGCCAGCAGCAGTCCGTAGCGCTGGGTATCGGCCAACGGCAGGTCGACGCGGTAGTCGTTCAGGGCCACCGCGCGCAGCTGGCTGCCGTAACCCCCGGCGGCCGCCACCACGTCGCGCAACAGCGGGCCGGTGAACTTGCGGGCCTGCGGGTACCACGGGGTGCGGGCGCTGAAACTGGCTTGCGGCAGGCGTTCGAGCATGGCCATGTCGAACACCGCGGCACTGCCGCGGTTGGTCTCGCGCACTTTGCCGGTCAGCGTGAGCAGCGGCTGGCCCTCGGGTGCGTCCAGCGCCTGGGCGACGAATGGCGCCAGCAGGGGCAGCGGTGCCAGACCCAACAGCGTACGACGGTGCATTTCCAGGTGAACCCGTGGCCTCGTGCCGGGATGGTAACTGCTGTGCCGGGGCCTGGCGGCCGGGCTATGCGCCTGGCAATGGCTGGGGTGCGGGGCGCGCCGGTGCTGCCGATCAGAAGCCCGAACCGGGCGTCAGCAGAAAGGCCGATTCGTCAGGGGTATCGGCCCGGCCCAGCAGCGCGTTGCGGTGCGGAAAGCGGCCAAACCGGGCCACGATGTCGTGGTGGCGCCGGGCCCAGTCGAGCAGGCCGGCGAGCGCCGGCTCGTCCTGCTCGAGCTGGGTGAACAGCTGCACCGAGGTGAGTTGGTGCGACAGGTCCTCGGCATGCTCAAACGCCAGGTAGACAAACTGGCGCTGCACGCCGTTGAGTGAGCGGTCCAGCCCCGAGGCCACCAGCGCCCGGGCGATGTGCAGCGCCTGGGCGTCGCCGGCAAACGCGCGCGCCGTGCCGCGAAAGTGGTTGCGGGTGAACTGGTCCAGCAGGATCAGCCGGGCCAGCGCCGGCAGCGCCTGCAGCGGGCGGTCCAGCCAGTCCTGGGTGAGGTCGGCCTCGCCGCCGGCCAGCGCTTGTTCGATCAGCGGGCCAAAACGGCGGCCGATCTCAGCGTCGAAGGCCGTGTCCTTGCGGAACCAGGCGGTGCGCGTCCGGGCATGGCCCGGATCGTCCGGCGGGCCGAACCAGAAATCCAGCACTTCGAGGGCGGCGGTGTGCATCGGCAGGGTCTCGATCAGGGTGGTCAGGTGGTTCGAGGGTCTTGGCGGTGTCAAACGCTTTCGAGCAGGTCCTGGGTTTCGGGGTGGCGCCGCATGTAGGCCCGCACATAGCTGCAGACCGGGCGCACCCGCCAGCCCAGCACCCGGGCCCGGTCCAGCACCCCCTGCACCAGGGCGGCGGCCAGGCCCTGGCCCTGCAGTGCGGCGGGCACCTCGGTGTGCACGATGTGCATCACCTCGCCCACCAGCCGGTAGTCGGCGACGCAGCGGCCGCCCTCGACGGCGGCTTCAAAACGCTGGGCGGCGCGGTCATGGGTGATGGTCAGAGCGGGCATGGTCAGGCTTTCGCACAAGGTGGGCGGGCGCCGTCAGCGTGCCAGTTGCTGCCACAGGAAGGCAAATTCCAGCGCCAGCATGTCGGCTTTCTGGCGGTTGTCGGCGGCGCCGGCGTGGCCGCCTTCGATGTTCTCGTAGTACAGCGGCGCGTGGCCAAGTTCCGCCATGCGGGCGGCCATCTTGCGGGCGTGGCCGGGGTGCACCCGGTCGTCGCGGGTGGAGGTGGTGAACAGCACCTTGGGCAGGGTCACGCCGGGTTTTACGTTCTGGTACGGGCTGTAGGCGCTGATCCAGGCCCACTCAGCGGGCTTGTCCGGGTCGCCGTACTCGGCCATCCAGGACGCGCCGGCCAGCAGCTTGTGGTAGCGCTGCATGTCCAGCAACGGCACCTGGCAGACCACCGCGGCAAACAGCTCGGGCCGCTGCAGCATCACCGCGCCCACCAGCAGGCCGCCGTTGCTGCCGCCCTGGATGCCCAGGTGCTTGGCGCTGGTGACCTTGCTGGCGATCAGGTCCTCGGCCACGGCGGCAAAGTCGTCGTAGCTGCGCTGCTTGTGGGCCTTGGTTGCGGCCTGGTGCCAGGCCGGGCCAAATTCACCCCCGCTCCGGATGTTGGCCACCACCAGCACCCCGCCGTGGCCGTACCAGGCGGTGCCGAAGGCGCCCGAGTACCACGGTTTTCTCGATATCTCGAAGCCGCCGTAGCCGGTGAGCACCGTCGGGTTGTTGCCGTCGGCAGTGGCACCCTTGGGCCAGACGATGAAATAGGGCACGCGGGTGCCGTCCTTGGATGTGGCAAAACGCTGCTCCGCCCGCATGCCGCTGGCGTTGAAGTAGGCCGGCAGCGCCTTCAGCGGCGTCAGGCCGTCTTGCTGGGTGTTGCCCAGCAGCAGCGAGTCGGGCGTCAGGAAGTCGGTATAGGTCAGCAGGAAGTCCTCGGCCAGGCTGTCCTGGTGGCTGCTGCCCCGGTCCAGCTCGGGGTCGTGCAGCGCGCTGGCGTGCAAGGTGCCGGGGAAGGGTGTCTTGATCTCGCGCCCGACCCAGCCGCTGCCCTCGGGCCGCCAGGCCTCCAGCTTGCCGGCCACGTTGTCCAGCAGGTTGAGCAGCACCTGCGTGCGGGTGGTGCTGAAACCGGCCAGCGAGCGGGTGGCACTGGGCGTGAACAACGCCTGCAGCGGCGGCATGCCAGCGTTGCGGGTGGCGGCCAGGATCTTGTCGGCGTCACCGACCAGCAGCGAGCCACCGGGCCAGGTGGTGCCGGCCACCGTCCAGGCGCTGCGCAGCTTCACCAGCGCACGCTCGCGCCAGAACTGGATATCGGCGTCGTCCGGCAGGTGGATGGGTTGCAGCCCGTCGCCTACCCGCAGGAACTGCTGCCGGTGGTAGAAATCGGTGGCACGGCTGTAGACGGTGCGCTCGAAACCGGGCGTGGCGTCCACGCTGACGTTGACCGAGACATCCTGCGCCTGGCCCTCGAACACCGTGGTGGCCTGGGCCAGCGGCTGGCCACGCTGCCAGCGCTTGATCAGCCGCGGGTAGCCCGAATCGGTCAGTGAGCCGGGGCCGAAGTCGGTGCCGACGTAGATTGCATCCCCGCTGTGCCAGACCACCCGGCTCTTGGCCTCGGGCAGCGCAAAGCCGCCCTCGACAAAGCGTTTGGCGGCAGTGTCGAACTCGCGCACCAGGTGGGCGTCGGCACCGCCGCGCGACAGGCTCACCAGGCAGCGGGTGTAGGCCGGGCCCAAGCAGGTGGCACCGGCCCAGACCCAGTTTTCACCCTCGGCCTTGGCCAGCGCGTCCAGGTCGATCACCGTGTCCCAGGCTGGATTGGGCTTGCGGTACTCGGCCAGCGTGGTGCGGCGCCACAGGCCGCGCGGGTGATCGGCGTCGCGCCACAGGTTGTAGAACTGCGCGCCGCGCCGGTTGACGTAGGGGATCTTGTCGCGGGAATCCAGGATCGCCCGGAAGCCGTCCCGCATCGCCGCAAAGCGCGGCTGCTGCGCCAGCACGGCGCGCGACTCGGCATTGCGGGCCCGCACCCAGTCCAGCGCACGTTTGTCCTGCACGGCCTCCAGCCAGAGGTAGGGGTCGTC
>JBBQAH010000144.1:0-7708 GCA_038316145.1 Burkholderiales bacterium
GTACATCTCATCAGGATGCTGCCGTTCGACGAGTGGTCCGCGTGGCGACCAAGGCCGCCGGGCAACCGGCTCCCTCCATGTCCCCCGATGCCGGCCAAGGGGCCGACATCTCCTCCTTTACTTACGGGATCCGGTCACCCAACGCCCTTGGCCGCCGCCACCATTGCCGCGTGCGTTGGCTTGAAAACCCAGCGCGCGCAGCAGGTGGCGTAGCGCCGGGTCGGGCTGGCGTGTCCCGCGCAGGTAAAGAAGGGAGGGCCGGTGCTTTTCCGGCCCGGAATGACACGGCGCGGGGCACGCCAGCCCGGCGCGGCGCGGCCGCACCACACCCACGAACGGCAAGTTTCAGGCCAAAAAACGAACGGCAGCTCAGAGCCGCCTGCAGGCACTCATTCGTCGTCGTGCGCCTTACCGTACCGCCGGGTGCGTGCGACCCGTCAGGCCTGGCGTTGGCCGTTCAGCGCGCCCCCAGCAACTCCCGCACGAAGCGCACCGGGATGGCATAGGTGATGCCGGATGGGTTGCTCAGCAGTGACTCCTTGCTGGCCTTGACCAGCACCATGTTGATCACGCCCACCACCCGGCCGCTTTCGACGTCGAACAGCGGGCCGCCGCTGTTGCCGGGGTAAGCGGTGCCGTCGAGCTGGTAGATGTTGAACGGCCCCTGGCGCAGGCGCGCTACCGTTGCTGCATCGAGCTGACGCGCGTTGGGCGGCGGCAGGGCGATGGGGGTGATCGACGAGATCGTGGCGCGGTGCGTGACCGGTGAAAACCCCAGCAGCCCGCCGATCGGAAAACCGATGAAGGCCACGGCCTGGCCCTCGCGGGCGGTGTCGTTGGCCTCCAGCGTCAACACCGGCAGGGCGTCGCCGGCGATTTGCAGCACCGCCAGGTCATGCACCCGGTCAAGTTCCAGCAGTGTGAGCTTTCGCGTCTCTATTGCGGCGTCCTGGTTGGCGGCGCGGTTGCCGCCGATTTGCAGCATCAACTGGCGTTGCTCGGCGATCTCGTCGGGCACCACATGGGCGTTGGTGACCAGCGTGCGGCCGTCACCCACCACAAAACCGGTGCCGCGAAAGGCAAATCGCGGGCTGGCCAGCGGGTTGAAGGTGCCCACCGCCACCACGGCGGGCTTGGCAGCGGCCACCACCTCCGGCAGTCCCGCGTGGGCTGCAAGGCCTACCCAGCACAGCAGCGACACGATCAGACAGGAGGGCAGGGATGGCAGGGCTGGCAGGGTTGGCAGGGTTGGCAAGGGCGGGGCCGGTGGATGCAAAACCCGACTCTAGCGTGTTGCGCCATCAGCCCGGATCGGGCTGGTGCAATGAGCCGGGCACGGTGACGGGCACGGTGACGGGCACGACGAACCGAAAGCAACTGCCCAGGCCGGGGCTGCTTTGCACGTCGATCTGGCCGCCCATCAGGTGCACCAGCCGCCGCGCGATGCTCAGGCCCAGCCCGGTGCCGCCGTAGCGGCGGGTGATGCTGGCATCGGCCTGGGTGAAGGGCTCGAACACCATTTTCAACTCTTCGGACGACATGCCGATGCCGGTATCGAGCACGCTGCATTCCAGCAACAGGCTGTGGTCGTCTTGAGGCCGCCAGACCAGGTGCACCGCAATGCCGCCGGTGGCGGTGAACTTCAACGCGTTGCCCACCAGATTGACCAGCACCTGGCACCAGCGCTGCCCGTCGGTGACGACGCGCTCGGGCAGGTCGGTGGCGATGTCGAAGTCCAATGCCAGACCGCGTTGCCGGGCCTGCACCTGCAAGGGTGCCAGCGCCCGCGTCAGCACCTCGCGCAGCGCCACCGGGTCCAGCACCAGCTTGAGCCGGCCGGCCTCGATCTTGGAGGCGTCGAGGATGTCATTGATGATCTGCATCAGTGACTGGGCCGAGTGGTGGGCCAGTTGCAGAAAATGCCGTTGCCGGTCGTCCAGCGTGCCGGCCAGCACCAGCTCGGTCAGCCCCAGCACGCCGTTCATCGGGGTGCGCAGCTCGTGGCTCATGTTGGCCAGAAAGCTGGACTTGGCGCGGTTGGCGGTTTCGGCCGTGTCGCGCGCGGTCTCCAGCGCCACCAGCGCCGCTTTGAGGTCGGTGATGTCCTGGGCATTGACCAGCAGCATGGGCGTGCCGCTGACCGGGTCGCGCACGGTTCGGGCGTCGATGGCATGCCAGCGCGGTCCCTGCAGGGTGTGCAGCCGGGCCTCGCCGGCGTGGCCCTGGCCCTGCGCAACCGCAGCCTGGACGGCGTTGGCAGGACCGGGGTCGACAAAGAGCAGATCGATCGGGGCATGGTCGCTGTTCGCCGCCGGCCCGAAGGCCGCTACCGCGGCCGGATTGCGCATCACGGCAGCGCCGCCGTCCACCGGGTACAGCAGCACCCGCACCGGGGTGTGCTGCAGCGCTTCGATGCCGCGCAGCATGTCCGCGTCGTAGCTGGCCGCCAGCGGCTCGGAGCAGAACAGGATCGCCTGGCGGCCGTCGGCCAGCCAGATGCCACGTGACACCAGCGACGAGGTCAGTGGCTGGCCCATCGGGTAGAGCGTCCAGGCCTCTCGAAGGCGCCGTCCGTCGGCGTGCAACTGCATGCTGGCGCGCAGGCGCAGCAGCGCGGCGGGCGATGCGTCGCTGAAGTCGCGTGTCGCCAGGGTGGCCAATTGGTCGGCGCGCCAGAAGTCCAGCCCCGCAGCGTTGGCCCAGCAGACCCGCATCTGATCGACATCGAAGACCCACATCGGCACCTGCAGCCAGGCGTAATGGCCCAGGTCGTCGAAGGCCAGCAGCGGCAGGGCCTGGGTGCCGGCTGGGGGTTGGGGCGCCTCAATCACCTACAGCCGCCCGGTAGGCATGCCAGGATGCATGGCCCAGCACCGGGCCGGCCACCAGCAGGCCGGCAAACCACGGCAGCATGGCCAGTACCACGATGCTGGTGATCAGCGCGCCCCACAGCAGCATGACCAGCGGCTGGCTCAGCACCAGGCGCAGGCTGGTCAGGCCGGCGGTGATGGCGTCGGTGGGCCGGTCCAGGAGCATCGGGATCGATACCACGCTGACGGCGAAGATCAGCCCCGCGAACAGCCCGCCCACCAGCAGGTAGGCAATGATGAATTGCAGGTTGTCCGGGTTGACCAGGGCCAGCAGCGAACCCTTGAAGTCGGGCATGCCGTCGAAGCTGACCGCAAACACGATCAGCGAGGCCCGGCCCCACAGCATCTCGAGCACCAGCAGCACAAAACCGAAGATCGCCAGCGTGCCGGTGCGCTGGTCCCAGGCCATCAGCGAGTCGCCCAGGTCGGGGGTTTCGCCGCGCTCCAGCCGGCGGCTGGCTTGGTACAGACCCAGGCAGAAAAACGGCCCGGTCAGCAAAAAGCCGGCTGAGAGCGCCAGCACATAGGCCGGCGCGTGCTGGAACACCGTCATCAGCAGCCAGCCCATCGCCATGAAACAGGCGCCGTAGAACAGGCCGATGCCCGGACAGCGCAAAAAATCGCGCCAGCCGGCGGCCAGCCAGCGCAGCGGTGCGGCCGTTGCGAGGGGCCGGAGTTGCACGGCAAACGGAGAGGTCTCGGCGGCAGGCTCGGCAGCGGGTTCAATCGACATGGCCACAGCCTAACCCCTGGGCCGGCGATCCGCCATGGGCGTCAGTACGGGTGCCATCAACGGCCGCTGCGCACCCGCAGCAACTCGTCGGTGATCAGTCCGATCGCGCCCAGCGTGATCGCACTGTCGGCGATGTTGAAACTGGGGAAGTAGCCGCCGGGGAACAGCGGCGCCAGGAACGACCAGTGGAACTGCAGAAAATCGACGACATAGCCGTGCAGCAGCCGGTCGATCACATTGCCCAATGCACCCCCCAGGATCAGGCTGATGGCGGCGCAAAACAGGCGCTGGCCCGAATGCTTGCGCAGCATCCACACGATAAAAACCGATGCCACCGCACCGAGGCCCACAAAAAACCAGCGTTGCCAGCCCGACGCACCCGCCAGGAACGAAAACGCCGCGCCGGCGTTGTGTGCCCGCACCAGGTTGAAGAAGCTGTAGACCGGCACGCTGTCGCCCAGCGAAAACTGGCCCATCACCAGCGTCTTGGTGATCTGGTCGGCCATGATCACCAGCAGCGCCAGGCCCAGCCACAAGGCCATCGGGGTGGTGCCGGTGCGGCGGCCAATCTGGCGGGTGACGGTCTTGACAGAGGGCATGGGGTAGCTGGCGGGCGGGCCGCCGGTCCGGGGGATCGAGCGCTACTGTAGCCTTGCGCACCTGCCGGATGGCCGCACGGTGGCATCATGCGCGGCCGATCCCCACCCGGGTGCGCGCCCGCAGCGGGCGCCGGGCCTGGCACCTCCGGCCAGAACTTCCCAGAACTTTCAAAGAGGCCACCATGGACGCCGCCATCAACCCCTTGCTGATCGACGACGACACGCCGCTGGCGATGCCGGATTTTTCCCGCATCCGCACAACCGACTTTGCACCCGCGCTGCAGCAGGCGATGGCGCAACACCGCCAGCAGATCGCCGGCCTGGTGGCCCAGACCGCGGCGCCGGACTTCGACAACAGCGTGGCTGCTTTTGACCGGGCCGGTGCGCAGTTGCGGCGGGTCGAGGCGGTGTTCCACAACCTGGCCAGTTCGGCCACCAGCCCGGCCCTGCAGGCGGTGCAGCGCGAGATGGCGGCGCCCCTGTCGGCGCACTGGAGCGCGGTGATGCAGGACGCGGGCCTGTTTGCCCGTATCGCCGCCGTGCATGGCGCACTGCCGCCCGTTGCAGATGCCACCCGACTGACCCCCGAACAGCGCCGCCTGGTCGAACGCACCCACAGTGACTTCGCCCGCGCCGGTGCTTTGCTGCCCCCCACCGAGCGCGCCGAGTTTGCCGCCTTGGCCGGTGAACTGGCCGAGCTGAACACCCGTTTTGGTCAGAACGTGCTGCATGACGAGGCCGCCTACACCCTGCCGCTGCCCGACGAGGCCGCGCTGGCGGGTTTGCCCCTCTTTGTGCGCGCTGCCGCCAGCCAGGCCGCCACCGAGCGCGGGCTGGCCACGCCGGTGATCACGCTCAGCCGGTCGTTGATCGTGCCGTTTCTCAGCTTTTCGACCCGCCGCGACCTGCGTGAGGCCGCCTGGCGGGCCTGGATCGGCCGTGGCGAGCAAGCCGGCGAGTTCGACAACCGGCCGATAGCCGTCCGCATCCTCGTCTTGCGCCAGCGCCAGGCCGCCCTGATGGGTTGCGCCAACTACGCCGACTTCAAGCTGGCCGACACCATGGCGCTGAGCCCCGACCGGGTCTGGGCGCTGCTGGACGACGTCTGGGCCCGCGCCCTGCCGGCACTCGACCGCGAGCGCAACCTGCTGCGCGCCGCGATGGACCAGGCCGGCGCCGTGCACCCGCTGCAGGCCTGGGACTGGCGCTTCTGGGCCGAGCAGGTGCGGCAAGCGCACTACGCGCTGGACGAGGCTGCGCTCAAGCCCTACTTTGCGCTGCCCGACATGGTGGCCGCAGCGTTTGAATGTGCTGGCCGGCTGTTTGGCCTGCAGTTCGAGCGCCGCGACGACCTGGTCGCCTACCACGGCGATGTCGATGTCTACCAGGTCAACGACGCGGCGGGCGCGGCGATCGGCTTGTTCTTGCACGACAACTTCTCGCGGCCGGCCAAGCGCAGCGGCGCCTGGATGAGCACGCTGGCAGTGCAACACCGCAACCGTGCTGGCAGTGGCGGCGGCAACGACACCAGCGCTGCACCGTCGCTGCCGGTGGTGCTGAACAACAACAACTTTGCCAAAGCCGCACCGGGCCAGCCCACGCTGCTGTCGCCGGACGACGTGCGCACGCTGTTCCACGAGTTCGGCCACGGCCTGCACGGCTTGCTCAGCGACGTGACCTACAGCCGGTTGTCGGGCACCCATGTGCTGCGCGACTTCGTCGAGCTGCCGTCGCAGCTGTTCGAGCACTGGGGCTGCGAGCGCGAGGTGTTGCGCCGCCATGCCCGCCATGCCGTGACCGGCGAGCCCATCCCCGACGCGCTGCTCGACCGCCTGGACGCCGCCCGCCGCTTTGGCCAGGGTTTTGAGACCGTGCGCTACACCGCCAGCGCCATCGTCGACCTGGCCGCGCACCAGAGCATCGCGCCGATTGATGACGTGGTGGCCTTCGAGCGCGCCGTGATGGCCGGGCGCGGCCTGCCCGACGACACCGGTCTGAACCACCGGCTGCCGCACTTCCAGCACCTGTTCTCGGGTGACAGCTACGCCGCAGGCTACTACGTCTACCTGTGGGCCGAGGTGCTGGAGGCCGACGCCTGGGATGCTTTTGGCGAGGCCGGCAGCGCGTTCGACCCGGCGGTGGCCCAGCGCCTCAAAGCCTGCATCTACAGCCGGGGCGACAGTGTCGAGCCGGGTGAGGCTTTCAGGGCCTTCCGCGGCCGTGATGCGGTGATCACGCCGATGCTGCGCGAGCGTGGGCTGATCGACTGAGCGGTGCGGCGCCGCGCCTGGGGGTTCATCAGGTCGGCTCGGGTCCGAACAACCGGTCCATCGCCCGCATGAAGGCCCGCAGGTCCAGCGGCTTGGTCCAGTAATCGTCGAAGCCGGCCTCGCGGGCGCGCCGGATGTCGTCCGGCATGGCATTGGCGCTCAGCGCGATGCAGCGGATATCGGCCGTGAGCGGGTCGGCGCGCAGCCGGCGCAGCACCGCGTGGCCGTCCATGTCGGGCAGTTGCATGTCCAGCAGGATCAGTGCGGGCAGTTGGGCCTGCGCGCAGGCCAGGCCACTGCCGCCATCGGCGGCCGACAGGAACTCGATGTCGCTGCGGCTGCGCACCAGCTCACTGACGATCAACAGGTTGACCTCGTTGTCCTCGATGTAGAGCAGGCGCTTGCCGGCAGGCCGGTGGGGGGCGGCTGGCCCGGCGGCCGCCTGCTCGACCTGGCCGCCGGCGGGGTCGGTGGGCGTGGCGGCTATGGCGGCTGTGGCAGGTGCGGCAGGTGCAGCAGGTGCGGCAGTCGGTGCGCGCACCTGCTGCAGGCTCAGCTCAAAACAGCTGCCCTGGCCTGGCACGCTGCGCACCCGCACCGTGCCGCCCATGTGCTGAACCGACGCCTGGACAATGGCCAGCCCGATGCCGGTGCCGGCAATGCCCTCGCGCTCCATGCCCAGCCGGTTGAAGGGCTCGAACAGGTGGCTGATCTGCTCGGCTTCCAGCCCGCGCCCGGTGTCCTCGACCCGCAGCAGCAGCCAGCCCGCATCCGACGTGGCACTGACGGTGACACTGCCGCCGGGCCGGTTGTACTTGATCGCGTTGCTCAGCAGGTTGAGCAGCACCTGGCGCAGCCGCACCGGGTCGGCCAGCGCCCAGCCGTCCAGCGGGCCCAGGTGCAGGCTGACGCCGTGGTCACGCGCCAGCAGCTCGACCAGCGGCAGGCTGGTCTGGGCCAGCGGCGCCAACGCCACCGGTTGCAACGACAGCGGCAACTCGCCCGATTGCAGGCTGGACAGGTCCAGCACATCGTCGATCAGCGCCAGCAGGTGTTCGCCCGAGGCCTGGATGTGCGCGACCCGCCGGCGCCAGATGGCGGGGTCGGGCCCGACGCCATCGGCCAGCAGCAGTTGCGAAAAGCCCAGCACGGCATTGAGCGGGGTGCGCAGCTCGTGGCTGATGCGCGCCAGCAAGCGCGATTTGGCCTGGCTCTCGCGTTGCGCCAGCACGCGCT
>JBBQAH010000530.1:0-1995 GCA_038316145.1 Burkholderiales bacterium
AATTTAAAACCCCCCAACCACCCACCCACCCCCAAACCCCAACCCCCCCCCCCGGAGGCGGGCGGGGGGGGGGGGGGGGGGGGGGGCGGATGGATGGAGAGGAGAGGAGGGCCTAGACGGAGGGGTCTAAGCAGATAATCAGGCGGTAGGATGGCTCCCTGGAGGACGCTCAGGCAAATACGATTGCCCGGGCGGCCTTTGTGCTGCTGCATGCATGGCTTCTTGCTTGCTGATGTGCAATGAGTTTGGTTATATTTACATCCCAAGAACCCGTCGCGTACGTAGTAGACAAAAGTTCCTTATCATCATCTATTCTTCTCAGGGCGGCACGGGGTTTAGACTGTCGCTTCCTCCGGGCCATCATGAAGAAAGCGTCAATTTTCCTCCTCCCCATCCCCTGGCCCCTTCCCACTGAGAAAACATCGCGTCGATCTATGAAAATCTATGTCGTCGATTTGTTTGTGTACAAACGTTCGACCGCGGGCGGTACTGCACACGTGGATCTTCTTAGACCTATACCCGCTGCCATATAAAGTAGGCTCTCTCCTACTCGAACGGTCATTTCCTCGCGGGGGTTTGTTTCTGGATAGAGCCAGGTCGTCCTTTTTCATGTCATTAAATTAGAAAAAAATTGAGAAAAATTCTCATGTCACGACTTGCGATGTCTGCTTACCCAAAACAGAAACGCGGCGAAAAAATGACCATTCGCATGCGACAGAGTCTACTGTAATATAAGATAGTAATCTGACGGAATCCCATCCGATATTCGGTAAAGAGATATCTGTCGGCTGTTCTATGAGCAACTACCTGATATCCCATCAATCGCCCTGTTTGAAGAATAACTACGTAAAATTAAAATGCGTCGCTTGAATCAACTGAATCGGTCTATAATTAATCGCGGTAACGGAATGACATTCCCGGAAACTGCAAAAATTACACCTGATTTTGTAGTTGGCAGTGCGTACGTGAGAGTAAAATAGTCAATTTTGAGTGTTGGTTGAATCTCTCACGCCATGCGCCTTTGGGGAGGTTTGGGAAGGGCTTCTTCCATTCTGTGAATATTTGATAAAAAATTCAAAAGCTTCAAGAGGGTATTCCCCCACGGCAGGGTTCACTCTTTACATGTGTTGTGTGATGAGGTCGCTGCTGCCTATTAGTGAAGGTGGACTGTATACTGTACCGTCGCAAACCAAGCAAAAGGTGTGACGCTCCTCGGTGCGTCGTTCCGCTGTTGCGTGGTTGTGTGGGCACTGAATTAATCCCTTCATTACAATGCCAGCTTTCCGCGAAAATCTGAGTCCAAATTTGAGTTCATTAAACGTGGCTCAACGTATCTCTGAAATTGAAAAGGAATAAAGAAACCACACGTGCGGCAACATGACATACTGTATGATAGGGGGGAAAGCTGTACGCACTTACAACGCAGTGCAAAGGGCGGGGTCCTGAGAAAAGCGCGAGCGAGTGTGAAAAACCGCCTGATATATTTCCCACGACTGGCGAACAGCCAGAATTGCATGAAATCATCATCAGCGATCAGGTCGAGGATGGAGCGGAGCCTGCCGCCTTTCCAAAGCTGATTGTACAGGGACTGGCACACAATTCCGGACTGCGTTTTTTGACTCCCAATTCCGGACATTTTTTATGCCTGCTTTTTCATTTCTGGTCTGATTCAGCCCACACTGGCCTTAATCGAACGGGAATAATTACATACAAATTTAGAAATCAAGAAAAGTATAGTTTTCAAAGTTTAAATATCCGAAAACGCGAAAAAGTCCATCTCAAATATCCGTCCCCCGTTTGTTTTTTGTTTTTTTGAGACAAACAATTTGATCATTTTCAAGTTGAAAACTCGCACTTTGTGTTATTCAGCTATTTCTTCGAATTTTTATCGTTTGATTTATCTCAGTTTGGGTTGAATCAGTTGAGAAGTGAAGCAGTTATTCATGTCCGGAAATGGGAGTCAAAACACGCTGTCCGGAATTGGGTGCCAATCCT
>JBBQAH010000321.1:0-1725 GCA_038316145.1 Burkholderiales bacterium
AAATTATAAATTATAAATTATAAATTATAAATTATAAATTATAAATTATAAATTATTATAAATTATAAATTATAATATTTAAATTATTGATTATTATAAATTATAAATTAGTATAAATTATTTATATTTTATAATGGTAATGTTTTTATTATTATATGGATCTGTCTTACACATACACTAATCGACTGATTAACCTTTTTTCAATTATTTAAAGAAGTTAAATTAAATAATACGTGTGGATTATGTACTGATTACGGTAAGTAATGAAGTCTTAGAGATTATATATAAAGAATAAAGTCTGATGAAAATAGAGTGCTTGAATGGTATAACCGCATCGCAAATGTTTTGTCGTACCAGTGCACCAAACATGCCCAAAGCAATGCCGATGGAGGTCAAATTCTTCGCCACCGGATAGCCAAAGTACGCGAAGGCCTCCGGAAATGCCGCTTGGGGATCGATATAATCGAAGGGAACCGCCAGTGTCAGCGCTGCAATAATCAAAAATTTCCTAGCACATGTTCTACAGTGTGATTATATTAAAAATCGGAATGTATCATTGCATTAGCGGCAGGATATTTAAGAACAATACCTTACATTAAGGAACGCAAATCGTTCGTCAGGGACGAACGAACGATTCGTTAACGAAAATTTTTTCTCGTTTCGTTAGATTTATTTGTTCATGAAGGTCGTTATCGTTCGTTTCGTCATTCAATTTTTGGCGACTTATTCGTCATCGTTTGTTTTGTCATTGAAATTTGAGGTTCAAAAAATTTTTTCAAAGGGGGAGTACATGAAAAAGGTATTTTCACATTAAAAACCCATCGATTTCGTTCGTTTCGTCATTATTTTTTCGAAAATTGGCCTTGTCAAAAGTCGTTTCGTTAAAAATATTATTTTGTTGGTTTTGTTATCGTTCGTTTCGTCATTTTGTAAGACCTGTTTCTCTCGTTTCGTTATGATTTTCATGACGATTTGCGCTCTTTACCTTACATTTCACTGTATAACATTACAAAATAGTCCACGACATTACAGTCCATTGAACGATATTGCATTACACCGCTATCTTGTAATACAATATATTACAGCCAATTACATTATACTAAACTATTAAATCAATTACTATTAATCATTACAGTTGTACTAAGTTACTGCTCTGTACACTGGATTACACTATATGGCAGTCAATTAGGGACCATAAACATATGACGTCAGGCAAAAAATCGTTTTTTTTATGGTACCACCCCCCTCTGTCAGGCACCGTCATATTTTCCGGTACCCACCCTACCATGACGTCAGGTTGCCCGCCCCCCCCCCCCTCCCCCCGCACTGCGCAAAATGTTTTAAAAACACTGTCTTTATTTATATAACTGGTTAGCACGTCACTGTATAAAGGATGCAATTATGTCGGGACTTTGTCACGTGGCATCTATCCTTAATTTAAACCGGCCCTTGACGTAAGAAAAATCAATAAATCAACGATCCAAATTGAATCCGGCGATCCAGCAAGGGACATTTCTTCCTCAATCAATCAATCAAGCCGCTTTACGTCAGTTTCGGTCGGACCCCTCCCCCTCCCTCGTCCTAAATCGTCATATTTTCCTGCAGGGTACCATTCCCCCTTTTGCCTGACGTCATATATTTATGGCCCCTTACATTATACTATACGATACGTATTGTATTAAGTTACTACTCTATATGCTCAACTTCAATACATTTATACAGTCA
>JBBQAH010000097.1:0-12079 GCA_038316145.1 Burkholderiales bacterium
CAGGAGCCTGCCGATGCTGCACGATTTTGAACCCGGGGCCTACCGCTTCCTTGAGGGTGGGTTTCCCTACTCGGCAGGCGTCATCGCCATGCCCGGTTTTGCCATCAAGCGGGTGCGCCTGGCCAGGCCGTTGCCGGTGGCCGCGGGTTTTCAGGCCATCCATCAGCACCTGGCCGCGGCTGGCCGGAGCCCGCACGCCCTGTGCGCGGCGGAGTTGCGCTCGCCGCAGCCGTTCACCATGGCAGGCTTCGAGGGCTTCAACCGGGGCTATGTCGAGGTGCTGTCGCAGTGGGGCCTGGTGCGCAGCGGGGGCAACCCGGTGGCGCGCAGCAATGTCTGCCCGATGTTCGATGCGCCGGTCGAACCGTGTTTTTTTGCCTTCAGCTACACCGTGCCGCAAGCGGGTGCCGCCGCCACGCCGGCCAATGCCGACTTCGTGGTGGCCGGCAGCGGCGAGTGGCCCGAGGACCAGCCCTTTCCGCAGGGCATCGTGGCGCGTGGCGATCTGTCGGCCAGCGGCATGGCGGCCAAGGCGGCTTATGTGTTGCGCACGATGCGCGAGCGCACGCAGGGCCTGGGTGGCGACTGGCGCGGGCTCACCGCCGCGCAGGTGTACACCGTGCACGACATCCATCCCCTGCTGGCCACGCACTTTGCGCCTGCCGGGCTCACCGCGCTGGGCTTGACCTGGCATGTTTGCGCACCGCCCATCCTGGAACTGGCGTTCGAGATGGATGTGCGGCGGGTAGGGGCCGAGCAGACGCTTTGAGCGCCACCTGCGCCGCACCGGGTGCGCCGCTCAGCGGGCGCTGCCCCGCTGGTCGAGCCGCTGCAACAGCGTGCCCACGATGCCCTTGGGCATGTAGATGATGAACAGCACCAGCAGCAGCCCGTAGAGGGTGATGTCCACCCCCAGCACCTTGTTGCCGATCAAGACGCGCAGCGATTCACTGAGCAGCAGCAAGAACACCGCCCCTACCGTGGGCCCGAGCATCACGAACAGGCCGCCAGCGATCACCCCGAACACCATCTGCAGCGAGATGCCGATGCCCGAGACGGTTTCCGGGTTGATGTAGAGCTGGTACTGGGCATACAAAACGCCGCCGATGCAGGTCATCACGGCCGACAACAGCGTGACCGTCAACTTGGCCCGGGTGACGTTGATGCCGATGGAGGCGGCGGCGTCTTCTTCTTCGCTGATGGCTTCCAGCGCCAGGCGGTTCATGCTGCGGTCGACCCGGTGCCAGATCCACAGCGCCGCCAGCCAGCACAGCAGCACGATGTAGAACCACACCGTCTTGTCCGAGAACTGCATGGCCCACAGGCTGGATGTGGCGCCGTCGGTCAAGGCGGGCTTGGGCGTCAGGCCCAGCGAGCCACCGGTGCTGTCGCGCAGGCCCACGATGATCAGCCGCGTGACTTCGCTCAGTGCCAAGGTCACCAGCGCAAAGTAGTGGCCCACGATCTTGAAGCGAAAGCAGGGCAGGCCGATCAGCACGGCGACCACCAGCGTGATGGCCACGGCCACCAGGGCCCCCAGCCAGGGCGAGATGCCGGCCAGGTTCCATAACATCACCACGGTGTAGGCACCAATGCCCAAGAATGCGCCATGGCCGAAGCTCACCAGCCCCAGCCGCCCCATGATCGACCAGCTGGTGTAGATGTACGACCACAGCAGCGCCATCACCATCAGGTGCAGCGTGTATTTGCCGGGGTCGAACAGCGGTGTGGCGGCCAGCGCGACCAGCAGCAGCATCGCAGCGATCTGGCGCTTTTTCATCATGCGTTGCGCCGCTTGGAGAACAGGCCCTCCGGCTTCCAGAACATGGTGGCGATGAAAAACCCGAAAGCCAGCACGTAGCCCCATTCCAGCTGCAAGAAGAATCCGCCCACCGAGATGAACTGTGCAAAGACGAAGGCCGCCGCGAAGCCGCCGATGAGGTTGCCCAGCCCGCCCATCACGCAGATCAGGAACGTGAGCGGCCCGAACGACAGGCCGATGGCTGGATGCACGTCGTACTGCAAGACCAGCAGGCAGGCCGCCAGCCCTGCCAGTGCGCCTCCGATGGCCGACGTGAGCAGGTAGATGCGTGCCGGGTCCACGCCCATCAGCGGCATGATGGCGCGGTCCTGGCTGATGGCCCGAATGGCGGTGCCCAGGTAACTGCGGTTCAGGAACAGGTAAGCCGCGGCAATGGCCGCCATCGCGGTCGCAAAGGCCACCAGGCGCGACCCCGAAAAGCTCATCTCGCCGACCACGACACCCGGCAGGCGCACACCCAGGTTTTGAAACTCCACACCAAAGGCCACCGTGGCAAGCGCCTGCAACAGAAACAGCACGCCACCTGTGACCAACAGCTGATTGATGGGCTCGGCCGCCAAGACAGGCCGGATCACGAACTGGTGCAGGGCTGCCCCCAGGGCGCCCACAAAGGCAATGCCTGCCGGCATGGCCAGCCACAGCGGCAGGCCTTGCTGGATGTGCATCCACCAGATGGCGTACATGCCCACCATGATCAGCTCGGCGTAGCAGATCCACACCACGTCGATGACGCCGAAGATCAGGTTCAGGCCCAGCGACAACAGCGCGAACAGCCCGCCCAGCAACAGGCCGTTGAGCACCGCCTCCAGAAAGTAGACATCGAAGATTTGTCCCATGCTGCGCCTCACACTCCCAGGTAGGCGCGGCGTACCGCGTCGTTGGCCAGCAGGTCGGCGGCGCTGCCACTGGCGTGGATGCGTCCCGTCTCCAGCAGGTAGGCACGGTCCACCACCTTGAGCACCTGCCGGATGTTTTGCTCGACGATGAGCACCGTGTAGCCCTCGGCACCCATCTTGCGCACCACATCGAAGATGGACTGAACCACCACCGGCGCCAAACCAGCCGAGGGTTCGTCGAGCAGCAGCAGCTTGGGCCCGCTCATCAGCGCGCGGCCGATGGCGCACATCTGCTGCTCGCCGCCCGACAGGGTGCCCGCCATCTGCAGGCGCCGCTCTTTCATGCGGGGAAACAGGCTGTACACCCGCTCGAGCCGCTGCGCGAAGTGCGGGCGGGCGGCGGGCAAGAAGGCGCCCATGCGCAGGTTGTCTTCGACCGTCAGGCGCGGAAACAGCCGGCGCCCTTCAGGCACCTGGGCAATGCCGCGCGAGATGACCTGGTGCGCCGGCAAGGCCTCGTAGCGCTGGCCTTCCATCGACAACTGGCCAGCCGTCGGCTCGATCAGCTTGGAGATGGCGCGCAGCAGCGTGGTCTTGCCGGCGCCATTGGGGCCGATGACCGCGACCGATTCGCCGGCCCGTACCTCCATGCTCACGCCGAACAGCACCTGGAAGCTGCCATAGCCGGCGCTCAGGCCAGCCAGTGTGAGCATGGGCGGCGCAGTGCTGTTCATACGCCGCGCGCCGCCACCTGTTGCTGCACTTCACTGGCATCGGTGCCCAGGTACACCTCCACCACCCTGGGGTCGTGGGTCACCTGCGACGGCAGGCCGCTGGCAATGACCTCGCCATGGTCGAGCACGATGCAGCGGTCGATCACACGCATCAGCACGCCCATGATGTGTTCGACCCAGATGATGGTGACACCGCGCTCGTCGCGGATGCGCTTGAGCATGTCGGCGGCCTGGTTCATCTCGGTCTCGTCCAGGCCGCCCAGGCTTTCATCGGCCAACAGCAGCCTGGGCTGGGTGGCCAGCGCACGCGCCATCTCCAGTTTCTTGAGTCCGGCAGCGCCCAGGCCGTCCAGGCGAGCGGCCGGGTCATGCGGCAGGCCGATCAAATCCAGCGCCTCGCAGGCACGGCGCTCGGCTTCGGCGCGCGTGATGCGTTCGCTGGCGCCGTAGTACGCGGCCAGCGTCGCGTTCTCGAGGATCGACAGCTTCTTGAACGGCCGCGGGATCTGGAAAGTGCGGGCAATGCCGCGGCGGCAGGTCAGGTCGGGCGGAAGCCCGCCGATCTCGACACCGTCGAGCAAGATCGAGCCCTCGGTGGGCGGAAACAGGCCCGCGATCACGTTGAACGTGGTGCTCTTGCCTGACCCGTTGGGCCCGATCAGCCCCAGGATCTCGCCCCGCTCGACGCGGAACGACACGCGGTCCACGGCGGTGAAGCCGCCGAACCGCTTGGTCAGTTGCTCAACGACCAGCATGGCCTGTCTGGCAAGCAGGCGAGGCCGCAGTGAGCGTCAATTGGCGCTATAGCCGTGGCCCTTGGGCAAGGGCAGTATCGGGTCCTTGGTCTTGATGGCCGCGGGCCAGACGATGAAGGTGTCCTGGTTGCTGTACTGCATCACCACCGGTGACGACAAGGCGTTCTGCCCCGCCATGGCGTGGCCGGGCGGATTGAACTTGACGCCGTAGCCCTGGATCGTGCCGCCCACCTTGATGTCGGTTTCGAGGGCCGCCTTGCGCAGCGCCTCGGCATCGGTACCGCCATGCTTCCTGATGGCGCGGGGCAGCACATCGGTGAGGAAGATCCAGGCCTGGTTGAAGCCCATCGACACATGCGGCGGCACCTCGTCGACCTTCACGTCGATCTTGTAGCGGCGCACCATTTCTTTGGTCACGTCACCCATTCCGGGGGCCAGCGTGGCCGGGTCCAGCAGCTGCGCGGCCACCGGGTCGACGTTGTAGATGTAGTTGGCGTCTTCCTTGAAGGTGGCAATGAGCTTGTCGAACTGGCCATACCCGGCGCCGTGGCCGATCAACGCAGACCACTTGAGCCCCTGCTCTTTGGCCTGGCGCAGGAACAGCGTGATGTCAGGGTTGTAGCCGGTGTGCAGGATCACATCGGCCTTGGCCCGCTTGAGCTTGGTGACCATGGGCGACAGGTCCGGCGAGGTGGCGGCATAGCCCTCCTTGAGCACCACCTGTATGCCGTAGCCCTTGCAGGCGCTCTCATTGCCCGCAGCCACGCCGCTGCCGTAAGGGCCGTCTTCGTAGATCACGGCCACCTTCAGGTCTTTGGGGTCCTTGCCCAACCGGGCCTTGGCCTGTTCGTTCAGAAAGCTGCACGACGCCTCGCCGAACTGGTCGGAATGCACCTGGGCGCGGAACACATAGTTGAGCTTTTTGTCCTTGAGCACGGCCGACGCCACGCACACATTGGCCCACATGAACTTCTTCGCGGCATCGGCCTTCTGGGCCACCGGCACGCAGTGGGCGCTGGAAAACAGGCCCATGATCATGTCGACCTTTTCCTGGTTGACCAGGCGTTCGTACTCGTTGATGGCCACTTCGGCCTTGCTCTGGGCGTCGGTGTAGATCGGCTTGATCTTCCAGCCGTCAACGCCGCCCCGCTCGTTGAACATGTCGATGGCGTACTTGGTGCCCAAGTACGACGCATTGGAGCCCCCGGCGGCAAAGGGCCCGGTCAGGTCGTAGATGATGCCGACCTTGAGTTCCTTGGTTTGGGCCAGCGTCGGGCCGCTTGCCAGGCCGGTGACCAGACTCACCGCTGCCAGCGTGATCCACTGCTTCATGAGGGGCTCCTTGGAAATGCCGATGGGACGCCGTGCGTTGGGCTTTGGTGAGAGGGCCGACCAAAGTGGACAGCGCCTGGGCCGGTACCCCCCTTGAAGCATGGGCGGTGAGCGCACCAGCCTTTGGAAGGCTGGTGCCGATCAATGACCGCCTTCATCATGGCAGTGCAGGGCAAGGCGCCGAAATGGGGAGTTCCCCGGGGGCGTGGTGCTGGCGTGCCACGTCGACGAAGCAAGCAGGCACAGGCCAGCGGGTCCAGGTCGGTCCCGGTCGGCGCGTGGTGTTGGCCTTCAACAGCGCGTGGCCGACGGCGTACGCCGGTGAAGCGGTGGCGGCGCGTGCAGCGCTCATCCTGGCGATCCGCAAGGCGATCGATTCAGGTACGCAGGGCAAGGTCACGGATACCCGCAACGGGTCGACTGCCTCAGAGCCTGAGAGTTTTTCGGGCGCGACCGAGCAGCGCGCCCAAAGGCGTGCGATCCAGGCGCAAAGCGGATCCATAGCCCGGGCTATGGCGAGCATTTGCAACGACGAGCGGGCGCTTTTGGGCGTGATGAGCGGGCATGACCGAAAGACCCTCAGGCTCTCCTTGATCGGTCCAATCCGCCGGTCGTCAACCCTGGCGGCCAAAATGGGGATGTCTCCGCTGCCGTCTACCGGCGTCGCCGCAGTCGGGTGGGCTTGGTACGTAGCAGGCTACGCACAGCGGACCCGTCGGCCCGGCCCTCGTTTGGACCGGCAACCGCCGGGCCGACGCAGTGCTAGAAAACCCGATAGCGCAGGTAAGCGGCCTGCGGGTCTTCGCCGGCACGGATGGCGCGAACCATGTCGCCCTCGGTGGCCATCTTGTGTTCGGCCGCAGTAACGACGACCTCGACTTCGGCCGCATCGATCAGGATGATGCCGTCACGGTCGGCCAGGATGTAGTCGTCGGGCAGGACCTGCTGGCCGCCCATGGCCAGCGGCTGCTCGAAGGCCTCGGCCCGCCAGGCGCACACGATGTCGATGGGCGTGGCGTAGCGCGCAAATACAGGGAAGCCCTGGTCGGCCACGGCCTGAATGTCGCGGCAGCCGCCATCGACGATATAACCCCGCACACCCTTCCGCTTCAGGGCCTCGGCCGACAGACCACCGAACAGCGCACGCGTGTCGTCCTGCGGCTGGCACACCACCACATGCCCGGCTGGCGCCCGAGAAAGCAGGCCGGCCCACTCGTACAGCGACGTGTGCTTGTCCATCGTCGGATCGGGCCGCCCGCGGATGGTGAACACCGGACCGGCGGCTTTCATGGTGGGTTCGAGGCCGACGATGGTGCGCGGCAGCACGCGCAGCGCCAAGCCCATGTCTTTCATCACGTCGTGCACCACTGAGCTGTGGCAGGCGTTCAAGCGGTCGGCAAGGGTCACAAAATACCTCCAACGGGCAATGCCTCATCGGCCTTGAGTTGCTCGGTCAAAGGTCATTGTGCGACGTTGGACCTCGGCTTGCTGTGAAACCGCGTTCCGACGCGGTTGGAGCGGCAACCCACCAGACCATGTCCCAGCGCGTGGTGCAAGTCCGTGATCCCGGGAGGGGTGGGCTGCGCGGTACTCAGTGCTGCGCGGCAGGCTGCCGGTCCAAAATCGAGGCGGGCAGCCCGGCCGGCCTGTCGAGAACCCTTACACCTGCCTCGGCGCAGCCGACCTGGTGTTTTGCAAGTGCTTGATTCGGCGGCAGATTGCCTGGGTGGCGCAAAACCTGCTTGTCTTGCTGGCATCGACGACGACCTGCGATTCGATTTGAGCGCTGTCGGAATCGAAGCCCAAGGCCACGCGGCCTTGGCCGGTCTGTTGACTCTTTGTGCCCGAGGGAAAACCCATGTCATCACGAATCAAATGCGCTGTTGCCGCCCTGTTGCTGACCTGCGGCCTGGGTCAGGCCAGCGCGGCGAATCTCACCCTCGATTTCACCGGCACAGTTGCCAATGCCGCTGAATTCAGCTTCGACAGCAACGGCACGCATTACGAATTCTGGCAATTGGCGCTGAACGCCTTTCC
The DNA here is from genome assembly GCA_038316145.1 of Burkholderiales bacterium. Classification (GTDB taxonomy): domain Bacteria; phylum Pseudomonadota; class Gammaproteobacteria; order Burkholderiales; family Burkholderiaceae_C; genus Pseudaquabacterium. The sequence goes on from JBBQAH010000097.1 coordinate 7,517, forward strand.
GGCCTTCAGCGTCAATCAAGGCGACACGGTCCAGGCCACGGTCAAACTCGACGCGTCGCACCTCACCGGCAGCAACAGCGAGCCGCTGGCGTTTCTCTTCGGCGTTACCGGCCCGGCGTTTCCGGCCGGCGATACCTCGTCAGGCAATTCGACCACGGCATTCTTCAACGGCGCGGTGGCCGGCCCGACCGGGGGGCCGCTCACTTCGTTCACGTCGGGTCAACTGACGACCCTCAACTTCTTCCCGGCCAACCAGCCGTTCAGCTTCGACAAGGTCGTCTTCAACTTCTCGGTTGACCAGCTGTCGGCGATGGCGCAGATCGAATCGGGTTCGATCTATTCGGTCTTGAGCAGCCCGGCTGCGCCTGTGCCCGAGCCCGGCATCTCCGCGATGCTGCTGATCGGCCTGGCAGCGGTCGGCTTTCGGTTCAAACGCCGGGCCTGAGGCAGCCGCCCAACCGGGACTGCGGCCGCATCGCCGCTGCAGTCCAAGCAGCGCCGGCGGCCACTGGACCACGGCCGCGCCTGCACGTCCTTGCAACCGCCTCATGCGCTCAGTCCTGTTGATTTGATGTCCGGATTGGGCCGACCGGCATCCTTCGGCGCCGCACACCCAGCGACAGATTGTGGACAGACAGCTGGCCCCGCCCCAGCCAGCACATAGCCGCTGAACTGCTGGCGCAGCGTCAGCTTGTGGACCTTGCCGGTGCCGGTCATCGGCATCTGCTCGACAAACACCACGTCGTCCGGCAACCACCAATCGACCACTTTGCCGCGCATGAAGGCCAGCATCTGCGGCGCGTCCAGCGTGCTGCCGGGCTTGCGCACGATGATCAGCAAGGGCCGCTCCTGCCACTTCGGATGCGGCACCGCGATCACCGCCGCCTGCATCACCTCGGGGTGGCCCAGCGCCAGGTTCTCCAGCGCGATCGAGCTGATCCACTCGCCGCCGGACTTGATCACGTCCTTGGACCGGTCGGTCAGCTGGATGCGGCCGTCGGGTGCAATGGTGGCCAGGTCGCCGGTTTCGAGCCAGCCCTGCTCGTCCAGCGCACTGCCGCCCTCGTTCTTGAAATAGGCCGAACTGACCCAGGGTGCCTTGATCCGCAGGTGGCCCACGGCCGTGCCGTCCTGCGGCAGCTCGTCGCCGGCGTCGTCGACCAGCCGGTAATCCACGCCCCAGGTGGCGCGGCCGGACGTCATGCCGGCATCGATGCGCTCGTCCAGGCTGCGCGGGGCGGCACGTGGCGCCATCAGCGCCGAGCTGCCACCCAGCGCCTCGGTCATGCCCCAGGCCTGCAGGATCTCGACACCGTGCTCGCGCGCCAGCTTGTCCATCAGCGAGCGTGGCACGGCCGAGCCGCTGGACAATGAGTAGCGCAGCGTGCTGAAGGTCTTGCCGGTGCGCTCCAGCCAGTCCACGATGATCAGCCAGAAGGTCGGCACACCACAGGTCAGCGTCACCCGCTCGCCCTCCAGCAGTTCGTACAGCTTGTCGGGCTCGTAGTTGCGGCCGGGCAGCACCAGTTTGGCGCCGACCATGGGCGCGAGGTAGGGAAACTGCCACGCGTTGCCATGGAACATCGGCGCCATCGGCATCAGCACCGGCAGCTCGCCGTTGTCGGCGCGCAGGCCGACGATGGGGCAGAACAGCATCGTCGTCAGCACCGCCGAGCGGTGCGAATAGACCACGCCCTTGGGGTTGCCGGTGGTGCCCGAGGTGTAGCAGATGGTGGACGCGCTGCGCTCGTCGAACTCGGGCCAGTCGTAGTCCGGTTTTTCGGCGGCCAGCAAATCCTCGAAGCACAGCAGGCCGGCCAGCGCGCTTGCGGCCGGCATGCCGGCGCGGTCGCTCATCATGACAAAGGCCTCGACGGTGCTCAGCTGCGGCGCGATCTTCTCGACGATGGGCAGTGTCATCGCATCGACAAACAGCAGCCGGTCCTCGGCGTGGTTGATGATGTAGACCAGCTGCTCGGGCGCCAGCCGCGGGTTGACGGTGTGCAGCACGGCGCCGGTGCCCGAGACACCGTAGAACATCTCGAACTGCCGGTGCGTGTTCCAGGCCAGCGCCCCGACGCGGTCGCCGGGCTGCATGCCCAGCCGGGTGATGGCATGGGCCAGTTGCCGGATGCGGTCGTGCGCCTGGCCGTAGGTGTAGCGGTGCAGGCCGCCTTCGATCGTCCGGGCGACGATCTCAGTGGCGGTGTGGTAGCGGGCGGCATGCTCGATGATCGAGGAGATCATCAAGGGCTTGTCCATGATCAGGCCGGGCAGGTTCATCGGGTCACTCTCAAGGGGCGTTGGGCGCACAGTTGGGCAGACGCCCAGGCGCCTGCCAATCCGGGCGTTCCCTGTGCGAGGCCGCCGGGCAGCATCGACCTTTGCGGCGGTGGCCCCTTGAACACGGGGGTGCCAGGCCGCCGGCGGGGTATCGTCCGGCCATGACTTCGCCCCTCAACCCGGACCCGACCCCGGCCATCAACCCGGCCATCCACCCCGTGCTCGACGACCTGCAGCGCAAGTTCGTCTCGCGCACGCCGCACATGCGCGAGATCGGGCTGACGATCACCGCGCTTGAGCCCGGCCGGGGCGCGATGAGCCTGCCCGACCGGCCGGACTGGCTGGGCGACCCGGCGCGCGGCTTGTTGCACACCGGCCCGGTGACGGTGCTGGCCGACTCCACCTGCGGCCTGGCCGTGGGTGCGGCCCTGCCCCAGCGTGTGCCTTATGCCACGCTGGACCTGCGCATGGACTACCTGGGCGCCGCCCGACCGGGCCAGCCCGTGCACTGCGAGGCCCATTGCTACCGCCTCACCCGCAGCGTCGCCTTTGTGCGTGGTGACGTCTGGCAGGCCGATCGCCAGGCGCCGGTGGCCAGCGTGCAGGCCACCTTCATGTTGTCTACGCCGGCCGGCACGCACCCGTCGCAACACGCAAGCCAAGGTTCGGCACGGCCCCCCGCGCAGCGCGCCCCAACCACCGCCGCAGCCGGCACCGACAGCGACAGCGACGGCGGCGCCCCCTGGCTGGCGCCGACCGGCCAGGCCCCGGCACTGGCCGGCAGCCTGATCCCGTATGTCGAGTACCTGCAAATCCACCTGGCCTCGGGCGGCGACACGCCACTGTTTTGCCTGCCGTTCCGGGACACGCTGATCGGCAACCCCTACCTGCCGGCGCTGCACGGCGGGGTGGTGGCCGGCTTTGCCGAAACCGCCGCCACGTTGCAGGCGATCCGCAGTGTGAGGGGCGCCAAGCTGCCCAAGTGCATCGACTTCTCGATCGACTACCTGCGCGCCGGCCGTGCCGAGGCCACTTTTGCTGGCTGCGAGGTGGTTCGACTGGGCGCGCGGGTGGCGCTGGTGCAGGTCCGTTGCTGGCAAGGCAAGGGGCCGGCGCAGCCGATCGCGGTGGCGCGGGGGCACTTTTTGCTGACGCCGCCGGGCGCTATGCTGGCGCCCGCTTCGCCATAACCCGGCGCATCTTGCCCGGCGCGCCTTGTTCGGCACGCTGACCCGACACGCTTCATCAGAACAGACTCAACCAAAGGATCCCATGCACTACCGCAACCTGGGCCGCAGCAACCTGAAGGTGTCGGCCCTGTGCCTGGGCACGATGATGTTCGGCGACCAGACCGACCTGCCCGAGGCCGAGCGCATCGTCGCCGATGCGCACGCGCAAGGCATCAACTTCATCGACACCGCCGATGTCTACACCGCAGGCGCATCCGAGCAAATGGTGGGCCGGCTGATCCAGCCACAACGCAACGACTGGGTGCTGGCCACCAAGCTGGGCAATGCGATGTCGGAGCGGGTCAACGAGGGCCACTACTCGCGCGCCTGGATGCTGCGCGAGGTGGACGACAGCCTGCGCCGCCTGCAGTGCGAGCACATCGACATCCTCTACCTGCACCGCGACTTCCCCGGCATGGACCTGGACGAGCCGCTGCGGGCGCTGGGCGACCTGGTGCAGAGCGGCAAGATCCGCTACTGGGGTGTGTCCAACTTTCGCGGCTGGCGCATTGCCGAGCTGGTGCACGCGGCCGCCCGGCTGGGTGTGCCCGGCCCGGTAGTGTGCCAGCCGTATTACAACCTGCTGAACCGCATGCCCGAGGTCGAGATCCTGCCGGCCTGCGCGCACCACGGCATCGGCGTGGTGCCGTACAGCCCGATCGCGCGCGGTGTGCTCACCGGCAAATACCCACCCGGTGTACCGCCCGCAGCCGGCACCCGCGCCGGCCGCGGTGACAAGCGCATCATCGAAACCGAGTTCCGCGAGGCATCCCTGCTGATCGCCCAACAGCTGTTGCAGCATGTGGCCGACAAGGGCGTGACGCTGGCGCAATTTGCCACCGCCTGGGTGCTGGCCAACGGGGCAGTAAGCTCGGTCATCGCCGGCCCCAGGACACTGGCGCAGTGGTTGGACTACGCACCGGCGCTGGACTACACCGTCACGGCGGACGACGAGGCGCTGGTGAATGCGCTGGTGGCCCCGGGCCACCCGTCCACCCCCGGCTACAACGACCCGGCGTACCCGCTGATAGCGCGACGTTGATGGCGCGCC
>JBBQAH010000519.1:0-2087 GCA_038316145.1 Burkholderiales bacterium
GAGCTTTTTTATGCTTGATTTATTGTTACCCAGAATACTGCACATGTAGAATTGGTTATTTTCCAAATCAGTACTGAAACTCAGAAGATTCCGGGTTCATTATTTTTAATGAAAAAATACCAACTAAGGGATCATTTTAAAACCAAAAAACATCGCAGTTGTGGCCTATTCTTGAAACAGTTTACGATAACGTGTGCGCTATTGCCTTGTTTGTTTACATCCTTCAAACAAATCGTCAACTGTGGCGTTCCTCCATTTTATTTTTCATTTCAAGTGTAAAACTTTATTTGAAACAGAAATCTGTTGCAACTTGCCAGCGTTCATGTTTTTGAAAGACTCAATTTCGTTTTGTTGTGGAATAGGGTTTTGCGTTTCGTTTCGTTTACTTTTCCGTGCAAGTGCGCATTGATGTCAAACATAACCGTGAACATAAACATAAACTGTTCCGTTTATGTTTAAGTTTACGGTTGCCGTTCAATTTTCGAGCGTGGCGCAACCTCCGGAATGTGCGCTCGCATCCCGCCAGTTCCTATTCAGTAGTAAGATTACAACGCAAGGAACGCATCATTCCTGATGCTCCCGGGATAGCCGGTAATAAATGAATTATTTTTTTGATTCATCATTCAGCATATAAAGAGCCGATCACGCTCCCGAAGTCGGTGACCACGGAATCCCAACTGTTTAAGGGACGTCTAGAGGGCGAACAAGGAATGGTCGTGGCAATCAAGGAGATTCCTGTTTCAATGAAGGAAGACGAACGGCGGACCCAGGTGGAGTCCTTGGCGGCTAGTCTTCGTCCCCTGAGGAAGTTCAATAACGAAAATATAGTAAGGCACTTTGGCTTCCAACTGTTGATCCCCGCAGAAGGCTGGAAACTGCCCAAATACCAGATAGTCATGGAACTGTGTGCCGGTAAATACATTTTAACAAGTCATTAGTGGACAGTTGCGACCGCCATCGCAATCGCAACAGTAGTAGAATAATAAAATGAATATGAGTAATCAATCTCATCCATTTTTTCCCAAAACTGGGTCACGTTATCCAAATATAGTTACTTTGATTAATTTCAATAACTGATAAGTCAATTGTTCGTAGTGCTCGTAATGTATCTGAAAGCATTCTTACAGTCCCTTTCTATCTATAAGCTCATACTGTAGGTGCTCTACTTGATCAGTCCCGGCAGGTGCTTAAAGTCCGTGCAATCCCGTCAGTTAAAATAGTTTTTCCAAAAACAGCATCGACTTTACTTGAAGCTAACAAATATATCAATTTTCGAAACTATCATGGTTGTTGTAATAACATTCAGACAAACATAAATTTATATAAACAAGTATAAATACAATAGTGCATTTTAAAGCAATAAAAAGCAGTTTATTGACAACTAAAAGACCGCAGTAGTAGGTTTTTGATTTAATACAATTCCGCGGTACATTATTCGTTGCGGTGTTCACTCCACCTTAAAATGGTTAAATAGTTTAGTACAAGTAATATAATTCTTCGAAATAGAAGCAGTTTGGATTAAGAGACACCGGCTTTATTAACTGACGGATTACACGAACTTCAAGCTATTGACGGGTCTGGGTCCGGGCGCTGTCTTCTACCGCGTGAAAACATTTTACTACTACGGGTATAAGGATTGGCACCCAATTCCGGACAGCGTGTTTTGACTCCCAATTCCGGACATAAATAACTGTTTCACTTCTCAACAGATTCAACCCAAATTGAGGTAAATAAATCGAACGATGGGAATTTGAAGAAATAACAGAATCCCACACAGTGCGAGTTTTTAACTTGAAAAGGATGAAACTGTTCGTCTCAAAAAACAAAAAACAAACGGGGTGCTGATATCTGAGATGAACTTTTTCGCGTTTTCGGATATTTAAACTTCGAAAACTATACCTTTCTTGTTTTCTGAATTTGTGTGTAATTATTCCCGTTCGATTAAGGTTAGTGTGGGCTGAATCAGATCAGAAATGAAGAAGCAGGCATAAAAAAATGTCCGGAATTGGGAGTCAAAACACGCTGTCCGGAACTGGGGGCCAGTTCTTGTAAATTGTAGTGAAATTTTATTTTTATCCGAACCCAAT
>JBBQAH010000421.1:0-4642 GCA_038316145.1 Burkholderiales bacterium
TTGCTGCCTTCCAGGCCAGTTCGGGCGTCTAAAGTCGCTCCCCATTCCACGCGCATCATCGACCCACTTCCTTTGAAATCATGTCCACCACACCCTATGCGAGTGCATTGTTCGTCGGCGCCGGACCGGGACTCGGCGCGAGTCTCGCGCGCACGTTCGCCCGCGACGGATGCCATCGCCTTGACCTACCTGCACCTGCTGGCGCAGTCGCGCAACGCATGGACATGGGAGATCGAAGTCCGGCCCTGGGTGGAGAAGTTCTGACAGAGTCGATCACTCGGACCCATTCTTCTGCCCTCGCGAGATTTGCCAGCTGCACCTCGACTCTCACTTGGGATGCCAGCCCATTTGGCCAGCGTATCGAGCACTGCGGGGCACGGACGGAACGCCGGATCGTCTTGCGAATCACCATGGCGATTGGTCGTGACCTTGAGGTCCGCCGGATTGCGTGCAGGGAGCAGGACTCGGGCCTAACCGGCGGGGCCCTAAGATGCTTGCCTTTGTGTCTGAGCAACCAAGCTTCATGTCGAACGTCGCATCTGTGCTGAAAGAGGAAATCTCCCGCTTCGCTCGCAAAGAGATCCGACGCGAAACCTTCTCCCTGAAGAAGTCCTCGACAATTCACCGTTCCGAGATCGCCACACTAAAGCGGCGAATGCTCGAGCTCGAGGGGCAGCTTCGCCGGCTAGGCCGGGCAGGGGAGTCGGCTAAGCCAACCGCTGCCAAAGATGACTCCGTCTCGCCAGGCACTCGCTTCAGCGCGAAGGGCATGGCAGCCCAACGGCTACGCCTAGGACTGTCAGCAGCCGAATGCGGCCTGCTGATCGGCGCATCGCCTCAGTCGATCTCCAACTGGGAAGAGGGCAAGGCGCGCCCGCGCGCCCAGCATCTGCCCGCCATCTTCGCCATCAGGAATCTAGGCCGTCGGCAAGCAAGCGAGATCCTGGAAACTCGCAAAGCCGCTTAGACGCCGCGAGGTGCGAAAGAAGCCAGATCGTCGCCCGAGATACAACATGCGCTATGTCATCGCCCTGTCCACACGCCGAGCGCAGCGGGTGAGGTCCGATTGTGGGCGGGTCAGCGAGGCCGGCTCGGCGCACGCTGACGATCCCGCAAGGCCTGCTTTGCGACCGTAACTGGCGAGTTCGCGAACTGCATCGCAACGGCGAGTGGATCGATCATCTCGACCGAGCTGGCAAGCAGCGCCCCAAACCCCGCGAGCGCCGAGCCGCCGAGCACCACGGCCTTCGCTCCGGCCGCCTCCGCCGCCCTGACCATGCCCTGCAGTCCTGCCATGACTCCCTCCGGATCCCGGGTGACCGCCAAGCCGTTCGCCTCGATGGCGAACACTCCGCGCAGCAGCGCGGCACCGGGGTAGAGCTGCACGCGCTCTTCGAGCATGGGGACCCAAGCGGCGCCGGCGGTCACGATTGCGAAGGGGCGGCCCCCGGCGGCGGCGGCCGAGACTGCGCTGTCCAGCAGGCCGATCACCGGCACCGTCGCGACCTCGCGCAAGGCTTCGAGCCCCGGATCGCCGAAGCAGGCGAGCACCACCGCATCGGCTCCGGCGCCGTGATCGACGTAGAGATCGAGCGCGGCGTGGGCGGCAATGACGTATGCGGCGCGCGACGCGATCACCGCGCAGCCGTAGGTTGCGGTCACGGGCGCGACCTTGACGTGGGCATCAACGTGGCGGCGCGCCTCCGTGGCGATGCGGTCGGTCATCTCGACCGAGGTGTTGGGGTTGATCAGCAGGACGCGCATCGATCAGGCGCGCGCGCGTGCGCGCGCCGTCCGGGCAGCTTTCCTGCGCGCGTCGAGCGCCGCCCTCAGCGCTGCCACAACATCGGTGCTCGGCACCGGACGGCCGCGCGGCTTGAGGCGAGTCTCGATCAGCGACAGATGCGCGATCATCATGCGCGCCGAGTCAGCCGGGTTGCGGCTCTCAAGCGCGGTCAGGATCGAGCCATGCTCGTCGACGCCGCATCCATGGGCGCCTTCGTGCTCAAGCAGGGCGACCAGCATCGACGTGCGGCTCACCAATTCCTGCATTTCGCGCTGCACGTACGGGTTCCCAGTCATCCCGGCCAGCAGCAGATGGAAGGCGCCCGAGAGCCGTATCGAATCGGCGCGATCGTGGCGGTCGTGCGCCCGCTCTTCGTCGGTGAAATGGCGGCGCAGCTGGGCCAGCTGCTCCTTGCTCAGCGATTCGGCGAGCCGCCAGGCGATACCGCCCTCGAGGATGCGGCGTGCCTCGTAGATCTGGCGCGCATCCTCCAGGCTCGGGCTGGCGACATAGGCGCCTCGATTCGGGATCAGTGCGATGAGGCGCTCGTGGCCCAGCCGCTGCAACACCTTGCGGACGCGCTCGCGCGTCACCCCGAACACCGCCGCGAGCTTCTGCTCGCCGAGCTTGGCGCCAGCGCCGAGACGGCCCGAGAGCAGCGTCTCCGAGAGAACGAGGTAGATCGCCTGGTCGTCGAGCGGCTCGGTCACGGCGCGCTCAGCGCGGCGCGGCGGCGGGCGACGGCGCGTGCTCGATCCAGTGGCGTGCGATCTGCTCGCGCGTGGCGATCCAACCGCCTCCGCGCCGCGCCAGATGCTCAAGGATGCGCTCGAGCCCGCCGATTCGACCGGCGCGGCCGATCATGCGCAGGTGCAAACCGATCGACAGCATGCGTGGCATGCGCTCGCCTTCGCGCCACAGCCAGTCATAGGCATCGCATACGTATTCGGTAAACGAAGCGCCGGTGTCGAAGCGCTGGGTGTGCTGGAACTGCATGTCGTTGGTGTCGAACGCATACGGTAGCACCAGGTGGCTCGTGCCTTCGACGTCGACGAAATACGGCGTGTCGTCGTTGTACGCATCGCTGTCATAGAGGAAGCCCTGCTTGACCAGCAGCGCGCGGGTGTTGGCGGTGCGCACCGAGCGCGTGTGCCAACCAACTGGTACGCGGCCGGTCGCCCGCCGGATGGCCTCCACGGTGGCCTCGATCGCCTGCCGCTCGGTGTCGATGGGCATGCCGGCGTGCGTCTCCCAGCGATACCCATGCGCCGCGATCTCATGTCCGCGCGCGGCAGCGTCCTGTACCAGCCACGGCGATCGATCAACCGCGCGGCCGCACACGCTGAGTGTGAAGGCCGCGGCGTGCCGCTCGGCGAGCTCGGCAATGCGCCAGTAGCCAACGCGCGTGCCGTATTCGAAGTGAGACTCGATGCACGGATCAAAGCCGGCTTGCTGGTCGATGACCTCGTAGACCGCTTCGTTGCGCGCGTCCCCGTCGCCGATGGCGAACTCGGCGCCTTCCTCCACGTTCAGCACGAAGGACACGGCGACGCGCGCGTCCCCTGGCCATCGCACCGCGGGAAGCTGGTTTCCATAGCCGAGGAAGTCGCGCATGCCGAGAACGCCGTTCAGCGCCCGATCATCGTTTGCGGAAGGACGAGCACGATCTGCGGGAACGCGGCGAACAGCACCACCGAGGCCACCAGCAGCCAGAAGAATGGCAGTGACGCGCGCGCCACGGTGATGAGGTCGCGCCCTGTCATCGCCTGCAAAATGAAGAGATTGAATCCGACCGGCGGCGTGATCTGCGCCAACTCGACCATGACCACGAGGTAGATGCCGAACCACACTGGGTCAATGCCGACCGCCTTGACCATGGGCAGCACCACCGAGGCGGTCAGCACAATCATTGAGACGCCTTCGAGAAAGCACCCAAGCACGAGATAGAGCACCGTGAGGGCGCCCAGCAGCTCGAACTTGCCGAGGTTCATGGCGTGCACCGCGGTCGCCGCCTCTTTGGGAATGCCAGAGAAATCGAGAGCGGCGGTGAGCACCGAAGCGCCCGCGATGATCAGCATGATGAGCGCGGTGTTCTTGACCGTGCCCGAGAACGTCTCGCGCAGCATCGTCCACGAGAGAGCGCCGCCGGAGGCGGCCAAGATCATCGCACCGACCACGCCGATCACGGCCGATTCGGTCGGCGTTGCCCAGCCACCGTAGATGCTTCCGATGACGGCGAGCACGAGCACGATCGGGGGAACGATCTTTGTGACGTCGCGCCAGCGCACCGCATCCGCGGCCGAGTCCTCAGGCACGCCACCGGGATGCAGCAGCGACCAGACGACGATGTAGCCCATGAAGAGCGCCATCAGAACCAGCCCGGGCAGCACGCCGGCGAGGAAAAGCCGCGCGATCGAGGTCTGACTGACGATGCCGTAGACGATCATCATGATCGACGGCGGGATCAGCAGGCCGAGCGTGCCCGAGCCGGTCAGGGTGCCAATGATCATGCTTTCGCGATAGCCGCGCCGGGTCAGCTCGGGCACTGACATGCGGCCGATGGTCGCGCAGCAGACGCCGCTCGAGCCGACGATGGCCGCCATCACGCCGCACCCGAGCACGTTTACGTGCAGCAGCCGGCCGGGCAACCAGCGCACCAGCGGCGCCAAACCCTTAAACATGTTGTCGGAAAGCTTGGAGCGGAACAGCAGCTCCCCCATCAGCAAGAAGAGCGGCAGCGCGGTCAGTGGCCAGCTGTTGAGCGACGAGAAGACGGTGCTTGCCATCAGCCCGCCAGCGTTGGCGGCGCCGAGCATCAGCAACCCGACGATGCCGGTGAGCAGTAGTGCGAATCCG
>JBBQAH010000436.1:0-1544 GCA_038316145.1 Burkholderiales bacterium
CCTGGGATATTGCACAAACAACTGATAACTGTATTAATCACTTACGTCATCATGCAAATGAGCGAAGCAATGAGCAGCAGGAAGAACTCGGCGGCGTGGAATGCGATGAGGATAGCGCCTAACCTAATAAGAAATATAACAATAAAAACTGCTCGATTCCGCACCTATTGCACTGCGGCTCAATTGCCAAATATTTCTTCTGCATGTTTGTCAGGACATTTTGCTGTGGCGTTTTGGCGAATTATCCACAATGCGCATCGACGACCAATAAACTCTGAATACCGGTACATCATAAACTCTGTACTGTACATACGAGGCAATAAGGGAAGATAAACATATTACGTAATCAAAGAGGGGAGGGGGTCTTTGGCCGTTTGCTCACGCTAATTTTATAGGGTCCAGTTGATTGATTGAATGTTGATTACGATGGGGGGTGGGGAGTCTCAAAAATCTAGTTTTTCTGATCAGGTAATATGTTTATCTTCCCTAACGATGCTTTATCGGAGCAAGCAAAAAAAGGTAAAATTGGGATAAACAGTAAGTTTTTCTCGCAAACTGAGACATTTTTTGGTATCAGTAAATTCGTCTGCATTTTATCCGTTATCAAATATCTAAATCTAAATTTAAAAATAATAATTAACATACGAAAAATTTAAAGTTTATAAAAACTATCTAAAACGAAATGAGTTACATATATACATATATACTATTAAACTGGGTTCGTTCTGTACTTACACGTAGTCAACTCGGGTGACATATGTCTGCCAGATCATAGCATGGATCCCAATCTACAGATACATTTAATATGCAATTGATTAATGAAAGAATGGACCTAAGCGAGTAAACTTTTACTCATAAAATCACTAGGTAGTAATGAGATCAAGTTGATTTATCGTACCAGTAGGACGGCTGGGGTGAGAAGCAGGCACACTGACAGCGAACCCTGTTCAGACCAGAGCAGTAATGAATACATTATTATGGATATAGGAATTAGTGAAAATCAAATAATAAATATTCGTAACATTTAATTAGACCAACCAGACGTTGGGTCAAGTAGCCTTTGGTGCCTAGGAAAAACAGGAAACATACGTTACCTGCTGTTCGCTATGCCTGACATACGAGGGGTTTACTGATATTCCGCCATTCCCCTTTCGTGCTCTAATTCCGCCCACTTTCTAGACCATTTTAAAACAAAACTATGCAACTCATTGATTATTTGATTAGACCATGTTGTAAGTCAGTCCTTAATAAACCAAAAATTTATCAGTTTGTGTTTTAAATTCTTAACGTATTATACTATAACTGCACATGAAGAGACACAGAAACAGACAGAAATTTCGTTTGCAAATTAGAATCGAAATTCTAGGTGGCGCGCACTCTGCGTGTTTTCGGTGAGTCACTCGTGGTCTCTTCTGATCTCAGCGCGGCAAAACTCAGAGCCACTATCCTGCGAGAGCATCTTGGCCTTATGACGGAGACTGTCAGCGGTTGTGTGTGGCGTTCTCGCTTGCGCAGTCGCACTTTTTATGCTTACCACGCCGCCT
>JBBQAH010000184.1:0-5180 GCA_038316145.1 Burkholderiales bacterium
GCGCGGCCCGGCGCAGCGGGTTCAGGCGGCCCAGCTTGTGCGTCACGCCCTTGTCCTTGGCGTAGTCGAAGGTGGGGCGGGTCATGCCGGTCTCGGTCAGGCCCGGGCAGATCGCGTTGACCCGCACGCCGGACTCGCACAACTGCTGGGCCGACACCATCACCAGGTTGATGACACCGGCCTTGGAGGCCGAATATGCCGGCCCGCCCGCGCCCGACCGGATGCCGGCCACCGACGCGGTGCAGATGATCGAGCCGCCCTGGCCGGCGTCGGCCATCACCTTGCCGGCGTGTTTGACCATCAGCCACGGCCCGATCAGGTTGACCCGCAAGACCTCGGCAAAGTGCTCGGGCGTCAGATCGAAGATGCCGGCCATGCCGCCCGACACACCGGCATTGGCAAACGCCACGTCGAGCCGGCCATAACTGGACAAGGCCGTGGCCACCAGGCTGGCGACATCGGCGTCGACCCCGGCATCGCCCTGCAAGGCCGTGGCCACGCCGCCGGCGTCCACCACGCTGCGGGCGGTGTCGAACACCGCGTCGGTCTTGTCGCCCAGCACCAGGCGCGCGCCTTCACGGGCAAACAGCAGCGCGGTGGCGCGGCCGATGCCCGAGCCCGCGCCGGTGATGATGGCGACCTTGCCTTCGAGACTGGGGGACATTTTTTCTCCTTCTGCAGCGTGACAGCGTGGTGGTGTGATCGGGTGCGATCAGCGACGTTGCGACTCCGCCAGCCCGCTGCTATCGCGGTCTGGCCCTCGCCCGCGCGTGCACCGCCTTTTCGGCGCTGCACGCGCGGGCTCAGCTCAAAGCCGCATAGCGCTCAAGGTGGTGGTCCACATCGCCAAAGCGCTGCGCGATCATCGTCAGCCGGCGGAAGGTGTGCGAGACCTTCAGCTCCTCGGTCATGCCCATGCCGCCGTGCAGTTGCACCGACTCCTGGCTGACCTGGCGCGCCGCATCGGCGATCTTGATCTTGGCGGCCGACACGGCGCGCGCCCGGGTTGTAGGGTCGCCGCCCGCGTCCACCGTGCTGGCCGCCAGGATGGCCATCGAGCGCGCCTGCTCGGTAGCGATGTACATCTCCACCATGCGGTGCTGCAGCACCTGAAACGATGCGATCGGCACGCCAAACTGCTTGCGCTGCTTCATGTAGTCCAGCGTGGCGTCGTTGGCGCTTTTCATCGCACCGATGGCGTCGGCGCAGAGCAGCGCACAGGCAAAGTCGGTGGCCTCCTCGATGTGCGGCATGGCGCCGCCCAGCGGGCCGAGCAGCGCGTCGCCGCCCAGCACCACGCCCGTCAGGCGCACATCGGCCACGCGCAGGCCGTCCACCGTGCGGCTGGGGTTCAGGCTGACGCCGGCGGCTTGGGGATCGACGATGAACAGGCTGACGCTCTGGGCATCGCCCGCGGCGCCACCGGTGCGGGCCGAGACGATCAGCCGCTGTGCCGACGCCGCGCCCACCACCACGCGCTTGTCGCCGTCCAGCACCCAGCCGTCGGCCACGGCGCGGGCTGTGGTCACGGCAGGGGCCAGGCCGTAGCGGCCACCTGCCTCAGTGCTGGCAAAGGCCAGCCGCATCGTGCCGTCGATCACGCCCGGCAGCAGCGCTGCCCGCTGCGCTGCCGACCCGGCGCGTGCCACCAGCCGGCTGGCCAGGCCCACGACATCCAGCAGCGGCTCGACCACCAGGGCCTCACCACAGGCCTCCATCACCGCCATCAGGTCCACCGCGCCACCGCCAAAACCGCCATCGGCCTCGGGCAGTGCGATTGCGGTCAGGCCCATCTCGGCAAACGCGGTCCAGACCGGCTCGCTGAGGCCTGGGTCTGAGTTGAGGATGGCCTTGCGCTTTTCGAAGTCGTAAGCGCTGCCCAGGTACTTGCGCACCGAGTCGGCCAGTTGTTGTTGCTCGTCGCTGTAGTCGAAGTTCATGTTTGTCTCCCGTTGCCTGCTACAGCCCGAGCGTCATCTTGGCGATGATGTTGCGCTGGATCTCGTTGGACCCGGCGTAGATGCTGGCCTTGCGGTAATTGAAGTAGCGCGGTGCCAGGCGCGAGGTGAAGTGGTCGATGGCGCCCGAGTCCACCGCCTTGAAGGGCTGGGCCAGCGGGCCGACGGCCACCATCATCAGCTCGGTGATCATCTGCTGCACCTCGGTGCCGCGGATCTTGAGCATCGACACATCGGCGCCCGGCGGCTGGCCGGTGCGGCGCATCTTGTCCAGAAAGCGCATCGAGGTGATCTCCAGCGCGTCCAGCTCCACCTCGACCCGGGTCAGCTTGTCGCGAAAACGTGGGTCCTGCAGCAGCGGCTTGCCGCCCTTCATCTCGCGCGTGGCCAGCGCCTTGAGCGCCACCAGCTCACGTTTGGACGCGCCCACATTGCCCGAGCCCATGCGCTCGTGGCCCAGCAGGTACTTGGCCACGGTCCAGCCCTTGTTCTCCTCGAACACCAGGTTCTCGACCGGCACCGACACGTTGTCGAAGAAGATCTCGTTGACCTCGTGGCCACCGTCCATCAGGATCAGCGGCCGCACGGTGATGCCGGGCGTGGCCATGTCGATCAGCAGGAAGCTGATGCCCTCTTGCCGTTTTTCGGCCGCCGGGTTGGTGCGCACCAGGCAGAAGATCCAGTCGCCGTAGTGGCCCAGCGTGGTCCAGATCTTCTGGCCGGTGACAACGTAGTGATCACCGGCCCGGTCGGCCCGGCACTTCAGCGCGGCCAGGTCCGACCCGGCCCCCGGCTCAGAATATCCCTGCACCCAGAAATCGTCGCCCTCGCGGATGCGCGGCAAAAAGCGCGCCTTCTGCTCGGGCGTGCCAAAGCGGTGCAGCACCGACGCACACATCGCCGGGCCAAAGGGCGGCAGCCCGGGTGCACCGGCCAGACCAAACTCTTCGTCGTAGATGTAGCGCTGGGTGATGTCCCAGCCGGTGCCACCCCACTCCACCGGCCAATGCGGCACCGACCAGCCCTTGGCCGCCAGGATCTTGTGCCAGCGGATGAAGTCGTCCTTGGACAGGCCGTGGTAGCCCACCACCTTGTCGCGGATGTCGGCAGGCAGGTTCTCGGCCAGCCAGCCGCGCACCTCGTTGCGGAAGGCCAGTTCTTCAGTTGAATAGCGCAGGTCCATGCGTGTTCCCCGTGTGGATTCAGTTCAGGTTTGGCGTCAAAGGCGTTCAATGATGATGGCCGGCGCCATGCCGCCGGCGGCGCACATCGTCACCAGGCCACGTTTCAGGTCACGCCGCTCCAGCTCGTCCAGCAGCGTACCGATCAGGATCGACCCGGTGGCGCCGATCGGGTGGCCCAGCGCCATCGCGCCGCCGTTGACATTGACCTTGTCGCGGTCGAGCTTCATGTCACGGATGAACTTCTCGGCCACCACCGCGAAGGCCTCGTTGATCTCCCACAGGTCGATGTCGTCTGCCGTCAGGCCGGCCTTGGCCAACGCCTTGCGGGCGGCAGGCACCGGTGCGTTGAGCATCAATGTCGGCGAATCCCCGACGTTGGCATAGGCCACCACCCGGGCGCGCGCCTTCATGCCGTGTTTTTTGGCGTAGCTGGGCGAGGCCAGCAGCAACGCGCCCGAGCCATCGACCACGCCCGACGAGTTGCCGGCATGGTGCACAAAGTTGATGTCCAGGTCCGGGTACTTGGCCGCGATCAGCTTGCGGAAGGTGGTGCCACGCTCGTCCAGCGCCTGGTCGGCCAGGGCAGCAAAGGCCGGCTTCAGACTGGCCAGGCCCTCGGCGGTGGTCTGCGGCCGCGGGAACTCCTCCTTGTCCAGCGCCAACGTGCCGTCGGCCCGGTAGACCGGCAGCAGGCTCTTGGCAAAGTGGCCACCCGCGATCGCCGCTGCGGCGCGCTGCTGGCTGAGCAGGGCGAGCGCGTCCAGATCACTGCGGCTGATGCCCTCCAGCGTGGCGATGGCATCGGCGCAAATGCCCTGGTGCGGCTGCGGATGGCGCTCGCGCAGGCGCAAGTTGCCGCTGTCCATCAGGCCGACACCATCCCGCAGCGTGGCGGTCATCGACATCATTTCGCAGCCGCCGGCCACCATCAGGTCTTCCATGCCCGACATGATCGACGCCGCGGCCAGGTTGACGGTGGTGATGCCCGAGCCGCAAAAACGGTCCAGCGTCATGCCGCTGGAGCGCACGTCGTAGCCGGCGTCCAGTGCCGACATGCGGCCAAGGTCACCGGCCTGCGTGCCGCGCTGCGTGCTGGTGCCCCAGAGGATGTCGTCGATCTCGGCGGTGTTCAGGTTGTTGCGCTCGGCCAGCGCCTTGAGCACGGTCGCGCCCAGGTGCTGGGGGTGCATGTCGGCCAGGGCGCCTTTGCCCACTTTGCCGATGCCGCGCGGGGTGCGGCAGGCGTCGATGATCAGGGCGTCGGTCATGGCCAATCTCCAGGGGGCGGTGAGGAATCGGCGGATTGTGGGCCGCTGCTGTTGCGCGGCACAGTCCGGCGGGCGACAGTGGGCATCAACGGCGGCCGCTACGCTGGCTGCCGTGCCAAACCGCCGCCAAACCGCCGCCCAGACTGCCGCCAAGACTGCCGCCAAGACCGCCGCAAGACCGCCGCCCAAAACAAGGACACCCCATGCCCGAGATCACCCTGCCCAACTTTGAAATGATCCGCCTGGACCTGCGCGGCAGCGTGGCCGTGCTGACGCTGAACCGGCCGCAGCGCCTGAACGCGGCACCGCCGCAGATGTTTGCCGAGATCCACGACGCCCTGCGCGCCCTGCCCGGGCTGGGCGCGCGTGCGCTGCTGATCACCGGCGAGGGCCGCGCGTTTTGCAGCGGCGCCGATGTGCAGAACATGGGCAGCGCCACCGGCTCACGCGGCGAGAAGACCCGCAAAGTGCTGGCCGAGGTCTACAGCCCGGTGATGTTGGCGCTGTCGCAACTGACTGTCCCGGTGATCGCGGCGGTCAACGGCGTGGCGGCGGGCATCGGCTGCTCGCTGGCGCTGGCGGCCGACTTCACGCTGGCGGCGCGCTCGGCCTACTTTTTGGAGGCCTTTGTCAACATCGGCCTGGTGCCCGACGGCGGCGCCACCTGGATGCTGGCGCGCCAGGTGGGCAAGGCCCGCGCCACCGAGATGATCATGCTGGGCGAGCGCATCCCGGCCGAGCGCGCCGAGCAGTGGGGCCTGATCTACCGC
>JBBQAH010000153.1:0-6997 GCA_038316145.1 Burkholderiales bacterium
GTGATGACGATCCAGCCCACCTTCAGCATCGATTTCATCCGCGTCGTCATGACGCTCCAGTGAGCCAGGAGAACCCGTCATGCCCAACGATGTCTTGCGTGCGATCGATGCGGTGCTGGTGCTGGGTGTCGAAGACACCGCCACCCCCGAGGGCCAGGCCGCCGATGCCCTGGTCTCGCAGTACGACCTGTCCAACGTGGTGGGCCGGCTCACCAACGTGGCCATCGCCATCAGCAGCGATGTGCAGCCGTTCTACGAGATCGGCAACCGCTACCCCACGCACCTGCGGCCCGGCATCGTGCGGGTCACCGGCTCGGCGCAGCGCGCCCATGTCAACGGCGCGCTGATCCGGCTGCTGCTGGGTGACGGCGCCACCAGCCCGCCGTCCGGGCCGTCGTTTCCGCAGCCCTCGTTCAACCTGATCTCGACGCTGCGCGACCAGAACCACCCGACCCAATCGACCAAGGTCACGCTGTTCGGCGTCAAGTTCGACCGCTGGACCTACACCATCCCCAGCGACACCTTCGTGATGGAGGCGGTGACCTTCCAGGCGATGCGTGTGGCCTACGAAGAGACCTGACGCGCCGTGGCCCCGCCACACTGGCCGCGGCTTCACTTGACAGCACCCCCAGGCCGACGCCAGGCGTCGTCCGCCCCCCGAGCGGGCAAAAAAGCTCGGGGGCGGTCCGTCGTTTTCTCGAGAGATGAAGTCCATGTCGATTGCCCGCCACCTGTTGACTGACGCCACCGACAGCCCCGCCGGCGCACTGCTGACGCCGCAGGAGCTGCTGGCCGGCAGCCTGCTGGTGCACGAGGTGGTGGTGCCGGCTGCCGTGCTGCACCCTGGCGAGTCGGCTGCCCGAGACCCGGAAAGCACCGAGCGACGGGTCCGGGTGCGGCCGCTCAAGGTGGCCACGCTGGCGTTGATCTCCAAGGCCGCCCGTGACGACGCCTCGCTGGTGCCGCTGCTGATCGTCAAGGAGTCGCTGGTCGAGCCGGCGCTGTCGTTTGAGCAGGTGCGGCAGATGCATGCCGGGCTGGTGCAGTTTCTGGTCACGGCGATCCACCGCATCTCCGGCCTGGCGCCCGACGGCGCCGCGGTGCAAGAGGCCAGCGCATCGGCCATCGGCGAGGCCCACGTGCTGCTGGCGCGCCACTACGGTTGGACGCCGGCCCAGGTGGCCGAGCTGACACCCGGCCAGATGGCGGTCTACCTGGCGGGCACCGGTGCGGCGGGCGATACCCGCGCCGGGGATGCAGCCGGATGAGCACGCCGTTCTGGGCGCCTGATGCGCTGCGCACCCTGCGCCAGGCGGACGGGCTGATGTCTTGTGCCGTGCTGAGCTGGTTCGAGGCGCTGTGCGACCAGGCAGGCCCCACGCAGGCCACACCGCTGGACCGATTGATCCGCGAGTCGCTGAGCGGTGCCGGCGCTGCGGTGGGCACGGCCACCGGCCCGGGACGGCCGGTACCGCGTGGTCCTGCGCCGATGGTGGCCGCGCGGGGCTGGCCGGCCGAGCCATCCCACGACGGCCTGCGACAGGCCGGGGTGGCTCCCGGCGCAACGGTTCAGCCGGGCCTGCCGCTGGCGCAATGGCAGCCGGCGCAGCGCCTCGCACCGGCCAGCACCCAGGCCAACCGTCGGGTCAACGCAACCCGGCCACCGGCCGGGAATGTGATCGACCTGGCTGCCAACGCCGCGCCAGGCCCGGCCGCAACACCTGCGGCACAAGGCCTGCCCTCACGGCGGGCCGGCGGCACCTTGCAGCCCGTGCCGGCAAGCCATGCCACGGCCCCTACCCAAGCGCTTGGCTGGGCATCGCCGCCTGGGGTGGCGCGCCCGGCCCACGACCGCGGGTCCGGCACCGGCACCGTGGCCAGCCTGCTCGACCGACCGGATCGGCGTGACCGGCTTCAGGATCGGCTGGCCGTGGCCCGCCCCGGCTTTTTGCCGCCAGATCGCCCGGCGGCCGCCGGCGCACGGTCTGACCCGAGCGTTTCACCGGCGTTGCCGTCATGGCCGCTGGCTGCGCCCACCGTGGCCTCGCGTTGCTTGCCCGGCGCCCAGCGCCGGGACGCCGACGGGACGGTCTTTGCGCCCGGACGGGACGGGTCACCCATCGACCGAGACGCCGACGCGGCAACCGGCCTCGGTGCCCGTGTCCAACCGGCTGGCAGCGGCGCGGACCACTCACCGGCAACCCGGCTGGTCACGGGCCTGCCCGCACTGCAAGGCCTGCTCAGTGCCACCCTGGCGGACAGCCGCCAACGTCATGCCGCGGCCGCGCCGCCGGGCACTTTGCTGCAGGGCCCCGGGGTCGCCACCCATCCCGCACCGACCGCCACCGGCTCTGCACGGGCCGATCGGTCCTTTGCACCGCCAGCGGCGTCGGGTGATCGCAGCCTGGCGGCCGCACAAAGCCTGTTGTCCGGCCTGGACGCCCTGGGCGAGGAGATGCTGGTCGATCACCTGGCCGACCGCCTGGCCGAGCGCCTGCGCGACCAGACCCTGCGCCAGCACGGTTTCACGGGGGGATGGCTGTGATCGCCGCCCACAGGCTGCACCCCGGCTCCGCCCGCATCGCGCCACCTCGCCGGGGCGGCTGACATGGCGCTGGAAATCGCCGGCGTGGTGCTCGACAAATTGCTCAGCATCGAGGTCAGCGAAGGTGCGCGTTTTGTGCGCCATGCCGTGCCCGGCATGGACGGTGACCTGGCCCAGGCACTCGGCCGGCCCAGCGTGCAGATCCGGGTGCGTGGCATCGTCTATGGCCACAGTGCGGCCGACAGCCTGCAAACCCTGCGCGACCACCTGCTGGGCCGCGCGCCGGTCGACTTTTTGTGCGAGATCACCGGCCAGGGTTATTTTTCGCAGGTGCTGGTCGATAGCCTGGACGTCGCCCAGCGCGCCGGCCGGCCCGACGAGTTCGACTTCGATTGCGCGCTGGCCGAGTTTGTGCCGCCCCCGCCGCCGCCCGCCGGTAACCCGCTGGACGGCCTGGACGCCGGCCTGCTGGACGAGGCCGCCGGCCTGATGGACGACATGCAGAACGCGCTGGCGGCGGTGTCCGACCTGGCCGGCCTGCTGGCTGGCGCCGCCGATTTTGCCAACCCCACCACCCGGCTGCCGGGCATGCTGGATACGTTTGGCGCGGCCAGCGGCGGCGCGGCCGGTGCGCTGTCGGCCATCGGAGACCTGCTGTGACCAGCGCCACCGCCAGCCTGCCCGACCTCGGCCCGGCACTGGACGCAGCCAGCAACGCCCAGACCGGCCTGTCGGGCTTTTTGCAAGTGGCCGGCGCGCTGGCCGGCGGCGGTGCGGCGTCGCCCTTGAACGCCGTGACCCAGGCGCTGGGCGGCTTGCAGGGCGCGCTCGACATCGATGTCAGCGGCCTGGCGCAGCGCCTGCCACTGGCCATCAGCACGATCCACAACGCGCTGCCGGCCGACAGCCTGCAGTTCATCGACGACCTGCAGGGGGCCTACCAGGCGCTCAACGACTTTCTGGCCAACAACGCGCTGGTGCGCCAGATCCAGCCCGGCAACAGCCTGGAGCAGACCGCGCTGGCCCTGGTTGATCAGGTGCTGGCCCAGTTCAGCACCCGCCTGGCCAGCCTGGGCAGCTCGCTGATCGATGCCGACACACTGGCCCAGGTCAGCGCCGCGCTGGCCACGCTGGAGCAACTGGCCGCCGGCCAGCCCCCCGCAGCCGGTGCGCTGGTCGAGTTCCTGGCCCAGCAGCTGATCGGCATCGAGCACGACCTGCTGGACGACGCCCGCAACCACCTGGACAACGCACTGGCCCTGGCCCAGCCGCTGGATGCCGCAACGCTGGACGCCGCGCTGGCCGCGCCGCGCCAGGCCGTGGCCAACGCCTTCAACGCGGTGCTTGCGGCGGTGCACGCTTTCGACGCCAGCGACGCCGCCGCCTACCCGGCGCTGGAGGCGCTGCTGCAGGCCTGGTCCAGCGCACTGGACGCCGCCTTCAGCGTGCTGCAGACCACTGAGACCTCGCTGCTCGGCGTCATCAACCTGCCGGCCTGGGACGGCCTGTTCGCGGCTTACGCCGCCGTGCTGGCTGCGATCCCGCTCGACGAGGTGCCCACCGTCGACGACGCGGTGGATGCATTGGCCGGCCTGCTCGAGTCACTGCTGTCGCGCCTGGGCATGGCCCTGTCGCCGCAAGACCTGGCGGCCCAGGTGGCCCGCTCGTCGGCCGCGATCCACGACCTGTTTGCCCAGTCGGCGTTGTCGCAAGTGCGCCAGATCCTGATCGACTTCATCGGCCGCATCCAGCAGGCCGTCGAGGCCATCCCCAGCGAGGCGGTGCAACAAGCCGTGACGGGCATGCTGACGCGGGTGCACCAGGCGCTGGACAGCCTGGGCATTGCGCAAGTGCGCAGCGGCATCGTCGCCGGCTTCCAGTCGGCGCACGACTTCATCGACCAGCACATCGACAACAGCCTGCTGGCGGGCGTCAGCAGCGCGCTGGACGGTGCGCTGGCCCAGTTCAACAGCATCCCCATCGCCGACCTGGGCCAGGCCCTGGCCGACGCGGTGGCCCAGGCCGGCACACTGATCACCGACCTGGAGACCAACCTGGCGTCAGCGCTGGACGACCTGAAAGCGCTGCTGGCGCAACTCGATGGTGTGGACTTCCGGCCCGTGGCCGACGAGGTGGTGGACGAGATCGACGCGCTCCGCGCCAAGTTGGCAGCGATCAAGCCTGAATCGATCTCGGACGCCGAGAAGTTTGCGCTGCAAGCCGGCCTGGCCGTGCTGCGCGCCATCGACCTGGAGACGATGGTCGAAGAGCAGCTGAAAAAAGACTATGCATCCCTTGACGAGCAGCTGACCCAAGGCGTGCAGACCGTGCTGGACGCCTGGCTCGAGTTCCGCAACCGAATCGGCGGCTTTGACGGTGCGGCATTGGCCGGGCCGGTGCTGGGCCTGCTCGACCAGGTGGGCAATGCCGTCAAGGGCGTCAACGGCACGCTGCTGCTGCGTCCGCTGGACGACCTGCTGAACCAGTTGCTGGGACAGCTGCAGGCCTTGTCGCCGGGCGCGCTGCTGAACCCGCTCAAAGCGCCGTACCAGACCATGATGCAGACGCTGGACCGGGTCAACCCCGATGTGTGGGTCCAGCCGCTGCGCGCGCTGCATGTCGAGATCGACCGGCTCGTCACGCTGATCGACATCACGCCATTGCTGGACGCGCTGGAGCAAAAAGAGCGGACGCTGTTCACCGAGGCCCGCAATGCGCTGGCTGCGTCGCTCGACAGCCTGCACCTGCCCGCGCCGCTGGACAGCTTTCTGGACACCGTGAAGGTGCTGGTGCTGGGCCTGACCGACGCCGTGTTCGGCGACCCGGACGGCTCCCTGCGCCAGTTCAACCTGCAACTGGCGGGCAGTGTCCGGCCCAGCAGCCTGTTCAAGCCGCTCGACGACGCCTTTGACCGGCTGCTGGCCGCCGTCAATGCCCAGCCCGCGGCCGACGTGCTGGCCGCGCTGGACGGCGTGCGCAGCGGCCTGGGTGCCGCACTGCCGGTGCTGAACCCGGCCGCCGTGCTGCGTGGTTTGCGCCAGGCCCAGGCCGGGCTGGCCAGCCTGTCGCCGGCCGCGTTGCCGGGGGTGGTGACGCTGCCCGGCCTGCGCGCGCAGATCAACGTCAAGCTCGACCTCAGTGCCGGCAACGGCGCGGCCAAACTGTCGCTGCAGGCCCGCTTCGATGGGGTGCTGGCGCCGCTGGACCTGGCGCTGCCGGCCAGCCGGCTGCGCTTGCTCGACAGTGCGCACCAGGCCCTGGTCACGGCCCTGCGCCTGCGCATCAACCGGCTGGACAGCCGCGCGGCTCAAGCCGCGTACGACAAGCTGGACGCCAACCTGGGCCGGCTGCTGCCCGCCTTCCTGCGCCAGGCCCAACCGTTGACGATGACCGACGTGACCGCCGGCCTGGCCGCGCTGCGCCCGTCGGTCAAGGCGCGCCGGATCGACCTGGCCACAGACCGTTTCCTGGCGGAGTTGAAGCCCCTGCAAGCCGCACTCGACGGCTCGGTCAACGGTTTTTTTCAGGAGGTGCGCGACGCCGCGCTGGTGCTGCACCCGGCCGGGCTAAAGACCGCGGTGGCCGGGGTCTATGCCGCGCTGCGCAGCAAGTTGAACGTGCTGGACCCGGACCAACTCGCCGCCGATCTGCGCACCAGCGTGTGGGACCCTTTGACCGACCCACTGCGGGCGATCGACCCGGCGGCCATCGCGCTGCAGCTCGACAGCCTGTACCAGTCGCTGCTGGCCAAGCTGAGCGGCGCGGTGCGTGGGCTGCTGTCGCAGATCCGGCTGGCGATCGACGCTTTTCTGGTGCAGGTTCGCCAGGCGCTCAAGGCCGTGCTGGACGCGCTCAAGGTCCAGATCGAGGCCATCCTGGCCGGTGTCACCGCGCTCTTGCAGCAGCTTGACGCGCTGGTGGTCGATGAGCTGTTCGGCCGGCTGCTGAGCTTGCTGGACAACCTGGAGACCAGCTTCAACCAGCAGCTCGACCGGGTGCGCAACGAGTTCGACACGATGCTGGACGCGATCCCGCTGGCGTCGGCGTCCGAGGCGCTGGCGGTGTGACATGACGGCGCTGCGCACCCTCCAGGCCTTCGAGGCCGCACGGTCCGGCACCCCCGGCGGGCCGGCAGCCCGCGTGCTGCACGCCGAGCACGGGCTGCCGCTGCAGGTTCAAGAGGGCGCCCGGCTTTGCGCCTACACCTGGACAGCGGGCGAGCTGACGCAAATCATCGAGCCCGACGGCAGCCGGCTGGACTACCGCTATGGCGATGACGGCCGCCTGATGGCGGTGGACCGCAACGGCCAGGCCTGGGCCCGCTACAGCTACGACGCTGCCGGCCGGCTGACCGCCGTGGACCGGGCCGATGGCCCGCTCGCCCACCAGTACGACGCCCAGGGCCGGCTGTTGCGCACCCAGCGCGGGGACGCCAGCCCGTTTGTCTACCGC
>JBBQAH010000356.1:0-2090 GCA_038316145.1 Burkholderiales bacterium
CGGATACAACGTTGTTGTTGACTGACCCATTCCGCCGGGAGAGGTCTTTGGGTTCGCCACTTTTTCCTTTAGCTTTCGCTTCCTGACTGGCCTTTTTCGACCGCTTCCACTTCATCCGACGATTTTGAAACCAAATTTTTACCTATAAAATTGAGCATATCTTTTGTTTTGTATAAAAATGACCTTTTCTACAAAAATTATATGGGGTTAGTTACTAATCGTACTCGAATTGTACGCATTTATCTGTTACAGGTTGATTTGTGTTCTTTTAAAAAACAGTTTTATCGCTCATCTAAGATACGTTGTACAGGTAGATATGATCCGCATTAAAGTTGTTTATAGAGCCAAATTCATATGTTGCTTTCTCTAGAGCTAATGACACGACGGTACGTTCAATTCTAATCAAAACAACTTTACTGTGAGCCAGTTTTTTGCATATCCTGTGGTGATCAAGAGGAAAAGCAGGGAATTTTACTAGAATTATTCGCAACATAATAGCAGTAAATAAATTGCAATCAAGTGTTTTCAATACAGGAACAATATGCTATGTATTCTACGTTTTAGATTTTATTTCTGACCTAAATGGACAAATGTTTTAAACAACAAATAACTTTGCAGATTTTATGGTCAAAAAGTTAACAAATATTATGTCTCACTGACGTGAATCATTTCATGACCATGAAAGTGGAGGATACAA
Organism: Burkholderiales bacterium; assembly: GCA_038316145.1. Classification (GTDB taxonomy): domain Bacteria; phylum Pseudomonadota; class Gammaproteobacteria; order Burkholderiales; family Burkholderiaceae_C; genus Pseudaquabacterium. Next base: position 698 of record JBBQAH010000356.1, read on the forward strand.
GGTAAAAGTAAGCGCATAACACAGTTAAATGTACTTTAACCTGAAACAGGCAGTGGCGTATTCAACGGGTGGGCGTGGCCCACCCGTCAAATTTTGAAAAACTGGCCCTGTACTCCCCCCTTTATGTTTTCCGGTCTGAGAAACAAAAAACTATGCAATATTCCCCCCTGTGTTATGGAATAAATTTTGAGTTCCAAATTTAAAGCCAATTAACTTCGGAGTAATATATGTGCAACCCATTAACTATCGTACTTTGCCTCATTGTGGCCATTAATTAATCAAAAATTGAATTGAAATTGCGTCTTGCCGTCCCACGTTTGGGGCAATGGTGTGGTAAACCGATAGGTGGCCCAAGTTTGAAAAATTTAATTGCTGCACGCCATGTGCGAAATCAGCAAGTCTTCTGCTTACGCTCAATTATTTTCTGTTTTTGCACGTGAAAAACTGGGATGGCACAGTTTAAAATAACAGCATTTTTCAAACCCGGAGAAGATATTCATTCGAAAAAGGCAAGACCCAGCACCGCGTTGACCTTGGTATCGCAGTCGGTTTAATATGGCAATATGACTAGATAATTGAAAAATATGTATTTTAATTAATTTTGAATAAAAATTGGCCCACCCGTCAAAACAAAGTTAGACGCGCCACTGGAAACAGGCAGCATTGATGCTTCTATTATACGTAGGTCCCTGCTCTGACATCTGCTTTTGGTAATCAAATCGACACAAATAATAGTTCAGTGTTGTACAGAGTATACGAAGTTTAAGGGGCCTCACTTGGGTTTCCGTGAGCATGAGCGTGCTGGCCACTTCATAACGTCGTGGCCGTGACAGGTATTTACTGCTACGGAACTGCTTCTCCAACTCCAGCAGTTGTTGAGTTGTAAAAGCTGTCCGTGGACGGCGACTCTTGCCAAGCAAATGCTGATTCGAGGGATGACCTATAAAGATATAATTTGTATTCAAGATTTTCCATCGCTTTCAAGATTCTTAAGCCCATCCAATGCTCATTTGTTTGGTATACTACACGAAAGAATATCAGAATTATTTATTATTGCTGACACCTTGTCGTTTTACTTAAATATAATTATATTTAATTATCGAATAATCCTAGAAATTGAAAATACTATTCAAACAACCAATTCGTAATGCGGATGCGTAACATAATATTGTTACATTTACCGATTACAATATCTTTCAACTACGAGGGTAAAAATTTAAGTCGGGCCACAAGCAAACTTTTTTTCTAAACAGTTCTGGCTCTAATATCATTAAATCGGGTTGAAATTCCTTTAAGTACTCCGATAGTCAAAACCGAGGCAAGTTTGAAATCTAAATTTACAAAAACAAAGAAGGGTCTGAAAAATACGTACACTGGGATGCCTTCCGTTTTT
>JBBQAH010000149.1:0-7350 GCA_038316145.1 Burkholderiales bacterium
CCGGCGCGTTCATGAAGACCAACATCGACGGCACGTTCACGCTGCTCGAAGCCACCCGCGGTTACTGGTCCGGCCTGGCGGCGGATGCCAAGGCCGCCTTCCGCTTTCATCACGTCAGCACCGACGAGGTCTACGGCAGCCTGGGCCCCGACGCGCCGGCCTTCACCGAGACCCACCCCTACGAGCCCAACAGCCCGTACTCGGCCAGCAAGGCCGCCAGCGACCACCTGGTGCGCGCCTGGCACCACACCTACGGCCTGCCGGTGGTCACCACCAACTGCAGCAACAACTATGGGCCATACCACTTCCCCGAGAAGCTGATCCCGCTGATGATCGTCAACGCACTGGCCGGCAAGCCGCTGCCGGTGTACGGCGACGGCCAGCAGATCCGCGACTGGCTGTATGTGACGGACCACTGCAGCGGCATCCGCGCCGTGCTGGCCGGCGGCCGGCTGGGTGAGACCTACAACATCGGTGGCTGGAACGAAAAGGCCAACATCGACATCGTCAAGACGGTGTGCAGCCTGCTCGACGAATTGCGGCCCGACCCCGCCGGTCCGTACGCCCGGCTGATCAGCTATGTGACCGACCGGCCCGGCCACGACCGGCGCTACGCCATCGACGCCCACAAGATCGAGCTTGAACTGGGCTGGCGCCCGGCCGAGACCTTCGAGACCGGCATCCGCAAGACGGTGATGTGGTACTTGGCCAACACCCCCTGGGTGGCCGATGTGCAGAGCGGCGCGTACCGCGCCTGGGTCGACAAGCAGTACGGCTGAGAGGGCGAGAGTTTTTCTACTGCGCAGCCGCCATGCGTCGTTGGTCGGATGCTCGGAATCCTCACGTACAGGAAGTACGTTCCGGTTCCTGCGCTCCGTCCGCCTAGCCTGACGACTGCTCGCTACGAAAAACTCTCACCCTCCGAGGCCCGGCAGCCAACCCAGCCAGCGCATCGAACCCCAACCCAAGGACCCCCCATGCAACGAAAAGGCATCATCCTGGCCGGCGGCTCTGGCAGCCGCCTGCACCCGGCCACCCTGGCCATCAGCAAGCAGTTGCTGCCGGTCTACGACAAGCCGATGGTGTACTACCCGCTCAGCACGCTGATGCTGGCCGGCATCCGCGACATCCTGTTGATCAGCACGCCGCAGGACATACCGCGCTTCGAGTCGCTGCTGGGCGACGGCAGCCGCTGGGGCCTGAACATCAGCTACTGCGTGCAGCCCAGCCCGGACGGCCTGGCGCAGGCCTTCATCCTGGGCCGCCAGTTTGTCGGCGGCCAGCCCAGCGCGCTGGTGCTGGGCGACAACATCTTCTACGGCCACGACTTTGCCACGCTGCTGCAACGGGCCGATGGCCGCAGCACCGGCGCGTCGGTGTTTGCCTACCACGTGACCGACCCCGAGCGTTACGGCGTGGTCGAGTTCGACGCCCACAAACACGCGCTCAGCATCGAAGAAAAGCCCACGGCGCCCAAGAGCAACTACGCCGTCACCGGGCTGTATTTTTACGACCACCAGGTTTGCGACATCGCCGCCAGCATCCAGCCCAGCGCCCGCGGCGAGCTGGAGATCACCACCGTCAACGCCACTTACCTGCAGCAGGGCCAGCTGGATGTCGAGATCATGGGCCGCGGTTATGCCTGGCTCGACACCGGCACCCACGACAGCCTGCTGGAGGCCGGCCAGTTCATCGCCACGCTGGAACGACGCCAGGGCCTGAAAGTGGCCTGCCCGGAGGAAATCGCCTACCGCAGCGGCTGGATCAGCGCCGATCAGCTGGACCAGATGGCCCAGCCGATGCTCAAAAACGGCTACGGCCAGTACCTGCTGCAGGTGCTGCGCGAAAAGGCTTTCTGACTGTCAAGCCCGGCAGGCGCCCGCACGCTGGCGCGTTCTCCTACCGCGGCACAGCGGCCGGGCCGATGGCGGACGGCCCCGGCTTGGCTTGAAATAGAGTGTTGTCGAGCCCGGCACCAACCCAAGCCCCGCCCATGAGCTTCCTGCCCGCAACGCCGCCACTGCTGTTCCCCAACGCACTGCCTGCCGCCGCCGCTGCAGCCCCGGTGGGCAGCAAGACCTTCGATGTCGACTGCACGCTGGCCTACCAGGTCAACGGCCCCACCGACTTCCTGTTCCAGATCCATGCGCTGAACGGCGCCGACCAGGTGGTGCTGTCCGAATCGCTGGTGCTGACACCCCCGCAACCCGTGCACATCTTTGCCGACCCGGTGCTGAACCAGCGGTTTGTGCGGGTGCAGATGCTGACCGGACCGTTCGAGCTGCACTACCAGGCGCGGGTACAACGAACGCCCTGGCCGGTGGACCTGGCCGCCGCCGAGCTGCCGATTGCACAAATCCCCGACGATTTGCTGCACTACCTGATGCCCACCCGCTACTGTGAGTCAGACCTGCTGTCGCAAGACACCCAGGCCTTGTTCGGCGGCCTGCCGCACGGCCATGGCCGGGTGACGGCGATCTGCGACTGGATCCACGCCAACATCGCCTACGAGGTCGGCACGTCCACCAGCACCACCACCGCGCGCGACGTGTTTGTGCAGCGCCGCGGCGTGTGCCGCGACTTTGCGCACCTGGGCGTCACCTTCTGCCGCGCCTTGAACATCCCGGCCCGGCTGGTGGTGGGCTATGCCAATTTCGACGAGCCGCCGCCCGACTTCCATGCCGTGTTCGAGGCCTACCTCGGCGGGCGCTGGGTGCTGTTCGACGCCACCCGGATGTCACCGCTGGACGGGCTGGTCCGCATCGCCAGCGGGCGTGATGCCAAGGACGTCGCGTTTGCCATGATCTACGGCCCGGCGACGATGACCGGCCTGACCCCCTGCGTGCGGCCGGCGGCCTGACGTCCGGCCGGCCAGACCGCCCGCCAGCTCAGACGCCGTAGTACTGCCGGTACCAGGCCACAAAGCGCGCCACACCCTCGGTGATCGGCGTGCCGGGTGAAAACCCGGTCCAGTCGGTCAGGTGTTGCACATCGGCGTAGGTGGCCTGCACATCACCCGGCTGCATCGGCAAAAACTCTTTGACCGCCGTGCAGCCCACCGCCTGCTCGACCGCGGCGACGAAGTCCATCAGTTGCGCCGGGCCCTGGTTGCCGATGTTGAACACCCGGTACGGCGCCCAGGAGCGCGCCGGGTCGGGCGCGGCGCGATCAAAGCTGGCGTCGGCCACCGGCGCCCGGTCCAGCACCCGCAGCACGCCCTCGACGATATCGTCGATGTAGGTGAAATCGCGCTGCATCCGGCCGTGGTTGAAGACCTGGATCGGCTTGCCCTCGATCATCGCCCGGGTGAACAAGAACAGCGCCATGTCCGGCCGGCCCCACGGCCCGTAGACCGTGAAAAACCGCAGCCCCGTGCACGGCAGGCCGTAGAGGTGGCTGTAGGTGTGCGCCATCAGCTCGTTGGCCTTTTTGGTGGCGGCATACAGGCTGACCGGGTGATCCACGCCCTGGCTCTCGGCAAACGGCAGCGCCGTGTTGCCGCCGTAGACGCTGGAGCTGCTGGCATACGCCAGGTGCGCCACCTGGTTGTGGCGGCAGCCCTCCAGGATGTTGACAAAGCCCACCAGGTTGGAATCGACATAGGCGTGCGGGTTGATCAGCGAGTAGCGCACCCCCGCCTGGGCCGCCAGGTGCACCACCCGGTCGAAGCCGCCCTGCTCGAACAGGCTGGCCATCGCGGCCCGGTCGGCGATGTCGGCTTTGACAAAGTCAAAACCGGGTGTGGCCTGCAAGCGCGCCAGGCGCGACAGCTTGAGCTTGGGGTCGTAGTAGTCGTTGAGGTTGTCCAGCCCCACCACCGTGTCGCCACGCGCCAGCAGCCGCTCGGCGACGTGCATGCCAATGAACCCGGCCGCGCCGGTGACCAAGACTTTCATGTGATGCCTTTCAAGTGAAGCCTCTGCGAACCATCGATTGGACAAAGCCTTGCGGCCAGCCCCGGGCTGTCACAGCCCGGTGGCAAAAAAATGCGGGTTCTCGAAACCGGGCTTGCCGTAGCGCAGCGGCGCACCGTCGTCGACCCGGCAGACCCGGCCGCCGGCTGCTGCCAGCACGGCATGGCCGGCAGCGATGTCCCATTCCATCGTGCGGCCCAGGCGTGGGTACAGGTCGGCCTGGCCTGCTGCCAACAGGCACAGCTTGAGCGACGAGCCGGCGGTGCTGATGGCCGCCACCCGGCGCCCGGCCAGGTGGCCGGCCAAAAAAGCGTCCAGCGCCACCGCATCACCGTGCGACCGGCTGGCCAGCACCGTCAGGCCGTCGGCCGGCACCCGGCGGCAGGCCATGCTGCGCCGGCCCGATTCGTCCTCCACCGTGGCACCCGAGCCCACCGCACCCGCCCACAAGCGCCCCTGCGGCCCCAAGGCCGGCGCCAGCACCACGCCCAGCACCGGCTGGCCGTGTTCGATCAGCGCGATGTTGACGGTGAACTCGCCATTGCGCTGGATGAACTCCTTGGTGCCGTCCAGCGGGTCGACCAGCCAGAAGCGCTCGCCCACCAGCGGGATATGGCCGGCGGCCACCGCCTCTTCGGCCACCACCGGGATACCGGGCGCCAGCGCCGCCAGCCCGGCCAGGATCACCGCCTCGGCACGCTGGTCGGCCTCGGTCACCGGCGAGGCGTCGGCCTTGCCCTGCACCGCAAAGTCGGTGGCGTAGACCGCCATGATCACCGCGCCGGCCTCACGGGCCAGCGTGCACAGCGCAGCCAGCAGCGCGGGGGATGTATCAGGGGCGGTCATCAGCGGGCTTGCAGGTGGGTCATCCACCAACTGTAGGGCCGGCCGGTGACCGCCCACCGTCAACTGGCCGCCGAACCCCCAAACTGTCACGGGTTCACCCTGACTCGCACGGTATGCTCCCTGGTTTTCTGCCCTGGCACACCCCCACATGAAGACTGCACTGATCACCGGCGTGACCGGCCAAGATGGCGCCTACCTGGCCGAGCTGTTGCTCGACAAGGGCTATGAGGTGCACGGCATCAAGCGCCGCGCCAGCCTGTTCAATACCGACCGGATCGACCACCTGTACCAGGACCCGCATGTCGATCACCAGCGCTTCAAGCTGCACTACGGCGACCTGAGCGACAGCACCAACCTCATCCGCATCGTGCAGCAGGTGCAGCCCGACGAGATCTACAACCTGGGCGCGATGAGCCATGTGGCCGTCAGCTTCGAGACGCCCGAGTACACCGCCAACGCCGACGGCATCGGCACGCTGCGCCTGCTGGAGGCGATCCGCATCCTGGGGCTGGAGAAAAAAACCCGCTTCTACCAGGCCAGCACCAGCGAGCTGTACGGCCTGGTGCAAGAGATCCCGCAAAAAGAGACCACGCCGTTCTACCCGCGCAGCCCGTATGCGGTGGCCAAGATGTACGCCTACTGGATCACCGTCAACTACCGCGAGGCCTACGGCATGTACGCCTGCAACGGCATCTTGTTCAACCACGAGAGCCCGCTGCGTGGCGAGACCTTCGTGACCCGCAAGATCACCCGCGCCGTTGCCCGTATCGCGCTGGGCCTGCAGGACTGCCTGTACCTGGGCAACATGAGCGCGCTGCGCGACTGGGGCCATGCTCGCGACTATGTGCAGATGCAGTGGCTGATGCTGCAGCAAGACGTGGCAGAAGACTTTGTCATCGCCACCGGCGTGCAGTACAGCGTGCGCCAGTTTGTCGAGCGCGCCGCGCTCGAGCTGGGCATCACCATCGAGTTCCGCGGCGAGGGCGAACACGAGGTCGGCGTGGTCACGCGTGTCGAAGCCAGCAAGGGCGACATGCGCGCCAAGTGCAAGCCCGGGGATGTGGTGGTCAAGGTCGACCCGCGCTACTTCCGCCCGACCGAGGTCGAAACCCTGCTGGGCGACCCGAGCAAGGCCAAGGCCAAGCTGGGCTGGACGCCCACCACCACCTTCGACGAACTGGTGCGCGAGATGGTCGAGAGCGACTACACCGCGGCGCGGCGCGACAGCCTGATCAAGCTGGCGGGGTTTCAGGCCTACGACCACCACGAGTGAGCCGAGATCGTGTGTCCGAAGTGAAGCGCGATCCAACGTTCTGAATCGACCCCATGCGATTGACGCCAGACCAGGCTGAAACCATCCGGCAGAAAGTGCGCCGCCACCTGGGCGAGCATGCGCGGATCTGGCTCTTCGGCTCACGCGCGGACGATCAACGGCGCGGCGGCGACGTTGACCTGTATGTGGAGCCGGCGCAACCCGCCGGGCTGGTGCAACGCCTGCGTTGCAGCAGCGAGCTGGCCGACGCGCTGGACCTGCAGGTTGACTTGATCGTCCAACAACCCGGCCGCGAGCTGCCGATCTACCGAATCGCCAGACAACAGGGCGTGCTGCTGTGACCGAGCACCTCAAACTGCTGCAGGCCAAGCTTGCGCACCTGAGCCGGATGCGCGACTACCTGGCGTATTCACTCGGCCAGATTTGCCCCGTGCTGGCGCAGCCCGACTGGGCCTTGCTGACGGACGAGCAACACGAATCGATGGCTGCGTTTCGGGTGCGGTTCAGCGAGTTCCAGGAGCACCTGGGCAAAGCCATGCGGGCCGTGGCGATCGAAGAAGAGCTGGACGTGGACCGGTTCGGCGCCGTGCTGGCGTTCATGGAGCGTCTGCAGGTGCTGGATTCGGCCGAGCACTGGAAGCTGATCCGCGAGCTGCGCAACGCCGTCAACCATGAATACGAAGACGACACACCCCGCCTGGCCGAGTTCTTCGGCTTGATGGCCCACGAAACCCCGGTGCTGTTTGCCTACTTCGACCGCCTGCTCGCCCACTGCGCCAGCGCCTACGGGCTTTGGATCATCCCCCTCCTTCCTGCCCCATGACCCCCTCCTCCCGCATCTACATCGCCGGCCACCGCGGCCTGGTGGGCAGCGCCATCCTGCGCCGGCTGCAAGCCGCCGGCCACAGCAACCTGCTGCTGCGCACCCACGCCGAGCTGGACCTGACCGACGAGCGCGCCACCCGCGCCTTCTTCGATGCCGAACAGCCCGAATACGTGTTTCTGGCCGCTGCCAAGGTGGGCGGGATCGTGGCCAACAACGAATACCCGGCCGAGTTCATCCGCGACAACCTGGCCATCCAGACCCACCTGATCCACGCCGCCTACCTTGCCGGCGTGCAGCGCCTGCTGTTTTTGGGGTCCAGCTGCATCTACCCCAAGCTCGCGCCCCAGCCGATGAAAGAAAGCGCGCTGCTCACCGGCCCGCTGGAGCCCACCAACCGGCCCTACGCACTGGCCAAGATCGCCGGCGTGGAGATGTGCTGGAGCTACAACCGCCAGTACGGCACACGCTACCTGGCGGCCATGCCCACCAAC
>JBBQAH010000583.1:0-1631 GCA_038316145.1 Burkholderiales bacterium
CTTGGGCCGTGCTTTCCAGACCTTTACCATCCCTCCTGTGCAACAGTACGGTGCTAATCCCCGACGCCCTTGTAATGTCCCCAGAATTCGAAAAAGTATTCTGTCGTACAAAAACAAAACTCTGTGCTTCGAAAAACCCAAGATGTAACGAGGACAAAATAAGATTGTTGAATTAGTAACACAACCGATTTGACGACGTATAAAGTAATTCGGTCGAAGCCACTGATTGTTTCAAACACCAGATCTGCAGTCTGCATTGCCTGTGGCGTGGGCCTGGTACCGCTTTACGAGCCTATAAAATTAAGGAGATCTGCTTACTGGGTGTCTGTCTCTGCACCGTTCTTCGAATCATCTTACGTGGGCTCGTATTTCTGAATTTCAGTGAACGAGCACGTTGTGAATCACTTGAACTATAGTTTCGGGTTCTGCAGCAGTGAGACCGTTTTACTGACGGTTCTAAATGGTGGTTCCCTCCCAGTGTTTTTCTCTCAACGAGTTTTTTTAGAGGGTTTTATCCACAATGACCGTTTACTTTTCTTAGAATTTTACTGCGGAAATTGTCTCAAAACCTCAAGGAATTCATTTCTTGGTGCAGATTCCGCTCTTGGCATGAGTGCTCTTGGTAGAGGACGCATCAACCGCGATGGAAGCGGAGTTTTCAGTCGAGCGTTGCAGTTCGACGTTCGTCATGAATTGGCTGTTCCAGGATCGTTGCCTCTTTCAACCATTCGAGGCAAAGCTGAAGATTGCAGTGGACGACGAGGACATATAAAAGTACGTCTGCTTGGTGTTTGGTTAACGGATAATCACTGAACAACCTCAGGAATTCAGTATCATATCGTTCAGTAAATTGGTTGGCCAACAACAACTGCTGCTGTTATTTCACGCAGAATCTTTTGTACGCACATGTTGACTTACTTTCGGTTTCAATACTTCACTGATCAACATTTTCACTTTATTTCAAGAAGCTAGAACCCAAACCATCAACCAAAAAGTTATGTCCAGAAAGACGAGCTTGAACATAATTTTGCTGTTTTGCACTGAACGCTCAACATACTTGTTTTTTGTCTCTGGAGACTGACGTGAACAATTCAGTTTTGCTTCTAAGTTCCTGCAGTTGGTCTTGGTTAATCGTAATATATTTAGAGCTGGGACCTGCCCTTCAAGATTCTGACGATGCGGGCCCGTCCCGCTTAGTGGAACGGGAGGAATCGCCAACTGGGCCGGCAACTGTGGTATGTACTTACTGACTTCGAAAGGACGATTCTCACAGCAATTACCCAGTCATTTTCCGTGTCAAGTGCTCACCCTTTACGTTCTGTAACACAGAAACTGATTACAAGTCTGTTGATGTGAAGGCACCAAAACATCGAATAATCAAACAACCAAACATGCAGTCTTTAAGTTGATTGATTGATTGAAAAGATAATCTGTTTGCGTTGACCACAACAAGACAGTTTACAACTTTTCCTGTAACTGCACAGATTTGTTCTACTGAAATATTTTGAAGAGGTTTTCAAATTCCGAATCTGAATGCGTCGACAGATTTTAATTTCTTCCGCAATCACCGAATTACGCGCGTGAAAGTTGACAACCGTATATCGTTTATTTGCTCAAATTCTATTTTTGCT
>JBBQAH010000133.1:0-8742 GCA_038316145.1 Burkholderiales bacterium
AGCGCGACCTTGATGTTGCGGGTGCCCAGCTCGAGCGTGTCGTCGTAGTCCTTGTAAGCGCGCTGATCCCAGACCTTGACGGCGCTCTTGTTGCGGCTCTTGTCCTGGCCGATGCGGATGCCCTGCGGGTTGACGCCGTAAGCGCCAAACGGGCTGGTGCCGCCGGTGCCTATCCATTTGCTGCCGCCCTCGTGGCGCTCTTTTTGCTCTTCGAAGCGCTTTTTAAGCGTCTCCATCAGCTCGTCCCAGCCCATTTTCTCGATCTTGGCTTTTTCTTCGGCGCTGAGCTCGAGCTCCAGGTTCTTGCGCAGCCACTCGAGCGGCACGTCCTTGGTGAAGTCGGCCAGCATCTCGATGCCCTTGAAGTAGGCGCCAAAAGCCCGGTCGAACTTGTCGAACAGCGCCTCGTCCTTGACCAGCGTGGTGCGCGCCAGGTAGTAGAACTGGTCGACCGACTGGTCGATCACCCCGGCCTTGACGGCTTCGAGCAGGGTCAGGAACTCCTTGACCGAGATCGGCAACTTGGCCGCACGCAGCGTGTAGAAGAAGTTGATCAGCATTGGCAGGGCTTTCCGGGGCAAGAACCGGCAATGGTCCACACGCCGAGCATACCCAATTCAGGGGGTGGCGCTGTCGCCGAGGCCTCAGTCTGTGCTGCAATCGATGCCATGGAAACTCTGGCATTGCGCCTCCCGTCGTTGACGCCTTCAGGGGTGGCCTTGCTGCTGCTGGCCCTGCAGTATGCGGTACTGGCACCGGCCTGGATGGTGGCCGCCCTGGTGTTGCCGGGTGAGCGCCGTGCGGCGGGCTGGTGGGCGGCGCATGCGGTCGGCAGCGCGCTGGCCTTGCTGTTGATCGTGTTCGGCATGCATGCCGAGCATCCCCCGGCCCGTGCGCTGGGCAATGTGCTGGCCGTGGCCGCCACGCTGGCGTTGCAGCGCGGGGTGTGGTCGTTCACCGGTCAGCGCCGCTGGCCGGTGCCGCAGGGCCTGATACTGGCGGCCAGCGTGGTGGTGTCGGTGCTGGCGGCGCTGGACGGGGCCTGGGTGCCGGCGCGCATCGCCTGGGTTGCCGGCGTCTGGGCGGCGCTTTATTTCTGGACGGCGGCCGACGTCTGGCGCCATGTGCGGCAAAGCCTGCACCTGCGCTGGGGCCTGCTTTTTGCCGCACCGATGCTGCTGGCCGGCCTGATGCTGGCAGCGCGCTCGCTGCGCGCCCTGCAATCGCCCGAGACGGTGATGGCGGAGGTGCTGCAAAACACCGTGCTCAGCCTGGGCTCGTCATTGACAGGCATGGTCTCGGCACTGGTGATCCAGATGATGCTGGTGGCGCTGGTGGTTTCGCGCATGGTGAGCCGGCTGGAGCGCCTGTCGCGCCATGATCCGCTGACCGGCCTGCTGAACCGCCGTGCCATCGACGGGCTGCTGCAGCAAGAAGAGCATCGGGCGCGCCGGCTGCCGACGTCGGGCAAGTCTGTGGTGCCGTTTTCGGTGTTGATGATCGATATCGACCATTTCAAGCGTCTCAACGACAGCTGTGGCCATGCGGTGGGCGACCGTGCGCTGCAGCACCTGGCCGCGGTGATGGGCGCGCAGCTGCGCGATATCGACCACTTGGCGCGCTGGGGTGGCGAGGAGTTTCTGGCCCTGCTGCCGGGCACGTCCGGCGCGGACGCGCTGGCACTGGCCGAGCGCCTGTGCGGCAGGGTGCGCAGCCTGCCGTTGGCCAGCGAGGCCGGCCGGCTGACGCTGACCGCCAGCGTGGGCGTGGCCGAATGGCACGGCCAGCGCGACAGCACCGCTGATTTGCTGCGCCGCGCCGACGCCGCGCTGTACCTGGCCAAGCACGACGGCCGAGACCAGGCCCGGCGTGGGCACGGGCCGGCGCTGGAGGTGGTGCAAGCCGCCTGAGTTGGCGGCAGGTCAGCGGCCTTTGCTGCCCTTGGCGCCTGCGCTGCCGGGTTTTGTCTTGCCGGCGCCTCGACCCTTGGCCGCTGCGGCGCCGCCGCCGTGTTGGGTCAGCCAGCCAAAAAACTCGCCGTACCAGAGCTGGCTGTTGCGGGGTTTCAGGATCCAGTGGTTTTCATCCGGAAACCACAGCAGCCGTGCCTCCACGCCTTTGGCCTTGAGGGTGTTGTAGTAGGCCAGGCCCTGGGCGTCGGGCACTCGGTAGTCCATCGCGCCGTGGATCACCAGCGTGGGCGTGTTCATCTGCGCCGCGAAGGCGTGCGGGCTTTGCGCATTGATGCGCGCCAGGTCGTCCCAGTACCAGCCGCCCAGCTCCTTGGCATGCCAGGCCCAGGCGTCGTCGGCAAACATCGCCGTCCAGTCGAAGCAGCCGGCGTGGCAGACATAGGCCGCATACCGCCCGCCCGGCCCGCCCGGCACGTGCCCGTTCATCCACGCCACCATGAAGCCGCCGTAGCTGCCGCCGGTGGCATAGACCCGGTTCGGGTCGATGTAGGGCCGCTTGAGCATCTCGGTGGTGGTGGCCTCGATGTCTTGCAACTCCAGCTCGCCCCAGCGGTGGGTGATGCTGTCGAGAAAGGCATGACCGAAGCCCGACGAGCCGTGGTAGTTGACCACCGCCACCACATGGCCCTGGGCCGCAAACAGTGCGTTGTTCCAGCGGTAGTGCCAGTTGTCGCCCACGGCAGTGTGCGGGCCGCCGTGGATCACCTGCAACAGCGGGTACTTTTTGCCGGCATCAAAGCCCGGCGGGTAGAACAACCAGACCTGCACCGCATCACCCAGCGCACCGGTGACGGTGATGGCCTCGTGCCGGCCCAGGCTGATCCCGCCCATCACGGTGTCGTTGAACGATTCGATGCGGCGCGCATCGGCGCCGGGCAGGTGGGCCGCCAGGCGCGCCGGGTGGTCGGCGGCGTCCGCCAGGGTCACCAGCGTGCCGGCGGCCTTGTCGAAGGCCTGCACCCAGCCGCCGCGCACGATGGCCTCGGCCCGCCGGTCGGCCAGATCAAAACGCCAGACGTGGCGCTGGCCCTGTTGCTCGGCGCCCAACAGCACCGCGCTGCCGTCGGCCTCCCAGAGCAGCGGCGCCTGCACGTCGTGGTCCCACTCGGCACTGACCACCTCGACCGGCTCGCCGGGCGTGACCAGCGCCAGATGGCACGGCATGGTGTGGCGCTGGGCCTGGTGGCTGGCGGTGAAGGCGATCTGCTGGCCGGCGGGCCCGACCGTGGGGCTGTACCGCGGGTTGTTGAAATCCCAGCCAACGTCTTGGGCGAGTGTTTCGAAACGCTTGCGTTTGAGGTCCAGTTCGGCGATGGCAAAGCGGCCGTCACTGCGTTTTTCAGGCGCGGGGTCGTAGGCAAACACCACCCGCTTGCCGTCGGGCGAGACGTCGAAGCAGTGGGCGTCGGGGTCGGCGCGTTGCAGCTCGTAATCGGTGCCCTCGAACAGGTCCCGCACCTTGCCGGTGCTGATGTTCATCCGGTGCAGGTGGGCCACCCGGCCGGCCGGTATCAGGTGGTCCCAATAGCGGTAGAACGAGTCGCTGGTGGCGTAGCCGGTGTCCTTGCGGGCCTTGAAGTCCTTGAGCGCGGCGGCCTGGGCCTTGGCGCCTTTCAGCCCCGGCCAGACCCAGGAGACAAACACGATGTGCTGGCCGTCCGGGCACCAGCGGAAGGCATCCACGCCGGTGGCCACCTCGCCCACCCGGCGGGCCTCGCCGCCGTCCGGCGGGATGACGTAGAACTGCGGCGCCTCGTCCTTGAGGCCGCCTTGTTCACGCCGGGCGACAAAGCCGATCAGGTTGCCGGTGGGCGAAAACGCCGGCTGGCCGTCTTTCTCGCCACATTGTGTCAGGCGCCTTGGTGCGCCGCCCAGCGTGGACAGCAGCCACAGCGCGCTGCTGCTCTTGTTCTCGTCCATGTCCGAGCTGGCGACCGAGCACACCGCCTGTGCGCCATCGGGTGACAGGCTGGGCGGGCCCAACCTGTCCAACTGCCACAGGGCTTCGACAGTGATCGGCTTCTTGCGGGCCATGGGGGCTCCTGGGCGGGTGGGACAAAAAGGGGTTTTGACGTCAACCGGCGGTGGGGCGCCGGCGCCAGGCCGTCAAGCCGGGCGTGTCAGCTGGAAATCCAGGTGCGCACGCACCGTCGGCCATTCATCAGCGGTGATGCTGTAGACGGCCGTGTCGCGCAGCGTGCCGTTGGCCGCGCGCTGGTGGTTGCGCAGCATGCCGTCGAGCTGGGCACCCAGGCGCTCGATGGCGCGCCGGCTCTGCTGGTTGAAGCGGTGGGTGCGGAACTCGACCGCGATGCAGCCCAGCGCCTCGAAGGCGTGCGCCAGCAGCAGACGTTTCGCCTCGGTGTTGAGCGGCGTGCGCTGCACGCTGCGGGCATACCAGGTCGAGCCGATCTCGACCCGCTGGTGGGCGTTGTCGATGTTCATGTAGGTGGTCATGCCCACGGGCTTGCCGGCGGCGTCCAGCACTGCCCAGGGCAACATGCTGCCGGCGGAGAACAACGCAAGCCTGCGCTCGATCTCGACGGCCACCCGGTCAGGCGCGGGGATCGCGGTGTACCAGAGTTGCCAAAGCTCGCCGTCCTTTGCGGCCTCGACCAATGCCGGCGCGTGGTCGGGGCGCAGCGGCTCCAGCCGCACATGTTGGCCTTGCAATGCGACGGGTGCGGTAATGAGGGGCAGGGCCACGGCTTGATCCCCTTACTTCTTGGGGCCGGTGGTGGTGCCGCTACCGGCACCGTCGTCACCACCGCCACGCTTGGCAGCCTGCCGGGCGCGCCAGCGCAGCGACGCCCATTTGCCGGCACCGCAGCCCGCCAGCAGCAGGATCCAGCCCACCGCGTTGGGGCTGTCGGGATTGGCGCTGGCCAGCACGTCGTAGCCCAGCGCCTTGCCGAGTTGCCAGCCTATGACGGCACCGCCGACAAAGCCGACCGCATCGGCCATACCCTCGGCCAGTGCATTGCGCAGATCGGTGGCCATGGGCTCAGCGGTTGTGGCGCTGCATGAAAACGAGCTTTTCGAACAGCGTCACATCCTGCTCGTTCTTCAGCAGCGCACCCACCAGCGGTGGCACCGCCACTTTGTTGTCCTGGCTCTGCAGCGCTTCGAGCGGGATGTCCTCGGCCACCAGCAGCTTGAGCCAGTCCAGCAACTCGCTGGTGCTGGGCTTTTTCTTCAGGCCGGGCAGGTTGCGCACGTCGTAGAACGTTTTCATCGCCGCCGACAACAGCTCTTTCTTGAGCCCGGGGAAGTGCACGTCGACGATGCGCTGCATCGTCTCGGCATCTGGGAACTTGATGTAGTGGAAGAAGCAGCGGCGCAAAAACGCGTCGGGCAGTTCTTTCTCGTTGTTCGAGGTGATGAACACCAGCGGCCGGTGCCTGGCGCGCACCAGCTCACGCGTCTCGTAGACATAGAACTCCATGCGGTCGATCTCGCGCAGCAGGTCGTTCGGGAACTCGATGTCGGCCTTGTCGATCTCGTCGATCAGCAGCGCCACCGGCTTGTCGGCGGTGAAGGCCTGCCACAGCACACCCTTGACGATGTAGTTGGCGATATCGCGCACCTTTTTCGAGCCCTCGACGTCGGCCAGCTGGCTGTCGCGCAACCGGCTCACCGCGTCGTACTCGTACAAGCCTTGCTGGGCCTTGGTGGTGCTCTTGACGTGCCACTGCAGCAGCGGCATGCCGAGTGCTGCCGCCACCTCTTCGGCCAGCATGGTCTTGCCGGTGCCGGGCTCGCCCTTGACCAGCAGCGGACGTTGCAGCGTGATCGCCGCATTGACCGCCAGCATCAGGTCCTGGGTGGCGACGTAGTTGTCGGATCCTTGAAACTTCATGGCTTGGCAGGCCGCGGCGGACGGCCGTTGATGAGGGTGGATAGGGCTGTAATTGCTTGCGAAATCAGTATAAGGGTGGCCTCTATAATCATGGGATGCCTTGGAGACAACGCCGCGCTGGCGCTTCGCAACAGGTGTTTGCGCAGCGCCGCACGCTGGGCAGCCCACCGATTCCCCCCTGACACCACACGTGCCTGACGATGAAAAAAGCGCTATTTTTGCTTCCCCTGGTGCTGGCCCTGGCCGGTATCAGCACCGCCTCCCGGGCCCAGGAGGCCAAGGCCGGTGACGCCGCCAAAGGCGCCGACAAGGCCGCCATGTGCATCGGCTGTCACGGCATCGTCGGCTACCAGGCCAGCTTCCCCGAGATCTACAAGGTGCCGATGATTTCGGGCCAGGGCGCCAAGTACATCGTTTCGGCGCTCACCGCCTACCAGAAGGGCGACCGCAAGCACCCGACGATGCGCGGCATTGCGGCCTCGCTGACCGAGCAGGACATGGCCGATCTGGCCGCGTTCTACGAGACCCAGGGCAAGGCCGCTGGCGGCACGTCGGCGCCTGCCGCACTGGCCACGCCAGTGCCCGAGGCACTGAAAGACCGCATGGCGGTCTGCGTGGCCTGTCACGGCCCCAACTTCAGCAGCCCGATCGACGCCACCTACCCACGCCTGGCCGGCCAGCACGCCGACTACCTGTACGCCGCGCTCAAGGCCTACCACACCGACGGCAACACACTGGTGGGTCGCAGCAACGCCACCATGCGCAGCCAGGTGGTGCAAGAGGCGGACGGCAAGAAGAAGCTCACCTTCAGCAACCCCGAGCTCAAGCAAATGGCGGCCTACCTGGCCGCGCTGCCTGGCGACCTGAAAGTGGTGCCGCAAAGCCGCTTCCGCTGAGGCGGCCTTTCCGGCTCTGAAAACCGCTGCCCTGCGCAGCGGTTTTTGTTTGTGTGCAGCACTCAAGCTGGCCCGCCGCACCGCCGATAGCCCATCAGACCATGGGCGAGCGCAACCTGAAGAAGATTCCGACATCCCAGCTGCGCCTGGGCATGCACTTGCATGCCTTCGAGGGCAGTTGGCTGGACCACCCGTTCTGGAAGAGCCGGTTTTTGCTCAAGGACAACGGTGACTTGCGCCGGGTGATGGACAGCCCGGTGCGCGAGTGCTGGATCGACACCGCCCAGGGCCTGGATGTGCTGGCGCCGCCATCGGTGGCATCCAGCGCCGTTGGGCTGGCCGTCCCCGCCGTGCTGGTCGCGGCTGAGCCGGTCAGGCCAGACGTGCCGCTTCCCGACCCTGGCGCGGCGTCCCTGCAGCCGCCCCCCGCCAGGCCGGCCCGCACGGCGATGGCCGAGGAGTTGCATCAGGCCGCCAGGTTGTGTCATCGCTCTCGCGAGGCGGTCAGCTCGATGTTCAACGAGGCGCGGCTGGGCCGTGCGCTGGAGGCCGAACGCTGCCTGCCGCTGGTCGACGACATCACGCAATCGGTGTTCCGCAACCCGGGCGCGCTGGTCAGCCTGGCCCGGCTCAAGACCCAGGACAATTACTCGTACATGCACTCGGTGGCGGTGTGCGCGCTGATGGTGTCGTTGAGCCACCAGATGGGGCTGGACGACGCGGCCTGCCGCGATGCCGGCCTGGCCGGCTTGCTGCACGACCTGGGCAAGGCGGCGATGCCGCTGCATATCCTGAACAAGCCGGCCAAGCTGACCGAGGCTGAGTTTGCGATCATCCGCACCCACCCGGAGCGCGGCTGGCAGATGCTGCACGACGGCAAGGGCGCGACCGAGATGGCGATGGATGTCTGCCTGCACCACCATGAGCGGATCGACGGCCGCGGCTACCCGCACAAGCTGCCAGGTGAGCAGTTGACGCCCTTCGCCCGCATGGGCGCGGTCTGCGATGTGTACGACGCGATCACCTCGAACCGGCCCTACAAGGTGGGCTGGGATCCGGCCGAGTCGATCTCGCGCATGGCGTCCTGGAAGGGCCAGTTCGACGAGACGATCTTCCGCCACTTCGTGCGCAGCCTGGGCATCTACCCGAACGGCTCGCTGGTGCGGCTCGAGTCGGGCCGGCTGGCGGTGGTGATGGAGCAGAACGCCCACGCACTGACCGCGCCGATCGTCAAGGTGTTTTTCTCGACGATCACTGCCACGGCGCTGACGCCGCTGTTGCTGGACCTGGCGCAAGCCGGGCTGGACCGCATCGTCGATCGCGAGCCGCCGGGACGCTGGAACTTTCCGCACCTGGACGCGCTGTGGGCGGGTGAGGACGTGATCAAGCACGACCAATAGCCTGGCAAGGCTGGCAAGGCTGGCAAGGCCGGTGTGTCGGCGCTGCCGGTCAGCCGGCCGCCAGGATGCCGGACTTTGGCGTGCTGGCAGGCCCGATACTGGGCGGGTTGCCAATACCGGAGCCCCGACATGATCGAACTCACCCTGCCTACCATGACTTGCGGCCACTGCGTGCGCACCGTCACCGAGACCGTGCAGCGGGTTGACGCCACTGCCACTGTCAAGATCGACCTGCCGACCCACCAGGTCAGCATCGAGTCGGCCCAGCCCGGCGCCCTTTTTGCCGCAGCGCTGTCTGCAGAAGGTTACGCACCCGCCTGACGGACCGGCCGTCTGCCCCCGCCGTGCGCCCACCCTGTGCCCGCCTGCCCCGGTGGCCTCGATGCCACCCTGATAGCCATGGATCCACCGCCATGAAACGACTCCTGAACACCGCCTTGCTGGCCGCCGCCTTGCTGGGGGGTCTGCCCGCGTCGGCCCAGACCCTGCGCTGGGCCAGCCAGGGCGACCCGATGACGATGGACCCGCATGCCCAGAACGAGGGCCTGACCAACAGCATGAACCAGCAGGTCTACGAGCGCCTGGTGGGCCGGGACCGGCAACTGGCCATCGTG
>JBBQAH010000063.1:0-15575 GCA_038316145.1 Burkholderiales bacterium
GTCTCGCAAGGCGGCGCGTCGCTGGCGGCCTATCCGGACTACCAGCGCGCGGTGCCGGATGCGGCCGGCGTCTGGCGTGTGCCCGATGCCCGGCTGGCGCGGCGCCACCGCATGAACATCGGCACCATCGTCAGCGATGCCAGCATCACCGTGCAGGTCCAGGGCGGGGCGCGCCTGGGCAGCGTCGAGGAGCGCTTCGTCGCGCGCATGAAGCCGGGCGACTGCTTCATGTTCGGCGGCCGCCTGCTCGAGCTGATCCGCATCCGCGAGATGACGGCCTGGGTGCAGCGCGCCACGACAAACCGCGCCGCCGTGCCACGCTGGAGCGGCGGCCGCATGTCGTGGTCGAGCACGCTGGCCGACGCGGTGGTGCAGCAGCTCGCGCTGGCGGGCGTCGGGCGTTTCGAGACGCCCGAGCTGCAGTGTCTGCGGCCGCTGCTCGACATCCAGCAGCAGTGGTCGGCGCTGCCGACGCCGCAGACCCTGTTGGCCGAAGTGCTGACCACGCGTGAGGGCACACACCTGTTTTTGTACCCGTTTGCGGGCCGCTCGGTGCACCTCGGGCTGGCCGGCCTGATCGCCTGGCGCGCTGCACAGATCGAGCCGCGCACGTTTTCGATCACGGTCAACGACCACGGCTTCGAGCTGCTCAGTGCCACCGCGATCGACTGGGCTGCATTGCTGCCGCGCCTGTTGCACGGCGGCGACGATGCGGCGCTGCTGCCCGAGGTGCTGGCCAGCCTGAACGCGGGCGAGCTGGCGCAACGCCGCTTTCGCGAGATCGCCCGCGTGTCCGGGCTGATCTTCCAGGGCTACCCGGGCGAAAATCGAAGCGGCAAACAGCTGCAGGCCTCGTCGTCGCTGTTCTGGGAGGTGTTCCGCAAGTACGACCCGGCCAACAAGCTGCTGCTGCAGGCCGAGCAGGAGCTGCTCGCGCAGGAGCTCGACATCGACCGGTTGCGCGCCAGCCTGGCCCGGATGGCGGCGCAACGCCTGGTGCTGAACGTGCTGGTGCGAGCGACACCGTTTGCGTTTCCGCTGATGGTCGAGATGTTTCGCGAGAAGCTGTCGAACGAGAGCGTGGCGGTGCGCATCGCGCGCATGGTCGCGCAGCTGGAGAAGGCGGCGGGCGGCACGCCGGCGGTCGGCGGCATCGAGCAGGTCAAGGGCACACTCGCCTTCGGGCAGGAGACAAGCCCGAAGCGCCAGCCGCGCCGTGAGCGCCAGCCGCGCCGCCAGCGCAAGCCACCGCGGCCCTTGCCGCCGCTGTGAGCGCTGCGGGTTCGATCACGCCGTGACATCGACACCCTGCGTGGTCCGGTGGACCGGTGAATCGTTGCACCTGTTGCCCGAGCGCGCGCTCTGGTGGCCGGCCGGTCGCGCGTTGTTCGTCGCCGATCTGCACATCGGCAAGGCCGCCACCTACCGCGCGCTCGGCCAGCCGGTACCAGCCGGCACGACGCAGGAGAACCTGGCGCGGCTCGATGGCTTGATCGCTCGGCACAGTCCCGAACGCATCGTCTTCCTCGGCGACTTTCTGCATGCGGCGGCGGCCCGAACGAGCGCCGTGATGGCCGCCCTCGATGGGTGGCGTGCGCGGCATGCCGTCATCACGATGACGCTGGTGCGCGGCAACCACGACAACCGCGCCGGTGACCCGCCGCCTGCGCTGCGCATCGAGGTCGCAGACGAGCCCCACCTGCTCGGGCCGTTCGCCTGCTGCCATCACCCGCAGACCCATCCGACGCACTTCGTGCTCGCCGGCCATTTGCATCCGGCGCGCCGGATTCACGGCGGTGGCCGGGACAGCCTGCGGCTGCCGTGCTTCGTCAGCGACGGGCGGCAGGCGATCCTGCCAGCGTTTGGTGAGTTCACCGGCGGCTGGATCGCCGAGGCCGCGCCGGGGCGGCGCTTCTACGCGGTTGGCGGCGATGCGGTCTGGCCCTTGCCCGGCTGAGGCCGGCACGCGCGCGCTCCGTGCCTGTGCAATCCGACTCGACCACGACGCTCGCCCACTCGCAGCCGGCCTGGCGCCGCAGGCCGTTGTTGCTTGCCCCCATCACGGTGCCATCGACTCCGCGGATCTTGTACGCAGCGGGCCTGAGAGACCGGCATTGGCGGCAGGCGCCGGACTGGCGCAGCCCGGCGTTGCGGCGGCCCGGCCGGGCGCTACAGCTTGACCATCACGTGCCGCGGCACGGTGTAGTCCTCCAGCGCGTACATGCTCATGTCCTTGCCGTAGCCGCTGCTCTTCATGCCGCCGTGCGGCATCTCGTTGACCAGCATGAAGTGGGTGTTGATCCAGGTGCAGCCGTAGCGCAGCTTCTTGGCCACGCGCATGGCACGCCCCACGTCCTGCGTCCACACGCTGCTGGCCAGGCCGTAGTCGCTGTCGTTGGCCCAATTGATGGCCTGTTCCGGGTCGGTGAAGCGTGTCACGCTGACCACCGGGCCGAAGACCTCGCGCTTGACGATCTCGTCTTCCTGCAACGCACCGGCCACCACCGTGGGCTCGTAGAAAAAACCGGCGCCGCTGCGCACCTTGCCGCCGGCGGTGACTTCCATGTGGCCGGCCATCTGCGCACGTTCGACAAAGCTGGCCACGCGGCTGCGCTGGCGGTCGCTGATGAGCGGGCCGATCTCGACGTCCGGCTCGTCCTGCAGGCCCATCCGGATGCCCTTGACGGCGCTGGACAGGTCGGCCACCAGCTTGTCGTAGATCTTGCCGCCGGCGTAGATGCGGCAGGCGGCCGTGCAGTCCTGGCCGGCGTTGTAGTAGCCGAAGGTGCGCAGGCCTTCGACCACCGCAGCCAGGTCGGCATCGTCGAACACCAGCACCGGCGCCTTGCCGCCCAATTCGAGGTGCGTGCGCTTGAGCGTGCCGCTGGCGGCCTGCAGGATCTTGCGGCCGGTCGATACATCGCCGGTGACGCTGACCATCGCCACCTTGGGGTGCTCCACCAGCGGCTGGCCCACCGTGGCACCGCGCCCGGTGATGACGTTGAGCACGCCCTTGGGGAAGATGTCCGCCGCCACGCGGGCCAGCAGCAGCGAGGTCAGCGGTGTTTGCTCGCTGGGCTTGAGGACCACCGTGTTGCCGGCGGCCAGGGCCGGCGCGATCTTCCACGCCGCCATCAGCAGCGGGTAGTTCCAGGGCGCGATGCTGGCCACCACGCCCACCGCGTCGCGGCGGACCATGCTGGTGTGGCCGGCCAGGTACTCACCGGCCAGCGGCCCGCCCATGCAGCGCGCGGCGCCGGCAAAGTAGCGGAAGCAGTCCACCACGGCCGGGATCTCGTCGCCCAGCGCGCGTGCATAGGGCTTGCCGCAGTTCAGGCTTTCCAGACGTGCAAATTCTTCGGCGCGGGCTTCGATGGCGTCCGCCAGCCTGAGCAACATCCGGCTGCGTTCCATCGGCGTGGTGTCGCTCCAGGCATCGAATGCCCGGTGCGCGGCCGATACCGCCTTGTGCACCTGCTCGGGGCTGGCCTCGGGCAGCAGCACCAGCAGTTCGCCGGTGGCGGGGTTGAGCACACGCTCGGGCTCGCCCTCGCCGGGCACAAAGGCGCCGTCGATGCACAGGTCGGTGGGCAGCGTGGGCAGGGTTGTGGGGGTCATGGGGGCTCCTTTTTCAGCGTTGGCCGGGTTCGTCGGCGCGGGTGAGCAGATAGGCAACAAGAATCGGCACGAAGGTCAGGGCGATGATCACGACGGCGACGACATTGGTCACCGGCCGCTGGCGCGGGCGGATCAGCTCTTGCAGCATCCAGATCGGCAGCGTGGTCTGCTGGCCGGCGGTGAAGGTGGTGACGATGACCTCGTCGAAGCTCAGCGCGAAGGCCAGCAGCGCACCGGCCAGCAGCGCGCTGCCGAGCTGCGGCAGGATGATGTAGCGCACGGTCTGAAAGCCGTCGGCGCCCAGGTCCATGCTGGCCTCGATCAGGTTGGGGTTCATCCGGCGCAAACGCGCCACCGCGTTGTTGAACACCACCACCACACAAAAGGTGGCATGGCCGATGACGATGGTCCAGAAGCTGAACGGGATCTCCAGCGTGTGCAAGCCCGAGCGCAGCGCGATTCCGGTGATGATGCCGGGCAGCGCAATCGGCAGGATCAGCAGCAGCGATATAGCGTCGCGGCCGAAGAACGACGCCCGGGCCAGCGCGGCCGCTGCCAACGTGCCCAGCAGCAGCGCCAGCGCGGTGCTCCAGGCCGCCACCTGAAAACTGAGCCCGATCGCGGCCCAGACATCATCGCGTTGCCAGGCCACCGCAAACCACTGCGTGGTCAGCGCCGGCGGCGGGAAGACATAGCTCTTGTCCTCCGCGCTGAAGGCATAAAGCACGATCAGCGCCAACGGGATGTGCAGGAACAGCACCACCGCCCAGGCACAAAAACGCAGCCACCTAGAGGGCATCGAAGGCCCCCTGGCGTTTGGCCCACCACAAATACACGCCGACCACCACGATCGGCACCAGCGAAAACGCGGCGGCAAACGGGATGTTGCCGGCCACACCCTGCTGGCGGTAGACGATCTGGCCGATGTACAGGGTGCTGTCGCCGATGACCTGCGGGATGATGAAGTCGCCCAGCGTCAGGCTGAAGGTGAAGATCGACCCCGCCGCCACGCCGGGCATGGCCAGCGGCAGGATCACGCTGCGGAAGGTCTGCGCCGGCTGCGCGCCCAGGTCGGCGCTGGCTTCCAGGGTGGACGCCGGGATGCGCTCGATGGCCGCCATGATCGGCAGCACCATGAACGGCAGCCACATGTAGACAAAGACGATGAAGGTGCCCAGGGTTGAAAAACTCAGGCTGGGCCCGCCGATGGCGGGTGTGGCCAGCAGCGCATCCAGCAGCCACTGGGCGTGCAGTTGCTGCGCCAGCCAGGAGATGGCGCCCTCCTTGGCCAGCAACAGCTTCCAGGCGTACAGGCGCACCAGGTAGCTGCTCCAAAGCGGCAGCATCACCGCGATGTACAGCGCCGCCTTCTGCGCACCGCGGGCATGGCGCGCCATGTAGAAGGCCAGCGGGAAGGCCAGCACCGTGCAGGCCAGCGTGACGGCGATGGCCATGACGATGGTGCGCCGTGCCGAGTCCAGATTGGCCGGCTCCAGCAGCGCGACGAAGTTGCTGAGCCCCACCTCGCGCACCACCTGCCCGGTGAAGTCGTCGAGCCTGAAAAAAGCATTCGCCAGCAGCGCAAACAGGCTGCCCAGGTAGATCACACCGAACCACAGCAGCACGGGGCCCAGCAGCGCCAACAGCAGCAGCCCGCGGTGGCCGTAGAGCAGGTCGGACAGGCGGCGCAACGGGCCGCCAGCAGCGGCAGGCTGTTCGCTCGGGATAGGGGGGGCGCCACGCATGGCTTGGGTTTCGTGATGCAGCAGGGGTGCGGTCGGGATGGGGTCTGTATGCCGTCGGGGTAGGCGTGTCAGCGATCAGCCGGCCACCAGCCCGTGCACCGCGCTGGCATCCCAGTGCAGGTGCACGCTGCTGCCCAGGGCGGGCGCCACCTGCACCTGCCCTGCCGGCAGGTCGGCCTGCACGGTGGCACCGGGCGTTTGCACCCTCAGCCGGGTGAAGCTGCCGAAGTACTGCACCTCGCTGAGCCGCCCTTCGGCGCGCGCACCGGCCGCCGGGCCCAGCGTGATGCGCTCGGGCCGCAGCATGGCGCAGCCCTGGCCGGTCAGGCGCAGCGCAGTGTCACCCTCCAGCACGTTGGCAGCGCCCACGAACTGCGCCACGAAGCGGGTCGCCGGTGTGTCGTAAATCTGCTGCGGCGTGCCCACCTGTTCGAGCCGGCCCTGGTTGAAGACGCCGATGCGGTCGCTCATCGACAGCGCTTCATGCTGGTCGTGGGTGATGAACAGAAAGGTGATGCCCAGCCGCCGTTGCAAGGCTTTCAATTCGCTTTGCATCTGTTCGCGCAGCTTCAGGTCCAGGGCGCCCAGCGGCTCGTCGAGCAGCAGCACCTGCGGCTCGCTGATCAGTGCGCGGGCCAGCGCCACCCGCTGCCGCTGCCCGCCGGACAGTTGTGCGGGCCGGCGGCTGCCCACGCCGGGCAACTGCACCAATGCCAGCAGTTCATCGGCCCGTGCTTCGCGCTGGGCGCGGGATGCCTTCTTCACCATCAGCGGGTAGGCCACGTTGTCGCGCACGCTCATGTGCGGGAAAAGTGCGTAGTCCTGGAACACCGTGTTCACCGGCCGCGCATACGGCGGCAGCCGGGACATGTCCTGCCCGCCGATCAGCACCCGCCCGGAGGTGGGCAGCGTGAAGCCGCCGATCATGCGCAGCACGGTGGTCTTGCCCGAGCCCGAAGGCCCGAGCAAGGTGAAGAACTCGCCGGCTTCAATGGTCAGGTCGACGCCGGCGACCGCCACCACCGCCTGCGCCCCGGTGCCGAAGGTGCAAGCAACGCGGTCGAGGCTGACCGCCGCCGTCACCGCCCGCCCAGCACCGCGATGTAGTCAGACGCCCACTTGTGGTACGGCACGCAGGCGTTGTTCTGGCTCTTGCACTGCGCCACCGGCGTGCGCCAGAACGAGATCTTGTCGAAGTCGTTGTAGCCCTGGCGGGCGCAGCCGTCGTCACCCAGCAGCTTGTTGCCCTTGCAGGCCGCAGGCACCGAAGGCACGGAACCGAACCAGGCCGACAAATCACCCTGGAATTTTGGGCTCAGCGTGTGCTCCATCCACAGGTAGGCGCAATTCGGGTGCTTGGCATCGATATGCAGCATGCTGGAGTCGGCCCAGCCGCTGGCGCCTTCGACAGGCACCACGGTAGCGATCGGCTGCTTCTTGCTTTTGAGGATGTTGGACTGGAACTGCCACGACCCGCTGGCCACCACACCCTCGTTGGTGAAGTCGTCGATCTGCACAAACGCGTCGTGCCAGTACTTGCCGACGATCTTGCGCTGGCCGCGCAGCAGGTCCAGCGCGGCCTTGTACTGGGTCTCGTTCAGCTCGTAGGGGTCGACGATGCCCAGCGCCTTGTTGTGGTGGCGCAGGTACAGCGCCGCGTCGGCAATGTGGATGGGGCCGTCGAAGGCCTGCACCCGGCCCTTGTTGCTCTTGCCGTCGGGCAGTGTCATCTCCTTGAACACCACGTCCCAGCTGGTGGGCGGCTTGTCGCCGAAGACCTTGGTGTTGTACATCAGCACGTTCCAGCCCCAGACGTACGGCACGCCGTAGTGCTGGCCGTTGTCGAAGTGCCAAGGCGCCTTCTGCAGGCGCGCGTCGATGGTCTTGTAGCTGGGGATCAGGTTGACGTTGACCGGCTGCACCTTCTTGCCGCGGATCAAGCGGGTGCTGGCATCACCCGAGGCGGTGACGAGGTCGAAGCCGCCCTCGTTCATCAGCGCCACCATCTCGTCGCTGGTGCCGGCGGTTTTCACGTTGACCTTGCAGCCGGTCGTCTTCTCGAAACCGGTGACCCAGTCGAAGTTCTTGTCGGTGGCGCCGCGCTCGACATAGCCTGCCCAGGCCACGATGTCGAGCTGGCCTTCACCTTTGCCGACTTTCTGCAACGGCGCTTTTTGCGCCAGCACCACCGAACTGGCGAGCAGGGCGGCGGCGGCCAGGGCGGCGGGTACGACCGCGGGTAAAAACGCGGTTGCGAATGGTCGCGGGCTGCGGGACGGGCGTGTCGACATGGAGGATCCTCCGGTTTGGGTTGATGCCAAGCTGCGCAGGATACGGACACGCTGGAGAACCGCGTAATTCAATCCATCGGCACTGCGCTATCTGAAAAAGCGAAAGCTCGGGTTAACCCAGGATTTGGCGGAGGCCATGTTTTGGCTGCGCTGCTGCGCGTCGCTACCCCTGCGCCAGGCGTCTCGGACGGTGCCAGACGGTTGGCGACCCTGGCCGGGACGGCGGCACGGTGAGTAGCCCTTGCCGCCGAGCCGGCATGATCCAACCTGGTGGCGGCTGCGACCGCAGCCTGGGGGCGCCAAGACGGTCTACGGGTGGACCGCGATGCCCGGGGGGTGGGCACTTTGGCGCGTTTGGGCTGCCGGCCCCGTGGGCGGACGACGCGCGGGCGCTTGGCATTGTCTGGCGTGTAAACCTGGGGCGGCCAAGCCCTGCGGGCGGCGCGGGCTCGCGGGCTTTGAGGCCGAAGTTGGGCAGCCACACGGTCTGGTCGTGGATGCAGGGGTGCAGGTGGCTCTCCATCGCCACGCCGTCGATGGTGCGGGTGTCCAGCGTTGGCGGGATGCCGGTACGGCGGCCGCGCTGCGCTGGCTGGGTCATGGCTTCTCCTCGAAGGGCCGGACACCATCGGTATGCGTGACGCCGCTGCAGATCGGGGTCTCGTCACCCGCCCGCACGCCCCTGGTTTGGCAGGCAGAATGCCGCGCGCATGACAACTGACAAATCCGCCGCCGCTTGGCTGCCCAGGGCTCGCGGCCTTGCGGCGCTGGGCTGGCTGCTGGCCGCGGCTGTCGCGGCCCAGGCCGCCGACCCGGTGGTACCGGTCGCCACGGTGGCCAACACCGCACTGACGCGGGGCATCACCGCGATCACCGCGATCACCGCCCATCGCCTGCTGCCCGACGAGCGCCTGCCCCTGGACGGCACGCTGTCGCACCCGGCCTGGCAGCGTGCGCCGGTGTTTGCCGACTTTGTCGAAAAAGCGCCCAACACCGGCGGTGTGCCCCAACACCCGACCCGGGTGCGGGTGTTGTTCGATGCGCAGGCGATCTATGTCGGTGTCGAGGCGATAGACCCCGATCCGGCGCTGATCCGGGCGCCGCTGGTGCGACACGACGGTGTCAACCGCACCCAGGACTTCGTCGCGGTCTACCTCGACGCCATCGGCAGCCGGCAATCGGCGCAGTTCTTCCGGGTCAATGCCGCCGGCAGCCTGGCTGACGGCATGCACACCGCCAGCGACGACAGCGAGGACTTCGCGCCCGACTTCGACTTCGATGCCGCCACCGCCCGCAACAGCGCGGGCTACACCGCCGTGTTCCGCATCCCGTTTGCGTCGCTGCGTTTTGCATCCGACAGCTTTGACGCTGGCTTTGAGGGCAAGCAGCCCTGGCGCATCATGGTGGCACGCCGGGTGCCACGCGAGCAGTTCTACCTGCACAGCTCGGTGCTGATCCCGCGTGATGCGCCCAGTTTCATCGCCGCGCTGCAGCCACTGCGCGGGGTGCAACTGCCCGAGCAGCACCAGTTCCTCACCGTTCGGCCCAGCCTGACCTGGCGCCGCCAGCAAGACCAGCCTGCCGGCGGGCCAGACACCGTCAGCAGCCAGGTCGCGGCCACGCTGGACCTGAAATGGCGGCCGCTGCCCGAGCTGGTGATCGACGCCACGCTCAACCCCGACTTCTCGCAGGTGGCGCTGGACGTGCCGCAGCTGGCTGGCAACACCAAGTTTGCGCTGGAGTTCCCCGAGAAACGGCCGTTTTTCTTCGAGTCCAGCGACCTGTTGCGCTCGCCCACCGCGGCGCTGTACTCGCGCAGCTTCACCGAGCCACGCTGGGGCCTGCGCAGCACCTGGCGCGGTGCCAGGCTGGCCGGCAGCGCCTATGCCATCGACGACCGCGGCAGTGGCGCCGTGCTGCTGCCCGGGCCTTATGGCACCGATGCGGTCGAACAACCGGCGTCGAAAGCGTTGGTGGCGCGTTTGCGCGGTGACACCGGCGCGCTGCAGTTTGGCGCGGTGGCGACGGCACGCCGCTACGCTGGCGACCGGGGCGACAACCAGGTGCTGGGGCCGGACCTGGCCTGGCAGATCGACGACGCCTGGCGCCTGCGCGCCCAGTGGCTGCAATCCGACACCACCGCCCAGCCGCTGGCCGGCTCGCTGGTGCGGGGTGCCCACAGCCGGGGCCAGATGGGTTTTGCCCGGCTCTGGTACCAGTCAGCGCAAGTGGAGGGCGACATCAGCGCCAGCCAGACCGGCGCGGGTTTTCGCAACGACAGTGGCTTTGTGGTGCAAAACGGGGTGCGCCGGCTGGCCGGGCGGCTGGCGCGGGGCTGGCAGTCGCTGGGGCCGTTCAACGAGTTCTGGCTCAACCTCGAAGGCGAGACGGTGCATGACCAGGCCAACGGCCTGACCGTGTCGCAGGACCTGAGCCCCGGCATCTGGCTGACCGGCGCCCACAACCTGGAGGCCTGGGCTTACTGGCACGGCGCGGCAGCGCTGCGCACGGCGGCCGGCAACCCGCTGCTGCACGAGAACTACCTCAAGGCCGGTATCACGCTGACGCCCGCCCTGTGGGTTCCGCTGCTCAACGCCGAGCTGCAATGGGGCCAGCTTGCCGATGTGGCCGCCAACCGGGTGCGGCCGGGCGGCAAGGCCAGCCTGTCGTTCAACACCCGGCCGCTGGCGCGGCTGGAGCTTGAACCCAGCCTGGTCTATGCCTGGCTGAAGCAGGACGGCACCCGGGTCTACGGCGAGGCCGCGCACCAGGTGCTGGCACGCTGGCACTTCTCGGCCCGCCAGTCGCTGCGCGCCATCGTGCAGTACACCGCGCTGGACCGCCTGGCCGAGCCGGCATCGGCGGGGCGGTCGGCGCTGGCGGCCCGGCACAGCGCCGGCACCACCGGCTCGCTGACCTACGCCTGGCGTGAGTCGGCCGGCACCGTGCTGTACCTGGGCGCGTCCCGGTCGCGTCAGGGCATCGACCAGGGGTTGGGCCAGGGCGGGCTGCCGGTCGGCACGGCGGTGTCACGGGGCAACGAGGTCTTCATCAATCTGCAGGTCGATGCCGACGAGGCACGGCGCTGGTTTTGACGTCCCGACGATTTGACGTTCTGTTGACATGACAACCGGCTGCGGGTGGCGGCTTTGTCAGCCAGACGCTGGCCTGGCGTGGCAAAGTCGAGGTCCGTTCCAACACCCCCAGGAGACCGCCATGATGAAGTCCGGCATCGACCAGCAAGCCCTGATCGACCAGTTCGCCAGCGCCAGCGCGCAGCAGACCGCGCAGTTGCGCAGCACCGTCTTCAACGCCACGCTCAGCGCGTTGCAGGGGCGTGAGCTCAGCCTTAAAAACATCCGCAGCGTGCTGGGCACGGTCACCCAGGCGGCCAGCACCGGTGCTGCCAAGAACCCGTTGCTGGGCAGCCTGGACGCGCAAACGCTGCTCGACAACGCGGTCTCCGGCATGGACGACGCCATGCTCAAGGCAGTAGAAGCCAACCGCATGGCGCTGCAGCAGTTTGTCGACAAGGGCGTGGACCTGCGCGAAACCCAGCTCAAGAAGGCCCTGGCCGAGATGGACAAGTTCGAGGACACGCTGCTGGGCACGGTCAAGAAGGCTGCCGGCGCCGCAGGCGACCCGATGGCCGGCCCCTGGGCCCAGGTGCTGGAAAAGTTCAACCTGAGCGGCACCCAGACCGGCCTGAAGGCCAGCGGCGCCGCCGAGCAGCTCACCGCCCAGATGGCGCAGATGCAGACCGCCCTGCGCGACAGCCGCGCCGCCGGCCTGCGCGCCGCCCAGACCCTGGCCGAGAGCTACACCGCGCTGGTCTCGGGTGTGCTGCTGGGCTTGTCGGACGCGATGCGCCAGGGCACGGCCGCCAAGGCGCCGGGCAAAAAGTAGGCAGCGGCGCCTCCCTCCAAAGTGGGGGAGGGCACCGCCCCTTTCTTGGGGGGTGGGTTTGCGCCCGGTGTGGCCCCTGTGGGGGATCGTCGGCGGCGTGCGGGCGGCCTACGCTGTGGCCCTGCACAGCCGGAGACCACCATGACACCCCCCGCCCTGACCACCACCCCACAGCACCCAGAGCATCCGCAGCATCCACAGCACAAACAGTTTGACGCGCGGCGCCGCCTGCTGTGTGGTGCGGCGCTGGGCCTGCTGTGCGCCGCACCCGCCCCAGCCCACGCGGCGCGGGCTGGCGCGCCGGCGCTGCTGCTGGCGCGTGAGTGGCCGGCTGACGCCGACCCCCGCGGTTTTTTGGTGAGTGAAAAGTTCGACGGCGTGCGGGCGCTGTGGGACGGCCGCGGCCTGCGCTTTCGCAGTGGCCGGCCGATTGCAGCACCCGCCTGGTTCACCGCCCGGCTGCCGGCGCAGCCGCTGGACGGTGAGTTGTGGCTGGGCCGTGGCCGCTTCGAGGCCAGCTCGGGCGGCGTGCGCCGCGACCCGCCCGACGATGCCTTCTGGTCGGCGCTGCGCTACCAGGTGTTCGAGCTGCCCGGCGCAGGCGGCGTGTTTGCCGACCGGGCCACCGCCCTGGCCGCCTTGTGCGCCCAGACCGGCTGGCCGGCATTGCAAGCCGCGCCGCAGCGGACGGTGGCCAGCCGCGCCGCGCTGCAGCAGCAGCTTGATGCGGTGGTGGCCGCCGGCGGTGAAGGCCTGGTGCTGCACCGCGCCGACGCGCCGCAAGCCGTAGGCCGTGGCCCCTGGCTGTGGAAGCACAAACCGCTGCACGATGCCGAGGCCCTGGTGCTGGGCCACCTGCCGGGCCAAGGCCGCTTTACCGGCCAGCTCGGCGCGCTTCAGGTCAAGAGCGAGGCGGGCGTCTTGTTCAACATCGGCACCGGCCTGAGCGACGCCGACCGCAAAAGCCCACCCGCACCGGGCCAGCGCATCACCTACACCCACCGAGGCTACACCGAAGGCGGCGTGCCGCGGTTTGCCAGCTACCTGCGGCTGGCCGCGGCCACTTTCTGACGTATCGTGCCCACTCCACGGACCTGCCCCATGACCGACTTCAGCTTCTTCTGGCACGACTACGAAACCTTCGGCCGGGTGCCGCGCCGCGATCGGCCGGCGCAGTTTGCCGGTGTACGCACCGATGCCGCGCTCAACGAGATCGGCGACCCGGTCGAGCTGTTCTGCCAGCCCGCGCCCGACAGCCTGCCCGACCCCGAGAGCTGCCTGCTCACCGGCATCACGCCGCAGCACTGCCTGGCCAAAGGTGTGCCCGAGCACCAGTTTGCCGACCAGATCCTGGCCGCGCTGGGCGCGCCCGGCACGGTGGGCGTGGGCTACAACAGCATCCGCTTCGACGACGAGGTGACCCGCCATTTGTTCTGGCGCAACCTGATCGACCCCTATGGCCGCGAATGGCAAGACGGCTGCGGCCGCTGGGACCTGATGGACGTGGTGCGCTGCGCCTACGCGCTGCGGCCCGACGGGATCGAATGGCCGCGCCACCCGGACGGCCGGCCGTCCTTCAAGCTCGAGCACCTCACCGCTGCCAACGGCCTGGCGCACGAGGCTGCGCACGATGCGCTGAGCGACGTGCGCGCCACCATCGCACTGGCCCGGCTGGTGCGGGACCGCCAGCCCAAGCTGTTCGAGTTCTGCCTCAAGCTGCGCAAGAAAGACGCCGTCTGGCAAGAGATCGGGCCGCTGGGCGATGCCCGCCGCCCGCTGCTGCACATCAGCGGCATGTACCCGGCCGAGCGTGGTTGCATCGGCCTGGTCTGGCCGCTGGCCGCCCACCCGACCAACAAGAACGAGCTGATCGTCTGGGACCTGGCGCACGACCCGGCCGAGCTGGCCACGCTGGACGCCGCCACGCTGCGGCTGCGGATGTTTTCCAAGACCGACGAGTTGCCCGAGGGCATGAGCCGCCTGCCGGTCAAGACGATCCACATCAACAAGAGCCCGGTGGTGATCGCCAACCTCAAGACCTTGTCGCCGGCGATGGCCGAGCGCTGGGGGCTGGACCTGGCCACCGGCCTGGCCCATGCCGACTGGGCCCGGCACAACGCCGCCGAGCTGGAGGCCGTGCCCTGGCGGGCGGTGTTCGACCGCCCGGCGCCCGGCGCGGCGCCCGACGTGGACGAGGATCTGTACGGTGGCTTCATTGCCCCGAATGACCGCCGCACGCTGGACCGGCTGCGCGGCAAGAGCAGCGAGCAGCTGGCCGGCAAACATCCGGCGTTTGGTGATGGCCGGCTGGACGAGCTGCTGTTCCGCTACCGGGCGCGCAACTTCCCAAGCACGCTGGACGCCGATGAGTTGCAGCGCTGGCAACAGCATTGCAGCGAGCGCCTGCACGGCGGCGGCGGCGGGCAGACGCTGGCGCAGTTTTTCGAGCGCATCGACCAGCTCAACGAGACCGCCGACGAGCGTGGCCAGGCCATCCTGGGTGCGCTCTACGACTACGCCGAGCAGATCGCACCCGAGGTGGATTGAGTGGCGCAAACGCCGACATGCCCGAGAAAGTGACCCGCTGATGGACTTGCTGATCATTGGCGGCACCCGCTTTGTCGGCAGGCACCTGGGGGGCGCCGCGCTGGCGCGCGGCGACCACATCACGCTGTTCAACCGCGGCCAGTCGGCCTCGCCGTCTGCCCCGATGCCGACAGGCGTGACCGTGCTGCGCGGCGACCGGCAGGGCGATTTGTCGGCGCTGGCCGGTGGCCGCTGGGACGCGGTGGTCGACACCTGTGCCTACCTGCCAGCCGACGCTGACCGCATGGCCCGCCATCTGGCCCACCGGGTCGGCCGCTACGCGCTGATCTCCAGTGTGTCGGTCTACGCCAGCGCGGCGCTGCCCAATACTGAGGACGCCGCCCTCGGCCGCATCGACGATACCGACACCACCGTGGTGGACGGCCGCACTTACGGCCCGCTCAAGGCCTTGTGCGAGGCGGCCGTGGTCAAGCAGACCGGCGCAAGCCGCAGCTTGCTGATCCGCCCAGGCCTGGTGGTCGGCCCTTTTGATCCGACCCAGCGCTTCACCTGGTGGCCGGCCCGGCTGGCACGCGCCGCGGTGGATGGCCTGCCGGTGCTGGCGCCTGGCGATGCGCTGCGACCGCTGCAATTCATCGACGTCCGCGACCTGGCGTCGTTTGTGCTGCACGCGCTGGACGCGGGCGCCAGCGGCGCCTTCAATGCAGCAGCACCGCCGGGGTTCACCACGATGGGTCGCCTGCTGCAAGCTTGTGGCGACGCTGCAGGGGTCGCGCCCCGCCTGCAATGGATCACCGATAGCGATTTGCTGGCGCAGGGCGTGCGGCCCTGGGTCGATCTGCCGCTGTGGCTGCCGGCCGATGCCGAACACGCTGCGTTCATGGCCGTGCCCACCGATCGGGCCTCGGCTGTTGGCCTGACGGTCCGGCCGCTGGCCGATACGGTCACCGACACGCTGGCTTGGTGGCGCGCCTTGCCCGCCGACGCTCAGGCCTTCACGCTTGCCGGCTTGCCCGCTGACCGCGAGGCAGGCTTGCTGTCGGCTTCAGGTTTGCCGGGTTGAGCGAGCATCGGGCGGCTTTGCGAGCCTGTTGGAAGCCTTCTTTCGGCTCGTTGCTGACTTTGGTTCAAGCGTCTGAAACCTGCCGTTCGTGGGTGCCGTGCAACCGCACCGCGCCGGGCTGGCGTGCCCCGCTCCGTGTCATTCCGGGCCGGAAAAGCACCGGCCCTCCCTTCTTTACCAGCGCGGGACACGCCAGCCCGACACGGCGCTAATCCAACTGCTGCGCGCGCTGGGTTTTAAAGCCAACGCACGCGGCAACGGTGGCGGCGGCCAAGGGCGTTGGGTGACCGGCGCAGTGACATAGGAGGAGATGTCGGCCCCCTGGCCGCCATCGGGGGACTGAGCCCGGACACAAAGAGTCCTGAGGACGCTTTGTGCCTGGCGAAGGCCTGGGCCTCTGGCCCA
>JBBQAH010000033.1:0-21332 GCA_038316145.1 Burkholderiales bacterium
CGCTTGCGCATCGTCGTCGGCCAAGAGTTTGCGCTTGCCGACGCGGCCCGGGCACACCGCCTTGGCGAGAGCGGCAAGGCGCGCGGCAAGATGATCCTTCACGTCGCCGCACCTGGCGGCTGACAGGTGGCGAGATGCCGCCGAGGGGCATCGAGCCAGCCCGTGCGTCGTGGACCAACCGGTGCGTCAGACCCTCCGAAACCTTCCGAAACCCTCCGAACCCATCCAGAGAAACGCCATGACTTCAAGAAAATCTGTTTTGTCAGTTGGGCTGCAGCCCCAGCTCATCAACTTCGCAGATCCGGCCTACGCCGCCTTTCCTGGCATGACGGCCGAGAAGGTTCAAGGGGGGCTGGACAAGGACATCGCTGCACTGAACGCCTTGGGTTACGACGCTCGACTGTGCCTGACTGATTTTGGCGAAACCGCCGAGGACGTGATCCGAGCGACGTTGCAGAAGAGCCGCTATGACTGCGTCGTGATCGGTGCCGGTGTGCGCACCATCGGCAAAAACTTTCTCCTGTTCGAGAAAGTGCTCAACGTTGTCCATGAACATGCCCCGCAGGCGCGCATCTGCTTCAACACGGGGCCGTTCGACACGGCGGAGGCGGTGCAGCGCTGGTGCCCGGTTACCTGACCTCTGACTCCCATGTACATCAACGCGATGACAAACAGGTTGTTGGCCATCGTCGGAACTGCCTGATGTGCATAGGCTGGTCCAGCGCGTTTTCCGGTAGTGGCCTCCCCTACCCTCCCGTCGTTCACCCAGAAAGGCACCAAACATTGCTCCAGCTCCGTCCGATGGACACCGAGCAGCCTATCTTCTAACAGCTCGGTGAAGACCTGGCTCCGGTCATCCCGGTTAACGTCTCTACCGTTTAATCCGCGGATGTTGAATGTGGCTCGCAATCCACACGGTATCGCTTCTAAAGATCAACGTTTACCAGTCGAAGTCACCGTTGACGACAAGCTAAGCAGGCATAGTCAATCAATCCTGCGTCATGAACTGCAGCGCGTCATCGATGGATGGTCTGCGAAGTACGCCCGCCGGTAAGCGGACAATGCCGATATGGCTGATTCCGATGTCCTCCTTCGCGTCATCGCCGAGACTCTCGACGGTCTGGATGTGGCGATGTGCGTGTTCGACCAGGACGATCGCACGCTGCTGTGGAATCGGGCCTTCTTGCGCTTCTTTCCGGAGCACGCCAACCACGTCCACGCTGGTGAACCGTATCGCGTCAACCTGCGTCGCTTCTACCAAGGCCGCCTCGACGCCGACGAGATCGTCTCGATCGACCGGTACATTGAGAAGGGCATCGCCCGTCACCATGCACAGCAACGCCCCTACACGTTCAAGCACCGAGACACTTGGCTGAAAGCGGCCTCCCTTCCCCTGCCCGGGGTCGGGCGAGTTCGCGTCTGGAGCCGGAGTTCGGTGCCGAGGCTGAGCGACACCGAAGCGCGCGCGGCCGGCTCACAGGCAGCTCTGGTTGCGGACGGCACCGAACTTTTCGAGCATGTCGGCGACGGTGTAATGCTGACCAACGCTGTCAATCGCGTCACGTGGGTCAACGAACACTACGTGCGGATGTACGGACTGCCGGACAAGGCTTCGGCAGTCGGCAGGCAGTTCGAGGATGTTTACAGCAGCGCTTGGCGCCAGCACGAGGGCGCGGATCGCGTGCTTTACGAAACCGGCCTCGCGACCTTGACGGAAAACATGCGCTTCGCCGGTGCTCCGTTCGAGCTTCCACTGCCGGGAGCGCGCTGGGTGCGCGTTATCGAGCAACGCCGCAGCGATGGCGTGGGCTTCTTCGCCCATGTCGACATCACAGTCCTCAAGCGCCAGCAACAGGAACTGATCCTGGCCGAGCGCCGTGCACGCGACAGCCAGACGCTTTTGGGCGAGAAGTCGCGCATGCTGGAGGTGACGCTTGAACGCATGGAGCAGGGCGTGATGATGGTGAACGCCCAGCGGGTGGTCGAGGTGTGCAATCGACGAGCGATCGAACTGCTCGGGCTGCCGCCCGAGTTGATGGCTTCAAGGCCGACCTTTGCCCAGGTGCTGGAATTCCAATGGTCCACCGACGAGTTCGCACACACGCCGGAGGATGTGCGGCAATTCATTCGTGACGGCGGCATCCTCGACCAACCGCAATGCTATGACCGCAAGCGCCAGGACGGCCGAGTGATCGAGGTTCAGAGCGTGCCGATCGAAGGCGGCGGTGTTCTGCGGACCTACACCGACATCACCAAGCGCAGGCGCCAGGAAGAACGAATTCGCCATCTAGCCCGTCACGACGGCCTAACCTTGCTGTTCAATCGCGCGGCGTTTCTGGAGCGCGTGGCGATGGCCTTGAACAACTCCGACGCAACCGCTGGAGGCTTTGCGGTGCACTACCTGGACCTTGACAGGTTCAAGCCGGTCAATGACCGGCTGGGCCATGCGATCGGCGATAAGCTATTGGCGATCGTGGCCGAGCGATTGCAGTGTGTCGTGCGCGACGCCGACATCGTCGGACGCATGGGCGGCGATGAATTTGCCATCTTTCAAGCGAATGTCAAAGAGACGGATCAGGCTTTGCGGCTCGCGCAGCGCGCACTTCAAAGCGTCCAGCAGCCGATCGAAATCGAGGGCCATGTCGTGCAGGTTGGACTATCGGTCGGCATCGCGCTTCACCCAGAGCACGGCACCACAACTGAGAGCCTGATGCGTAACGCGGACACGGCACTCTATGCAGCCAAGGCCTGTGGCCGGGGCGCCGTGAGCGTATTTGAGGGCACAGCCGGAATGCGTTCATGAGTGCATGTTGCCGCCGTAGCGCTGTTCCGATCGCCAACGCAACGGAGCTCTCGAGCGTCGAAAATGCCGTCAAGGCCTGCCACGAGGTGACACTCGACAGCCTGGCAATGCGCCGTTGCTCGAGTGCGCGGTTTTGATGACCGCACCGTATGGTCGGCGGTACTGGAGATTGCAATGAGGCTGCTGGCTGCCGCTATTGCTGAAGATTGCATGCAAGTTCCTGGTCAAACGCTGTCGGAGCGAGTGACCCTAGATTCCGCAGTTGGACACGCCCGAGTGGGCTGCGATGCGGTGCGCCAGCAAGGCGCGACGACGCTGCGGGCTCATGCCCGCGAGGAGGAGCAACTCGTGAGAACAGGGGGACGGTGGGCAGCTTGCCCTTGGCGGCAGCGTCGAAGAGTTCGGCGATCACGTCGGGCAGCTTGATACGGCGATCCTTTCCGCTCTTGTACTGACCGATCTTGAGCACCGTGAGCCGCTTGTCGAAGTCGCCGGCCTTCAGCTTTGCCAAGGCGCCTGGCCGCAGCGGAAGTTGGCAAAGTCCGCGAAGGAACACCGCGAGGTCTGCTGGCGACTTCTCGATGAAATCGAGGCGCTGGGCACGGTAGAGGTACAGCTCTCTGCGTTGGTCAGCGTTCTTGATGGGCCGAAGTTTGCTGCACCATGCGTAGTCGGTGGTGAGCAAGCCGTCCAGGTAGGCAAGATTCAGCGCCGCCCGGAAGCAAGTCATGTCGCGGTTCAGGGTGCTGTCGGATCTGTGCTTGCCGCGGTTTCCTCCGCTGCGCGTGGGCAGGACCCTTAGCGATTTGCGCCAGGCCTCGGGCTGGGCCGGCGTCAGCTTCGGCAGTTCGGTCGCCGCCAGCTTCGCGTTGTTCAGGACGTAGTTCTTGAATCGCTCCTCGGCGTCTTTCGCAGCCCGCTCGGTCTTGGTCGCCGTCAGGTGGCGAACGTATCGGGAGCAGGCGTCCCCCACAGTGGTTGCCATGGCGGTGCCGCCGCGCCCGAGTTGGTCGAACCACGCAAGCGCCGCGTTCGTGGCGGCGTCGAAGCGAAGGTAGTCGGTCAGGTCTGCAAACTCACCCAGCGGCTTGAACAACTGCTTCGTTCCGTCGTCCTCATCGCGCGCTCGAGCCAACCACGCGCCGTGCCCGGACGCTGTCATCTTCCGGTAGCCGACGAAGCATCCCTTGCGACCGCGCTGCCAGTGGGGCTGCCGACGAGGCTTGAGCTTCTCGCGTGAGGCGAGCGTGTCGATCCGTATGGCTATGCTGGTCCCGCTCCACCCAAGTACGAAAAAGTACGAAAAACCGAGGTCGATTTCAGGAGCGTTTTCGGGACGACCGCAAGTTCGTTTACCTTTGAAAACTCGATCTCAGAACGTTCCAGATAGTCCAATTTTTCCACCTTGACATGGTGGGGGTCGTTGGTTCGAGTCCAATTGCGCCTACCAGAATTGGTAGGTTTTGGTAGTTTGGTAGCAAAACAGCCCGGCAGGTCCTTGACCCGCCGGGCTGTTTTGTTTGTGGCGCCTGTGGCGTTTTGACGCGTCAGGCTCAGTTGGCCGCAAAGCAGTAATACAGGCCGCCGCCGCCAGTGGTCTTCAACTGGTCCAGGCTGCAACCCCGCGACTGGTGCGAGGAATTCCAGGACTTGGCCGGCACGCTCTCATCCAGGCCGGTCTTGTCGTGATGGCCGACCATCGCGGCGCCGCCGCTGCTCATGGTCCAGTTGCCGCAGGTCGAATTGACATCGCCGGCGATGAAGACGCCGCTGGGTTGCGAGCCGGTCAGCACGTCATGCAGGTTGGGCGTGTCGCCGCGGCCGTTGACGATGTTGCCGGTCTCGGTCAGTGCGGTCTGCTTGCTCAGGTTGTTGGCGCCGTGCAATTGCTCGACGTCGGTGGCGACCACCACGCCCTTGGCATTCATCCACGGGCCTTTGCCGATGCGGTCGCGGGCGTTGATACCGGCCTGGCTGCCCACCGCCTGCGTGCTGAGGTAAGCGCGCCAGGTCCGGCTGCCGGCGCCGGCAGCGGCGGCCAGCGACTGGCAGTGTTTGTCGGCGCCGGCCAGGCCGCCCAGGTCACCGCCGGTGCCGGGGCTGGTGCTGGTGACAAAAAAGCTCGTGCCGGTCTTGCTGCCGGGCAGGCTGCCGCAGGCGGTGAGCAAGGCGGCGGCACTGCAGGCCAGCAGGGACCAGCGGATGGATGGGCGCATGTGCAAACTCCGGGTGGGGATGGGGACCGTGCAGTCTGCCAGAGTCCGCGCCGCCTGCGCAATGCGCGCAGGCGATTGCCGCGGCCGATCAGCGCGCTGGTTTGGTGGCTGGTTTGGTGGCTGGTTTGGCGGCTGGTTTGGTGGCTGGTTTGGCGGCTGGCTTGGCGGCCGGCTTCGGCGCCGCTTTGGACGCTGGCTTGGGCGTCAGTGTCGGCTTGGCCGCCGGCTTGGGCTTGGGCTTGGGCGTCTCGTAGCGGGTGGGCGCCGCCGACACCACGCCCTTGGTACGGGCCGTCCAGACCTTGAAGGCATTGGACGTCAGCTCGCGCTTGAGCAGCTGCACCACCTGGCCGGGCTCCAGCCCATGCTGCATCAGCACGGTGCGGAAGGGCGGCCGGTCGTCCCAGGCGGTCTTGATGATCGCCTCGATCTCGGTCGGGCTCAGTCGGGGGATGGGTTTGGCCATGGCCGGGAGTATCGGGCAGCCTCAGCCCAGCGGCTTGTGTCGCCACTGTGCCTTTGCCAGCCATAGGCGCCTTCCGGCGCCCGCGCGCGGGCTCAGAGCCTGAGAGTTTTTCGGGCGCGACCGAGCAGCGCGCTCGAAAGGCGTCCGGTCTAGGCGCAAAGCGCAGCCATAGCGGGCTATGGCGAGCATTTGCAACGGCGACTGGGCGTCTTTTGGGCGTGATGAGCGGACATGAACGAAAGACTCTCAGGCTCTCAGCCCACCGGCTGACGCGACGGCAGCGTGGCCAGCACGGTCGGCAGATCGACCATCACCGCCCGGCCGGGCGCCGTGCAGCCGGTGTCGCAGCACTGGCCGGGCTGGCGGTTGCGGG
The DNA here is from genome assembly GCA_038316145.1 of Burkholderiales bacterium. Lineage (GTDB taxonomy): Bacteria > Pseudomonadota > Gammaproteobacteria > Burkholderiales > Burkholderiaceae_C > Pseudaquabacterium. The sequence continues at coordinate 5,859 of JBBQAH010000033.1, forward strand.
TGATCGGCCGGGCTGGGTTTGCATCTGCTGCCGGCAGGTCGGCCGCAGCGCCCTGCCCCGCCACCCCCCGGTCCAGCAACCGCTCGACCAGGTCCACCTTGTTGCCGACGGGATAGTTGCGCCAGATCTCCTGCTTCATCGCTGCCGGTGAGCCGCCGCCGTGCAGGCTGATCACGCTGTACCAGCCGCCCTGGTAGCCGGCCGTCAGGTCCTCGATGAAACGCGCCACTTCGATGCGCTGCGCGTAGGGCACGTCGGGGTTGGCGCGCAGCACCTCCGAGAGCTTGGCGGCGGTCTCGGGGTTGTGGTCCTCGTCCGGGCCGGGCAGGGTGACGATCAGGCCGCCGCTCACCGTGTGGGCGATGCGGTGCATGTCGTAGATCCTGGTCGCCAGCAGCAGCTTGCCGATGTTGGCAAAGACCGGGTCGGGCATCAGGATGCCGCTGGGCTCATCGAGCTTGGCGTAGACGCTGGCGGCCACCCCGCAAGCAAAAAAGCTCTCGGTGATGGTGATCAGCTCGACCATCTGCTCGCGCAACTGGGTCTCGGCACCGGGGTCGAAACCGTTGGCCTCGCACATCAGCGCTGATGCGCCGATCAGCAGGTCACCAAAACCGGCGCGTGCGGCTATGCAGGTGTGGCGGTGGTGGGTAGCGTAGCTGTAGGTGAGGTGGCCGGAGTGTTGCCACTCGCCGGCGTAAAACACCCGGTCCATCGGCACAAACACCCGGTCGAACAGGCAGACGGCGGTGCTCTGGCCGTATTTGCGGCTGAACAGCGCCGCGCCATGCTCCAGCTTTTCACCGGGCCGCCCGGCCGGGCGGGCCACGATCGTCAGGCCGGGCGCGTCGATCGCCACCGCGCAGCAGACCGCAAAGTGTGCGTCCTCCACGCCCATGTTGCGCGACGGCATCACCAGCAGCTCATGCACATAAGGCGCGGCGGTGACGATGGCCTTGGCGCCCGAGATCACGATGCCGTGCACGCCGTTGTGCACCGCGTGGTGCTCGACGATGTGCAGGTAGCTGTCCGGGTTGGCCTGCTGGTGCGGCCGGCGGCTGCGGTCGCCCTTGGCATCGGTCATCGCGATGCCGAGTGTCAAGTCCTGGTCCTGCACCCGGTGCAGGTAATCGAGGTAGCGGCCGGTGGCCTCGCCCTGCCCGCGCGGCCGGCCATGGGCGTCGTCGATGCGCGCCGTCACCTGGCCGATGGCGTTGAGCGCGTCCTGGGTCAAGTAGCGCTGGGCGCAGCCGGTCTCCTGGCAGATCAGGCGCACTGCCTCCAGCTTGTTCAGCAGGTCGGCTGAGCGGGTGTTGATGTGGGTCAGCCGGTTCACCAACTGGCCACTGGTGTGCTGCACCGCCGTCATCAGTGGCGCGTAACGCGGCTGCCGGGCAAAGTCGTAGGTCAGCGCGATGGCGTTGATGCCGGGCTGGAAGGCCGGCTCGTCGGCCACGCTGTGCACCCGGCGGCCATCGACAAACACCCGGGGATTGGTGCGGCGCAGGGATTCGCGAAAGTCCGCGCCGGTCATCAACGGGTTGCTGCGGGGCTGGGTGGGCTGGGGGGCAGGCGGGTGGGTGGCGGGGCTGTTCATCGCAGGTCTCCGGTCGACATCGGGGTCTCAATCCGGGCAGATTAAACATCGTTCAATCCTTTGTCAAACGTTCGGCGGACAGGCGGCCACAGCTATCATCCCGCGATGGCCACCCCCGAGCAGCGCCGCCAGAGCCTGACCGACACCCGCCGCGCGCTGGTGCTGGACGCCGCACGCGAGGTCTTTCAGCAACACGGCCTGGCGGGTGCCAACATGCGCGAGATCGCCCGCCGCGCCGGCTACACGCCGGGCGCGATCTACTCGTACTTCGACAGCAAGGAGCTGATCTACGGCGCGCTGCTGGCCGAGTCGCTGGAGCGGCTGAATGCGGCGGTGGCCGAGGCGGTGCCCGCCGACAGCACGGGCACCACCGCTGAGCCGGCCGCCTCGCCCGCCGCCCCGCCCACCGCAGCGCCCGCCGCCGAGCTGCGCGCCCGCTCACGCGCCTGGTTCGAGTTTTTCACCCGCAACCCGCGCGACCTGGACCTGGGCTTTTACCTGGTGCAGGGCCTGGCCGAACGTGGTCTGACGCCGGAGCTGAACCGCGCGCTCAACCAGCGCCTGCACGACGCGCTGGCGCCCGGTGAGCAGGCGCTGATCGCGCTGGGGCTGGGCGCGGACGCCGCCCGCTTCGAAGCCACCGCGCTGTTTGCCCAGGGCGTGGGCCTGCTGCTGCTGCGGCACACCGGGCGCATCAAGCTGTTCGGCCAGGATGCGGACATGCTGTTCAACCACTACCTGGACGGGCTGATCGCCCGCCTGAGCCGCGGATGAAAAAGCCCGGCAAGCCCGCCGCCGCACTGCGGCCCGGCCAGCGGCCCACCCAGCGGCCCGTCTCGGCCGCTTCAGCCGCCGCCGCCCGGGTGCCGCAAGCCGACCTGGTGGCGCTGTTCGGCCTGTTCAACAGCGGGCGCCATGCCGAGATGGCGGCCAACGCGCAGGTGCTGGCCACCCGCCATCCCGCCGACGGCCAGGCCTGGAAGGCCTGGGGCATCGCCCTGCTGGTGCAAGGCCAGGACGCGCTGGCGCCGCTGCAGCGCGCGATGGCGCTGCTGCCGCTGGACGCCGAGGTGCCCAGCAACCTGGGTGGTGTGCACCTGGCGCGTGGCGAGTTTGACCAGGCGGCTACCTGCTACCGGCGTGCGCTGCAGATCCAACCCGGCTTTGCCCAGGCCCACAGCAACCTGGGCGACGTGCTGGCGCGCCAAGGCCAGTGGGCCGCGGCCGAGGCCCGTTGTCGCGAGGCGCTGCGCCTGCAGCCGGGTCTGGCGGCGGCGCACCTGAACCTGGGCAATGCGCTGGCCGGCCAGGGCCGCCCGCAAGAGGCCATCACCAGCGTCCAGCAGGCCCTGGCGCTCAATCCCCGCATGGCCGAGGCCCACGGCGCGCTCGGCCTTGCGCTCAAAGCCCTGGGCCAGTTTGACGCCGCCGCCGCCAGCCTGCGCCAGTCGCTGGCACTGCGGCCGCGCCATGCCGGCAGTCACGACCATCTGGGCCTGCTGCTGCACAGCACCGGCCAGCCCGAGGCCGCGCTGGCCAGCTTTGAGACCGCGCTGCAACTGCAGCCCGGCCTGGTGCCCGCCCAAGTGCACCGCGCCAATCTGCTGGCCGACCTGGGGCGCCACGCCGACGCAGTGGCCGGCTTCCGGCAGGCGCTGGCGCTGCAGCCTGGCCAGGCCACGGTGGCGGTCAACCTGGGCGTGGCGTTGCTGGCGTTGGGCCAGCCCGACGCCGCGCTGCTGTCGCTGCAACAGGCTGTCGCCTGGCAGCCCGGGCTGGCGCTGGCGCACAGCAACCTGGGCAACGCGCTGATGGCTGCCGGCCGGCTGGGTGACGCACTACCCGCCCACCAACAGGCGGTGGTGCTGGCGCCCGAACTGGCACTGGTGCACAGCAACCTGGGCCACCTGTTCAAGACGCTGGGCCAGCCCGAGGCGGCCTTGGCCCAGTTGCAGCGGGCGCTGGCGCTGGCGCCGGCCGACCTGGCGCTGCACAGTGCGGTGTTGTTCCTGCAGCAATACCAGGCGCAGCCCTTGGACAGCGTGCCTGGCCCGGCCGCTGCCGCCAACCGGTCGGCGCAACACCTGGCCGACGCTCGCCGCTTCGGCGCACTCGCCGCCCGGCAGGCCCGGCCTTTCACGACTTGGGCCAACCCCCGCCAGCCCGACAAATGTCTGCGCATCGGCCTGCTGTCGTCCGACTTGCGCACCCACCCGGTCGGCTTTTTTCTCGAATCGGTGCTGGCCGCGCTGGCCCGCCAGGCCGCCGGCCGGATCGAGATCCACGCCTATGCCAACCACCGCGCCGACGATGCGCTGAGCCAGCGCCTGCGCGCCCATTGCCAGGGCTGGCGTCCAGTGGCCGATCAGGACGATGCCACGCTGGCCAGCACGATCCACGCCGACGGCATCGACCTGCTGATCGACTTGTCCGGCCACACCCACCAGAACCGCCTGCCGGTGCTGGCCTGGCGACCGGCGCCGGTGCAACTCAGCTGGCTGGGCTATTGCGCCAGCACCGGGGTGGCGGCGGTGGACGCGCTGATCGTCGACCCGTGGATCGCGCCACCCGGCGCCGAGGCCGGGTTTGCCGAGCCGCTGCTGCGCCTGCCCGAAACCTTCCTGTGCTTCACGCCGCCGGCGTTCGACCTGCCGGTGGTGCCGCTGCCGGCGCTGGCCGGTGGCGGCGTGCGCTTTGCCTGCTTCAACCACCTGGCCAAGCTCAACGACGCGGTGCTGGCGCTGTGGTCACGCATCCTGCACGCCGTGCCGGGCAGCAGCCTGGTGCTGCAGAGTGCGCCGCTGCAAGACGCGGCGGTGCGCCAATCGGTGCTGGACCGGTTTGCCCGACACGGCATCGGCGCCGATCGGTTGCGGCTGCAACCGGCCCAATCCCGCGCCGACTATCTGACGGCCTATGCCCAGGTGGACATCGCACTCGACCCGTTCCCCTACCCCGGCGGCACCACCAGCCTGGAGGCACTGTGGATGGGCGTGCCGGTGCTGACCTGGCCGGGCGACACCGCCCTGTCGCGCCAGGGCCTGTCGATCCTGCAAAACCTGGGCCTGGCCGACTGGGTGGCCCAGGGTGCCGACGACTACCTGGCCCGCGCTGTGCAGCATGCCGGCGACCTGGCGGCGTTGTCTGCGCTGCGCCAGGGCTTGCGCGATCGGCTGCTGGCTTCGCCGCTGTGCGATGCGCCGCGGTTTGCGCAGCACCTGGAGGTGGGTTTGCGCGGCCTGTGGCAGCGCTGGCTCACACCCACCGCCACCGGCTTGCGTTGAGTCCTGGCGGCGCTGCCGCTTGCGACAGCCTGGCCGGGTGTCAGAGCCTGAGAGTTTTTCGGGCGCGACCGAGCAGCGCGTCCCAAGGCGTCCGATCTAGGCGCAAAGCACAGCCATAGCCCGGGCTATGGCGAGCATTTGCAACGACGTGCGGGCGTTTTTGGGCGTGATGAGCGGGCATGAACGAAAGACTCTCAGGCTCTCAGCCCCGCGTGGCGCCGTCCTTCAGCGCCGCGCGCAAAACCGCACTGGCCTGCAGCCGCCCGACCTCGATGTGATTCCAGTTGACCAGCGGCACATCGCTGAAGCCGCGCATGAACGTGCGCTCGTCGTCGTCCAGCCGCACCCGGGCCTCGATCACCGCGGCCATCACCACCTCGCAGGCCCGGCTGGTGTTGCCGTCGTCGATCTTGATCGCCACGCCCAGGCCGGACTCGGGCAGCGCGGCGCAGAACACACCCTCGGCTCCCACCTTGCAAAACACCCGCTCGCCCAGGCGCTCCATCACCCGGGTATCGAAGCGGCCGCTGCCGGCGACAAAAAACGGCGCACGGGCCACCGCCCGACGCAGCCGGCGGGCGGCGCGGGCATGGTCGCCCGACAAGCCGACGCCGGTGGCGACACGGGCAAAACCATGCGCCAGCTGGCGCAGCGGTATCGCAAAGGTCGGGATCGAGCAGCCGTCGGTGCCCACCGGCGCCCGCGCCAGATCGGCGCCGGTGGCAGCGGCCAGCGCGGCCGTCACTTCGCGCATCACCGGATGCTCGGGGCGCAGGTAGCCGCGCACAAACTCGGCCGGCTCGCGCCCGGCGGCACGCGCCATCAGGCAGCCGACGCAGACAAAGCCCGAATGCTTGCCCGAGCAGTTGTTGTGCAGCGCACCCGGCGTGCCGCCCTCGCGCGCCAACGCCTTCAAGGCGCCGTCGAAGCTGGGCCAGTGTGCGCCGCACTCCAGCGCGGACGCCGTCAGCCCGGCCTTGGCCAGCATCGCCGCCGCGGTGGCCACATGGCGCGGCTCACCACCGTGCGACGCACAGGCCAGCGCCAGTTCTTCGTCGACGAGGCCCAGCGCCTCGGCCGCACCGCTGGCCACCAGCGGCAGCGCCTGCAGCACCTTGCAGGCCGAGCGCGGAAAGATCGGCCGGTCCACATCGCCCAGCGACTGAACCAGCGTGCCGTCGGCATCGACGATGGCGAGGGCGCCGCGGTGGATCGATTCAACGGTGCTGCCGCGCAGGGCGTGCACCAGGTCGGGTTGGGCATTGCTCACGGTGAGGGGGTTGCCGGGGCGCGGCAGTCGGTGGTCAGGGGCGGCGGCCACTGTAGCGCCAAGCCTGGGTCGGCCGGGGCCTCAGGAAACCATCTGTGCCGCCGCAAGCCCGGAACCGGCGGGCGGTAGTACGCTTGCATCCCGCTGCGCAACAGCCGGGACGCTCGATCAACACCCTGGGACTTACGGGCCGGACCCTCTTTTGACCTCAGCGCTCGCCTCACCTCTGCCCAGCAGCCCGCCGAAGCGGCGGCGCGAGCCTTGTGGATAAACAAGCCGCTGCCGTGGTTGATGCCCGGACGCCGCGCCTGCGCTGGCTGCCGACAGCCGTGCTGGCGCTGGGCCTGGCGCTCACCGGCCTGCTGTGCGCATGGTCGCTGCGCAACACCCAGCGCGAGGCGAACGCCGAACTCGACCGCGAGGCCTCGGCCTTCGCCACGGCCGTCGCCAGCCGCATCCAGGCGTATGTCGACACGCTGCCGGGCCTGCGCATGTTCGGTGTGCTGCAGAAGTCGCCCTCGGACGCCGAGTTTCTGCGCTACGTGCAGGCGATCTCGTTGCAGCAGCGCTTTCCCGGACTGGCGCTGACCTTCATGGCTGATCTGGTGCCCAACGCGCAGCGCTCCGCGTACGTTCAAGCCGTGGCGGCCGACCGCAGCAGCCTGCCCGCCGGACACCCGGGGTTCGCGATCCAGCCGCCAGGCGAGCGGCCGGTTCACATGGTGCTGCGCCACACCTATCCGCTGGACCTGCCTGCTTTTGGCTACGACCTGTATGACCCGCGCCAGCAATACCGCGCCGCGGTCGAGACCGCCGTGGCAGGCGGCCACTACGTGGCGACGGGGCCGGTGTTGCTGGCGCGCGACCGCCTTGCCCAGAACCGGCCGCTGCTCACCAGCGTGGTCATCCGTGCCGCGGTCTATGCCCGTGGCATCGTCCCGCCCACGCCCGAGGCCCGTGCACGGGCCGCGCAAGGCGTGGTGGGCATCTCGTTCCGCGCCAACGATCTGGTGCGCAGCGTGCTGACAGACAAGCGCCTGCTCAGCCATCGCATCGTCATCACCGATCCGCAGGCGCGGGTCCAGGGCGCCAACGACCTGGTGTTCGACAGCGCTTGGGCCGACGCCGCCAGCCCGCCCGAGGCCACCCGGTCCGACCCTTGGCGCAACCGCATCCAGGTCGCCGACCGGACCTGGAACGTCGAGGTGCGCAGCGTCGGACCGGCCTGGGCCCTTGACCAGGGCACAGGCTGGCTGCTGGCGCTGGGGCTGGCCCTGTCGGCGGCACTGGCCGCGATGACACACTTGCTGGTACAGGCCAATATCGTGGCCGACCACCGCATCCGCAGCGCCACTGCCGCGCTCGAGGCCGAGAAAGAGCACCTGCGGCGCAGCGAGATGCGCTACCGCATGCTGTTTGTCAACAGCCTGGATGGCGTCATGCGCACCTTGCCTGGCGGCGCGATCCTGGCGGCCAATCCTGCGGCCTGCGCGATGTACGGCCGCAGCGAGGCCGAACTGCAGGCCACCCCGCGCGACGAGCTGATCGACATGACCGATCCCAGGGTCGGGTCCATCGAAGCGCAGCGCCTGGCCACCGGCAGTGCGCGGGGCACGGTCCGCTTGCGCCGCGCCGACAGCAGCACGTTCGAGGCCGATCTGTCCACCAGCACCTATAGCGACCCCGAATCGGGCGAACGCCTGGTGTCGAGCGTCATCGTGCGCGACATCACCGAGCGCCAGCGCCTGATCGAGCGGCTTCAGCGACTGGCCGCGATCCTGGATGCGACGCCAGACTTCGTGGGCTCCACCGACCCCAACGGCGGCAACATCTTTCTCAACCGGGCAGCACGGCGCATGCTGGGTTACGGGCCCCAAGACGATGTGTCGGCCCTGACGATCGCCCAGTGCCACCCCGAATGGTCGCGACGCCTGGTGCTCGAACAAGGGCTGCCGACGGCGGTCCGTGACGGTTTCTGGACCGGACGCACGGCCGTGGCTGCCGCCGACGGGCGCGAGATCCCGATGCTGCAGGTCATCCTCTGCCACCGCAACGCGCAGGGCGACGTCACCCACCTCTCCACCATCGCACGCGACCTGACCGAGCTGGAGCGGACCGAGGCCGAGCGACGTGCGCTGGAGATGAGCCTGGGCGAGGCGCAGAAGATGGAATCGATAGGCACGCTGGCCGGCGGCGTGGCGCACGACTTCAACAACGTGCTGGCCGCCATCCTGGGCAATGTGGCCATCGTGCGCCACGACATCGACGCCGACCACCCGGCGCAGAAAAGCCTGGCCCTGATCCACCAGGCTGCAGCCCGCGCACGCACGCTGGTGCAGCAGATCATGACCTTCAGCCGCCGCAGCCCACAGGAATTGACGGTGCAAGCGCTGCGCCCGCTGGTGGAAGAGGCGGTCGCCATGCTGCGCGCCACGCTGCCGGCCAGTGTCAGGCTGGAATCGTCGCTGGCCGACGAGCCGCTGTATGCCCGCGTCGACGGCGCACAGGTGCAGCAGCTGGTGCTCAATCTGTGCACCAACGCCTGGCAGGCGCTGCCCGGTCAACAGGGCCATGTACGCATCGGCCTGGACCGCATCGACGGCGCCCCGCCCAGGGCGCGCCTGCGCGTCGAGGACGACGGCGCCGGCATGACCGAGGCCACTCGCGCCCGCATCTTCGAGCCCTTTTTCACCACCAAGCCGGTAGGCCAGGGCACCGGGCTCGGGCTCGCTGTGGTGCACGGCATCGTCAGCGCCAGCGGCGGCAGCATCGAGGTCCAGAGCCGCCCGGGCGCGGGCACCCGCTTCGACATCCTGCTGCCGCTGGCGCCGGCCGCAGCGGCAGCTGCAGACGGCGGGGAGTCGATGCCGATCGGTGCGCATGGCAAGGGCGAAGAGTTGCTGTACGTGGACGATGACGAGGTCGTCGCGCTCACCATGAGCGCGTTGCTGCAGCGCGCCGGCTACAACGTCAGCTGCATGCACAGCGCGCAGCAGGCGCTGGACCTGGTGCGTGCGCAGCCCCAGCGCTTCGCGCTTGTCGTCACCGACTTCACCATGCCGGAGATGTCGGGCATCGCGCTGGCCAGGGCACTGGCGCTGGCCGCACCGGGCTTGCCGGTGGTCATCGCCTCGGGCTATGTCACCGAGGAGCTGAAGGCACAGGCCCATGCGGCCGGCGTGCGCGCTGTGCTCTTCAAGGAATACGCCTCCGAGCGCCTGGGCAGCGCCGTGCACGCCATCCTGAACCGTCGGCCCGACGCCACAACCCCGCTGCGCTGAAGCGCAGCACGCGCACGGACACGACCGGTTTTCCGGTGGGTTCAGACGCAGCCCGCCACCAAACGCCAGCCGCATGCCGGGCGGTGAAAATACTGCGATGACCGCCCCGCTCGATCCACCAGCGTCACCAGCGCCGCCCGCGCCGCCATCGCCCCCCGGTGCGGCACCGCAGCCGCCGCAGCCGCGCAACCCGCTGCACGGCCTGCGGCTGGAGGACATCGTCTCCGCGCTGGCCACGCACTACGGCTGGGCCGGCCTGGGGGAGCGCATCCCGGTGCGCTGTTTTGTCAGCGACCCGAGCGTGGCGTCGAGCCTGAAGTTCTTGCGCAAGACACCCTGGGCGCGGCAGAAGGTGGAGAGCCTGTACCTGTTCATGCTGCGCGAACAGCGCCGGGCCGGGCCGGCCGGACCCTCCGACAACCCGGCCAGCAACCCGCCCAACAACCCACCCGGCTCAGGTCAGGCCTGACGGATCGGCGGCGGCCGCGTGCTCGGCCGCCACCGGTGCCGGCGCCGGCTGGGGCTTGGGCCGACGGCGCGACTCAAAATGCGCCACCCAGATCGTGGCCGCGCAGATCACGGTGCCGCCGATCAGGGTCGATTGGCTGGGGATGTCGGCAAACAACAACCAGCCCATCAAGGCTGACCAGACCAGGTCCAGGAACTTGGCCGACTGCGTGGCCGAGATGTCGGCCGACATGAAGGATCGGGTCAGGCAGTAGTGGCCTGCGCTGCCCAGCACACCGCACAGCGCAAACGCCGCCCACTGCCAGGGCCCCAGCCACTGCCAATGCAACAACGCCAGCGGCAGGCTGAAGATCGACACCGAGATCGACTGCCAGACCACGATCACACCGGGCGACTCGTGCCGGGTCAGCGCCTTGGTCAGCAGGAAAGACGCCGCAAACACCGGCGCCGATGCCAGCATCAACAGGTGGTAGGCGCCGCCGCTGGCCGACAGCTTGGGGCCGACCACGATCAGCACGCCGGCAAAACCGATGCCGCAGGCCAGCCAGCGCGCCCAGCGCATCGGCTCCTTGAAAAACACATAGGCGCCGATCATGATGAAGATCGGCCCGGTGAAGCCGATGGCCGTCATGTCGGCCAGCGGGATGCGCGGCAGTGCCGAAAACCACAGGCACAACCCGGCGGTGTGCACCAGGCCGCGGGTGAACTGTGGCCCGACCTGCTGCGGCCAGTAGCCGGCAAAGCGGTTGTGCGCCATCAACGGCACCAGCACCAGCAGGCCAAACAGGTAGCGCAGAAACTGGGCCTGGAACGGGTCGATGTGCTGCGTCAGCGAGCGCATCAAGGCGTTGAGCATCGAAAACGTCAGGCCGGCAGCGCTGGTCCACAGCAGCCCGCGGGTGGTGGGGCTCCAATGCGCGGCACGCTGGCTGAGCGATACCCAAGACAGCGGCAAATTCATCGTGTACCGATGCTGCGTTGCAGGGGCCTGTCGCGTCAGTCATGCCGGAGACAGCGCCGGGCGGTGCAGGGCCATGCGCGGCGGCGGCGGCGCGGCGCGGCAGGCGCCGCGGACAATCCGTGTCATGAGCCAGCGTGTGATCGGGATCGATTTCTCCAGCCGCCCCAGCCGGCGTAAACCCATCGTGCTGGCCAGCGGCACGCTGCACGGCGCGGTGCTGCGGCTGGACGGCCTGCAGCGCTTCGACACGCTGGCGTCCTTTGGCCAGTGGCTGGCCCAGCCCGGCGTCTGGGTCGGCGGTTTTGATCTGCCGTTCGGCCTGCCGCGCGAGCTGGTGCTGGCGCTGGGCTGGCCCACCGATTGGGCCGACAGCACCCGGCACTATTCGGCGCTGGGCCGGCCGCAGATCCGCGACACCTTTGCCGCTTTCTGCAACGGCCGGCCGGTGGGCGGCAAGTTTGCCCACCGCGCCTGCGACGGTCCGGCCGGGTCCAGCCCGTCGATGAAATGGGTCAATCCGCCGGTGGCCTACATGCTGCATGCAGGTCTGCCGCTGCTGCAGGCAGCGGGTTTGAGGTTTCCGGCCCACACGCCGGAGCAAGGTGACGCCGGCCGGGTGGCGCTGGAGGCCTATCCGGGCCTGTTGGCGCGCGAGCTGATAGCCCGCCGGCCCTACAAAAGCGACGACCGCGCCAAGCAGACCCCGGACCGGCTGATCGCCCGCAAGGACATCGTCGAGGCGCTGGAACAAGGCCGCACCCGCCTGGGCCTGCGTCTGAAGCTGACCGCCGCCCAGCGGGACGCCCTGGCCGACGACGCCAGCGGCGACGCGCTGGACGCCGTGCTGTGCCTGGTGCAGGCCGGCTGGGCGCTGGGCCAGCCCGGCTGGGGCCTGCCGGCAGTGGTGGATGCGCTCGAGGGCTGGATCGTCAGCGCCTGAGGCGCCGCACGCCGCGGCAACGTGCACCGGCCGCGTCTGGCAGATTGAATGGGCCGGCCAGGCGGACCCAGAGTGAATGGGCCGGCCAAGCGGACCCATCGGCAATGCTGCGCCGCAGCAAAAGTGCCGTCCCCGCCGCGCCGGTCGGCTACCATCCCCTTGCGCCGTCCTTCGCCGCGCGGCAAAACGCCGAGTGCAGAACCGGTTCGGCGACCGAAAAGAGGACAACGATTGCGCACCGACACCGCATACGCCGAATTGGGCCTGGCCCCAGGCGCGACCGAACGCGAGGTCAAGGCCGCCTGGCGCCGGCTGGTGTCACTGTGGCATCCGGACCGCAACGACCAGGCCGGTGCGCTGGTGCGCATGCAGCGCATCAACCTGGCGTTCGAGGCGCTGCGCAGGGCGGGATTTCCGGTCGCCTCCGACGGCTCGATGCCCGACCCGGCGCCGCCCACCGCGCCTGCCGAGGCCAGACAGGCCAAGCCTGCCCACGCAGCCAGCGGGTCCGGTACCGACGAGGCCGCTGCATCACAGCGGCGTGGCCGCACGGTCAGCCGCAAGCTCAAGCTGACGCTGGAAGAAGCTGCGCTGGGTTGCACCAAGGTGCTGCGGGGCAAAGCCGGCACCACCGCTTGTGCCGACTGCGCGGGCGCCGGCTGGCGGCCCAGCGCCACCGCCTGCCGGGCCTGCGCCGGTACCGGCTCACAACGCCAGCGTGGCTGGTACGGCTTGTTCGGCAGCAGCGCATCAACCTGCGCTGCCTGCACCGGCAGCGGCCGCCAATCCGCGCCCTGCACCCCATGCGATGGCGCCGGCCAGCGCAGCACACCCGGCTACCGGGTCACCGTGCGGCTGCCACCCGGCGTGCGCGACGGCGACCAGCTGCAGGTGGATGGCCGCCGCATGCGGCCGGACCAGAGCCCGGGCGATCTGCTGATCCGGGTGCAGGTGCTGCCGCACACGGTCTTCACGCTGGCCGACGGCGACGACCACAACGGCAGCGTGCACTGCACGGTGCCGGTCAACGGGTTTGCCTGGCTGGCCAACCGGCCGGTGGTGCTGCCCACGCTGTCCGGCCTCGACACGCTGGTGCTGGACCGTGCCCAGCGCGACTACCGGCTGGCCGGCCAGGGATTCCCCGCCACGCGGCGCGGACCGCGCGGCGACCTGCTGGTGCACATCGAGCCCTGCTTCCCGGAGCGGCTGTCGGTCGACCAGGAGATCTTGCTCGACCAGCTGGTGGCGACCGGCATGGGTCCGGGCGGCGGTGCGGCCGATGCCCGGCTGGGTGCCTGGCAGCAAACGCTGAAGGACTGGCAGCACAGCCGGCACGGCCGCGCGCCGGACGGCGACTGACCTGCTGGCGTTGCCGCGGGCGCACTACACCGCAGCAACGCTGGCGCCGTCGCGCTGCCGCAGACGCGGCGAAATATCCACGCTGACCGGCAGCTCAGGAAAACGCCCGTGGCAGGCAGGGCCATGCTTTGGTATGGTGATGGTTAGCCTCACGAAGCATTCTTGCCCCCCGAGCCTGGCCATGTCCGCCCCGCTGACCGATTCACCCGCGCCATGCCGCAAGACCCCCGCAAGGCGGGCTGTATGCGCAGCCACGAGCACCCAACCCGCGGCGCCCACCGGGCAGCCCGCCGCCACAGACGCCCCCCCGGACACCGCCGCAAACACCGCCCCCGACGCCGCGTCGGCCGCAGCGCAGGTGATGGCCGTACTGCCCGGCGTGATGGACGCGATGCGCCAGGTGATGCGCGCGCAGCTCGACGGCCCGCTGACGGTGCCGCAGTTTCGTGGCCTGAACTTCATCGACCACCATCCCGGCAGCTCGGTCAGCGCGCTGGCCGGATTTTTGGGCGTCACCTTGGCCACCGCATCGGCCATGGCCGACCGGCTGGTGCGCGCCGGTTACCTGCGGTCGCAGGGCAGCACCACCGACCGCCGCCGCACCGAGCTGCAGCTGTGCGCCAGCGGCAAGGCCGTGCTGGACCGCATGCGCAACCAGACCCAGGCCGACATGGCGGGCTCGCTGCAAGCGTGCACGCCGCAGCAACTGACCGCGCTGGTGGACGGCCTGGCGGTGCTGGCGCTGGCATTCCCCCGGATCGAATCCCTGTGACCTGTTTTGCCTGGAGACCGCATTGACACGGCCCCTGTACACCCCCTCGATGTCTGCGCCGCACGCGCCTGGCCTGCGCTGCAGCCTCACCCTCTTGCTGCTGGCCAGCCTGCTGTCGGCCTGCAGCCCGCGCGATGCCGCGCCGGTTCCGGCGGTTGGCACGGCCGGGCCGTCCGCAGCCTCGGGCGCGGGTGCAGGGGCCGCCGGCGCGGGTGCAGGGGCCCCGGCGCCGGCCGGTGCGGCGTCGGTACCGCCCGTCAGCGTGACGCTGGTGCGCGCCACGGCACGCAACTTCACCGTGGCGCTGGACGCCAGCGGCACGGTGACATCGCTCAGCAGCGTGGACGTCAAACCCCAGGTTTCGGCCCAGGTGCTGGCAGTGCATGTCAAGGAGGGCCAGTTTGTGCAGCGCGGCCAGGCGTTGTTCACGCTGGATGCGCGGGTCGATCAGGCCAACTTGAAAAAGGCCGAGGCCCAGCTGCAAAAAGACGAAGCCTCGCTGGCGGACGCCAAACGCCAGCTGGCGCGCAGCCAGGATTTGCTGCGGCAAAACTTCATCTCGCAAGGTGCGGTGGACACCTCGCTGGCCAATGTGGACGGGCAACAGGCCGTGGTAGCCGCCGACCAGGCCGCGATCGACGCGGTCAAGGCCCAGCTCAGCTATTCGCGCATCACTGCACCCAGCGCCGGCCGGGTCGGGCCGATCGCGGTGTTTGTCGGCAGCAGCGTGTCGCCCACCGGCGCGGCGATGCTCAACATCACCCAGATCGACCCGGTGGCGGTGGCCTTCAATCTGCCGCAGCGCAACTTGCCGGACGCGCTGAAGGCGCTGGCCTCGGGCAGCGGTGTGGTCACGGCACTGCTGCCCGACAGCCTGGCTGGTGGCCCTGGCGGCCCTGGCGGCGCCAGCCCAGCCGGGCTGCGCAAGGGCAAGCTGAGTTTTGTGGACAGCGCGGTGGACGGCGCGTCGGGCACGGTCAAGGTCAAGGCGGTGTTTGCCAACAAGGACCAGGCGCTGTGGCCGGGCGCCTACGTGACGGTGAAGATGGCGCTGAAAAACCTGCCCGACGCCATCGTCGTGCCGCAAGCCGCCATCGTGCAGGGCGCACGCGGCACGGCGGTGTTTGTCGCCGGACCGGGCAATGTGGCGGCGGTACGGCCGGTCAAGATCCTGGCTGCGGCTGGCACCGAGGCGGTGGTCTCGGGTCTGAATGCCGGTGACCGGGTGGTGCTGGACGGCCGGCAGAACGTGCGGCCGGGCACCCCGTTGATCGAGCGCGCGGCAGAGCCCGGGCGCAGCGCACCGGCTGCATCCGGCACCGGCGGGGCGGCAGGCACGGCCAGCGGTGCAGCGTCCGGCGCCACCAGCGGCGGAGTGCGCGCACCATGAACCTGTCCGAACTGTTCATCCGCCGTCCGGTGATGACGGTGTTGCTCAACGTGGCGATCATCGCCGCCGGTGTCATCGGCTTGCGCAGCATCCCGGTGGCGGCGCTGCCGAGCTACAACACGCCGGTCATCAACGTTTTTGCCAACCTGCCC
>JBBQAH010000231.1:0-2535 GCA_038316145.1 Burkholderiales bacterium
GGTCGTACGGTGCCTTGCCCTTGAACAGCGTCACGTTGGCGGCGTGCGTCAATGTGATGGCCAGCAGGTTGTAGCCGTCGCCTGGCGCCTTGGCGGCGGCGTCAGCACCGATCTGGCCGCCGTTGCCCGGCTTGTTGTCGATCACCACCGTGATGCCCCAGCGCTGGCCGAGCTGCTGGCCCACCAACCGGGCCATCACATCGGTCAGCCCCCCTGGCGGAAACGGCACGATGTAGCGCAGCGTGCTGCCGGGCTTGGGGTAGTCGGCCTGGGCCCACGCTTGCTGCACCCCGGCCAGCGCGCCGGTTGCGGCCCATCCCATCCATTGACGTCGTTGCATTCAGATCTCCGTGTCGGTTAGCACGCATGATCGCCCAGCCTCGTCGGGCGGACAGGGCAAAGGACTCTCAGGCGCTCAATTGTTCAAACGCTCAAGCGCTGCGCCAGGTGTCCAACATCGTGTCAGCCACCTCCAGGCCTTCGGCCTCGGCACGCCGGCGCAAGGCCTCGCGGCGGGCACCGGGCAGGCGCACGCCGTCGTCGCGCTGCATCTCGGCCAGCAACACCTCGATGCGGTCGAAAAAGCTGTCGCTGCCGGCCAGCGCGCCCGGGTCGATCACGATGAAGGCCTGGCCGATGCCGGGCCGGTTGCCCTCGTCGACAAAAAAGCTCGACGCCTCGAAGCCGTAGCGCCCGCCGATCAGCGCGGTGACCAGCAACTCGACCACCAGCGCCAGCATCGCGCCCTTGGTCGAGGTGGCGGCGCCGATCGGCAGCATCGACCCCGCCAGCGCCGCCTGGGCATCGGTGGTGGCTTGGCCATCGGCATCCAGTGCCCAGCCCAGCGGGATAGCCTCGCCCTGCTTGGCCGCCACCATCACTTTGCCGCGCGCCACCTCGGACAGGCTCAGGTCGATCATCAGCGGGTCCTGGCCACGCCGCGGAAACACCGCCGCCACCGGGTTGGTGCCAAAGACCGGATGCCGGCCACCCGCCGCCGGCATCGCTGCCGGCGAGTTGGCAAAACCCAGGCCCACCATGCCGGCCGCAGCCACGGCGCGCAGGTGATCGACCACCACGCCGCAGTGGTGGCTGCGCACCACGCCGGCCACCGCGATGCCGTGCGTGCGCGCGGCGGTGATGGCCTCGGTCACCGCCAGCGTGCAGGCGGCAAAGGCCAAGCCCTCGTCGGCATCCACCATCAATGCGCCGCCCTTGCGATACAAAACCTGCGGCATTGCGGCGCCATTGGCCCGGCCGTTGCGCAGATGGGTGCTGTACTGGCCCACCCGGCTCAGGCCATGGGAGCCCAGGCCTTGCGATTCAGCCAACACCAGTGCGTGGGCCGTGGCCTCGGCCATGGCAGGGTTGGCACCGGCGCGCTGCAGCACTGTGCTGACCAGTGCCTGTACTTCTGCGATCGGCAGCTTCATGCCAAGGCCTCCAGCACCTTGTCGGCGATCAGGAAGCTGACACGCTGATTGGCCTCGGCCGTCACGCCCGCAATGTGTGGGGTCAGGATCAGGTGGGGGCAGCCGTCGAAGTGGGGCGATGCGGGCAGCGGCTCGGTGCCAAACACGTCGATCGCCGCGCCGCCCAGCGCACCGGAGCGCAGCGCGGCTGCCAGGGCCGGCTCGTCGATGATGCCGCCGCGCGCGGTGTTGATCAGCACCGCGCCAGGCTTCATCGCCGCGATGCGCGCGGCACCGAACAGGCCGCGCGTGCCGTCGACCAAAGGCACATGCAGGCTGACCACATCGCTCACCGTGACCAGTTCGTCCAGCCCCACAAAGCGCGCACCGACCTGGGCAAAGGCGGGGTGGTCGTCGTCCATCATGGCGTCGAAGGCCACCACTTGCATGCCCAGCGCCCGGCCCATCGTGGCGGTGAGCTGGCCGATCGACCCGAAACCGATGAGGCCCAGCGTCTTGCCAGCAATCTCACGCCCGTTGGACAAGGCGTTGCGCGGCCATTGCCCGCCCGCCACCGCCGGGGTGGACGCATAGGCGCCGCGCAGCAGCAGCATCGCCGTGCCGATCACGTACTCGGCCACGCTCAGCGCATTGGCGCCGGTGGCCGGGATCACCCGCATGCCGCGCGCCTCGCAGGCCGGCACGTCGATGTTGTCCAGCCCCACACCCAGCCGGCCCACCACCGTGCATCGCCCCAACGCCGCCAGCAGCGCGCCGCGCACCTGGGTGCGGTTGCGCACGATGACCACGTCGGCCCGGGCGGCCTCGGCGGCCAGCCGCGGCGCGTCGTCCACCAGTTGGGGGTCGTAGAACACGTCGTGGGCGGCCTGCAAGCGCGCCACGGCGCGTTCGTCCATAAATTCGGTGATCAGGATGCGCATCGGGGTGGGGCGAAGTGATGGAGGGATGGAATGGTGTGATCAGTCGGCGGTAGCACCCGACTGCTTGACAACCGCTGCCCAGCGCGGTGTCTCGGCACGGACCAGCGCCGACAACTGCTCGGGGCTGGACGGGATGACATCGAAGCCCTGCTCTTCGAGCGCGCGGCGTATCTCAGGGCTTT
>JBBQAH010000385.1:0-1503 GCA_038316145.1 Burkholderiales bacterium
CCAAAGCACCAAAGTTTCATTGAGTCGTTTTACCTGAATGGGTTTTTTATTGCCTATCTCTTTCGATTCGAGAATTACGTACCATTGATTGTGTATCATAGCTTTATTATGAGAATGTGATTACAAATATAGCGTTTTATCTTTAATTCTTGCTGTATAAATAGCTCGCATTTTACTTTCAAAATTTTATATATCTTCTTAAATTCTGTTATCTATAAAACATATTCTTGACAAGAGCGTTTTAGCTATCGTATATGAATATTTATTTTGTTAAATATTTACAATTTTAATCTATCGTTTTACAATATGAAACGAGCACGTCAAGCAAATCTTGACACACAAGAGAAAGTTTGTGTGCGAGTTCCATCTGACAAAATAAAAAATAAATTACAAACAGATGAAATTAGTTTTCTTTTCTATCGTTCTCATTTTTACCCTTCTCACAGCAACTTATGTAACTTTGCGTGGCTGGCAAGCATTACAGCCAGTTGGAAGTGTCCGTATTTGGTATTTAACTGCTAATATTGCTTTTTTTGCTTTGATGATGCTGAGCATGATGTTGGGGAATAGCCTTCACGGTGCGTTTGCCAAAGTGTTGACCTTCACTGGTTACACCTATATGATAGTGATGTTGTATTTGTTACTGTCATTTTTGGTGGTAGATGTGGTTAGGATATTCAATTGGATATTCCATTTTTCGTCGGATGGTTTACAGCATGTCCGTTTGTGGGCATTAATTGGCTCATCTGCTATTATTTTTGTGGCCTTGATTGTTGGAAATTATAAGTTCAATCATCCTGCTGTAGTCGATATGCAAGTGGAAGTGAATAAATCCACTCAAAATAAAACCCTTAAAATTGTTGCGGTGAGCGATTTACATTTGGGTGTTTCTATTGACAAGAAAAAACTGAAAGAATATGTAAAATTGATCAATGCACAACAGCCCGATATTGTTCTGATGGCTGGTGATATTTCTGATAGATCCACTCAACCATTGATTGACCAGCATATGGAAGAGGAATTAAGTCAGATAAAAGCTCCTTTGGGTGTTTTTGCTATCAGCGGGAATCATGAATATTATTCAGAAAATCCTTATTCTACTGAGAAATTTCTAAAAAATGAATGTGGAATCACTGTATTGCGAGATTCAGTTACATTGATCAATAATAGTTTTTATGTGGTAGGTCGCGATGATAGAACCAATGCTAAACGACATTCATTATCGGAAGTAATGGCAGGCCTCGACCACAGTAAACCAATTATATTAATGGATCATCAGCCATTCCATCTCGAAGAAGCTGAGCAGAATGGCGTAGACCTTCAGATTTCAGGACATACACACGATGGACAGATTTTCCCTGGGAATTTAATTGTCAAGAAAATGTACGAAGTCGGTTCTGGTTTTAAACAGAAAGGAAATACGCATTACTACGTTTCATCTGGTTTAGGACTTTGGGGGCCACAATATCGCATTGGTACACAGTCGGAAATAGGAGTGATTAC
>JBBQAH010000020.1:0-24982 GCA_038316145.1 Burkholderiales bacterium
CACGATGAAGCCGGCGGCAAATGCCAGCAGCGAGGCGATGAACTGCGCGGTCGGGTCGAGCGCGGAGAAAAACTGCTTGCCGATGAACACGGCCAGTGAGCCGTAGAGGTAGAAGTCGTACCACTCGAATACGGTGCCCAGTGAGGAGGCGAAGATGACCTTTTTCTCCTCCTTGGTCATCGGCGCTGTTGCGCCTGCGGCCTTCATGCTGCCCGTTGCTATTGCCATCGGTTTGTCTCCTGAAACGATAAATTGACATGGGGGTGTCGCCGGAGCGGGACTATTGGTGGACCCACTGACCGGTTTCTGACGCCAAGCCAACGGAAACTTACGAAATCAGGGCGGACCCGCAGGAAAATTTTCGCCATGCGAAAAATTAGCGGTCGCCTGAGGTAATCACTGAGCCGCCGCCGGTGCGTCGACCGGCGCGGCCTAGCGGATTTGTCAGTTTCAACGCGGGTTGCGTTGCAGGCCCGGTGGCTGTGCGCCGGCCTCAGCCCAGGCGGGCGTGGCAAACCAGGGGTGGTTGTCCAGCGCCGCACACAACATGGGCAGTGCGTCCTGGCCGAAGTAGGCGCGGCCATTGCAAACCAGCGTCGGCACGCCGAACAGACCGGCGGCCGCCGCGGCCTCGGTGCGCTCACGCAACTCGGCCTTGACCTCGGCCCCGGACGGGTCGCGCTGCGGGGCCAGCGTGTCGGTCAAGGCCGCCAGCGCGGTGGGCTCGTTCGGGTCGGCGTGATCGCGGCACCAGACATGGCGGAACAACAGCGCCACCGCGTGCCGGTTGGGCGTACCGCCGGCCGGCGCCGCAGCCAGCGCCAGGCGCTGCAGCGCCAGCGGGTTGAACGGGTGCGGCTGCGGCAGCGCCAGCTCACAGCCCTGCTGGTGCGCCAGCCAGGCCACTTGGCGGTAGGTCCAGGCCCGTTTCGGCTCGACCTCCGCCGGGCCTTTCTGGCCCCAGTGGCCCAGCAGACCGGCCAGCAGCAGCGGCTGGTAGCGGACCACCACGCTGTGGCCTTCCAGCGCCTGGGGCAGGTGTTGAAAGGCCAGCCAGGCGTAGGGCGAGATGACGTCGAAATGGAAGTCGATAGCCGTCATGGCTGTGCCTGGGGCGCCAGGGGGTCGGGCTCACGCGCCGCCAGCGGCAAGGCCCGCCAAGTGATGCGGCGGGCTTTCAGGCGGTGCAGCAGGGCGTACTTGGCGGGGTCGTCCAGCTGGCTCCAGACGGTGATTTCATCCAGCGTGCGCAGGCAGCCGCGGCACCAGCCGGTGGCAGCGTGCATCTGGCACAGGCTGACGCAGGGGCTGCCGGGTCTGCTCATCAGGCGGCCTCCACCACATCGGCCACCGGCGCGCCGGTTAGCGCGACCAGCTCGTCGGGCGAGAGGCAGAACACGCCGTTCGGGTGGCCGGCAGCGGCCCAAAGCTGGCTGAAGCGGAACAGTTCGCGGTCGATCAGCACCACCGATGCGCTGCTGTGGCCGACCGGCGCCACGCCACCGATCGAAAACCCGGTCTGCTGCTTGACGAAGGCCGCGTCGGCCCGGCCTATCGGCCCGACCTGCGCTGCCACCTTGTGCTCGTCCACCCGGCGGTCGCCCGAGGCCACCACCAGCACCGCTGCCCCGTCCGTACGGCGGCGGAAGATCACGCTCTTGGCGATCTGGCCGGTCTGCACGCCCAGCGCGTCGGCGGCCTCGGCGCAGGTTCGGGCCGGCACGGTCAGCCAGCGGGGTGCGTGGGCATGGCCGCGCTCGGCCAACCAGGCACCGACGCGGCAAAAGCCTTCGGGTCGGGCCTCGATGGCGGCGGGGTTCGGGGCCGGTGTAGTCAAATCCGGGCCCGGTCTCATGCAAAAACCCGGCCGCGTTTGATCAGCAAGGCCTTGCTGGCGCGCGACACCGGCGCCCGGCCCAGCACGTCGGAGATGAAAGCGCCAGCGTCGACCAGTGCGTGCAGGTCGATCCCGGTGTGGATGCCCATGCCTTGCAGCATGAACACCACGTCCTCGGTGGCGACGTTGCCGGTGGCGCCCACGGCGTACGGGCAGCCACCCAGCCCGGCCACGCTGGTATCGAAGGTGTGGATGCCGATCTCCAGGCAGGCGTAGATGTTGGCCAGTGCCTGGCCGTAGGTGTCGTGAAAGTGGCCGCTGACCTGGTCCGGGGGATAGTGCCTGAGCGCCCGCTCCATCACCGCCTGCACCCGGCGCGGTGTGCCCACACCGATGGTGTCGGCAACACCGCAGTGGTCCACGCCGATCGCCTTGAACAGCTTGACCAGGTTCTCTACATCGTCGGGCTTGACCTCGCCCTGGTACGGGCAGCCCAGCTCGCAGGAGAAGGCCGACCGCACCTTCAGGCCGGCCGCGTGCGCGGCGGCCACCACCGGCGCAAAGCGATCGATGCTTTCTTCGATGCTGCAGTTGATGTTGCGCTGGCTGAACGCCTGGCTGGCGGCGCCGAACACCACCACTTCGTCGGGCCGCACCGCGCCTGGCGTGGCCTGCGCCGCTGCCAGCGCGGCCTGCAGCCCCAGCATATTGGGCACCAGCACGCTGTAACGTACGCCGGGTTGGCGGCTGATCGCGGCCATCACCTGGGCGTTGTCGGCCATCTGTGGCACCCATTTGGGGCTGACGTAGCTGGTCACTTCGATCTCGCGCAGGCCGGCCGCCTGCAGCCGGGCTACCAGCTCGATCTTGTGCGCGGTGGCCACTGGCGCGGGCTCGTTCTGCAAGCCGTCGCGGGGGCCGACTTCTACCAGGGTGACGCGGTCAGGGATCATGGTTGCACCTTTGCTGGGCTGGGATTATCGCGGCGCCCTGGCCGGTTGCAGGACGGCATGGGGATGGCGTGCAGACGACACGGGCGCACAATTCGGGGGCGGCTGCACCGGTCGCATGAGACTGTCTGGAAGCCCGCCGTGTCGCCACCTTTGAGCCGACTGCAGATCGCCCAACGCTTGTTCCAGTCGCTGTTGCGCGAGTTGGACCATTCGATCGAGTTGGAGCGCCTGCTCGGTGATCCGCGGTATGCACGCGACGTGCTGCTGGTCTGCGAGGCCTGCACCGGGACCGAGCTGCCGGCGCTGGCAGCCTTGTTCCGCGCCAGTGCGCCGCCGGTGGGCCGACGTGCCGGCGACACCCCGGCGCCGGGGTTGACACCCACGGCCGGACGGCCGGCGGCAGCGCAGCCACCACCGCAACCTGCTGCGCCCGTGCCGGCGGCGCGCCCGCCGGACGCGCCCGGCCATGCCCGGCAAGCCAACGCCTGGTCGCGCGATACCTCGGGTTTTGGTGTGTCCAGGCCAGCCTCGGCAGGGCCGTCGACCACCGGACCGACGCCCGACAGTGCATCCGCCGATCCCGACCTGGGGCCGACGTCGCCCGGCCGCCGCCTGTCCTGGCTGCCGCGTTGGACCCAGCGCTGACCTGACTTGACCTGACCGGACTTGCCCGGCGCGGGCCGGGTGCCCGGTCAGATCATGAGTCAACGCTGGGCCGCTCCCGAGTTGACTCGTCCCCCTCGGGGGGGCAGCGGTGGGCGTTTGCCGCCGCTTTGGGGGCGATCTCCAGCCGCAGCAGTTCACTGCCTTCGGCCACCTGGTCGCCCACGGCGTACAGCAACTCGGCTACCACGCCGTCACGCGGTGCGTGCAGGGTGTGTTCCATCTTCATCGCCTCCATCACCGCCAAGGCCTGACCCTGGCTGACGGTGTCGCCCGGCTGGGTCATGAAGGCAATCACTTTGCCCGGCATGGGCGCGGTCAGCTGGCCGCCCTCGGACGCTGATTCGCCAGCATGGGCAATCGCGTCGATCTGGCGCAGCACCACGCTGGCCTCGGGCGCAAACACGGCCACCCGCTCGCCGTGGGCGTAGACCGACAGGCGCAAGCGGCGGTCGCCCAGCGTGATGTCGTGCTGGTTGGCCGCCGCGGCGCCTGCGGGATGTCCGGGCCGGCTTTCGCCGACGGACACCACGGCGCGGGCGCTGATCGGCCAGCGCTGGTCGCCGATCTGCAGCTCGCTGCGGGCGTCGGTGGCGGTGCTGTGCGGCCGGGCCAGCGCCACGGCATGCACGGTGCCGGCGTGCTCGATGTCGAAATGCCGGCGTGCGCCGCCATGCAGCCGCCAGCCGTCCCGGCGCGACCAGGGGTCGGCGTCGGCCAGCGCGGTTTCGTCGGCCAGCACACGGGCCACCACACCGGCGGCGGCCAGCGCCAGCGCCAGCGGCGGCTGGTCCAGCAGCACGGCGCGTTCGCGCTCGATCAGGCTGGTGTCGAGGTCGGCAGTGGCAAAGGCGTCGCATCGCACCACCCGGCGCAAGAAGGCGACGTTGGTGTGCAGGCCGACGATGTGGGTGGACTCCAGTGCCGCGTCCAGCCGGGCCAGCGCCTGGGCCCGGTTTTCGCCCCAGACGATCAGCTTGGCGATCATCGAGTCGTAGTTCGGGCCGATCGCATCGCCCGCGCCGACGCCGGCGTCCACCCGCACCGGGGCGGGCAGGTGGGCGGGCTCGCCGTCCGCGTTGCGCATGAAGGCCACATGCGGCGGCCAGCGCAGCACGTCCATCCGGCCGGTGGCAGGCAGAAAGCCGGCGTCCGGGTTCTCGGCGCAGATGCGGGCCTCGATCGCATGGCCGGTGATTTGCAGCTGGTCCTGGCGCAGCGGCATGGGCTGGCCGGCGGCCACCCGCAGCTGCCACTCGACCAGGTCCAGCCCGGTGATGGCCTCGGTCACCGGGTGCTCGACCTGCAGCCGGGTGTTCATTTCCATGAAATAAAAGCGCAGGTCGCCATCGTCCACCTCCTCGGCGATGAACTCGACCGTGCCGGCGCCGACATAGCCGACGGCACGGGCGGCCGCCACGGCGGCAGCACCCATTTCGGCGCGGCGCTCAGCGCTCATGCCCGGTGCCGGGGCTTCTTCCAGCACCTTCTGGTGGCGGCGCTGCACCGAGCAATCGCGCTCGAACAGATGCAGGCAGCCGCCCAGGCTGTCGCCGAAGACCTGGATCTCGATATGGCGCGGCCGCAGCACATAGCGCTCGACCAGCACATGCTGGTCGCCGAAGCTGGACTGGGCCTCGCGCTGGCAAGACGCCAGGGCGGCGGCAAAGTCCTGCGCCCGGTCGACCCGTCGCATGCCCTTGCCACCGCCGCCGGCACTGGCCTTGATCAGCACCGGGTAGCCGATGCGATCGGCCTCAACCGCCAGCAGCGATGGGTCGTTGTCCGCGCCGTGGTAG
Organism: Burkholderiales bacterium; assembly: GCA_038316145.1. Lineage (GTDB taxonomy): Bacteria > Pseudomonadota > Gammaproteobacteria > Burkholderiales > Burkholderiaceae_C > Pseudaquabacterium. Next base: position 5,253 of record JBBQAH010000020.1, read on the forward strand.
CCCGGCACCAGCGGCACGCCGGCTTTTTCCATCAGGGTCTTGGCGGCCGACTTGCTGCCCATCGCGGCGATCGCGTCCGGCGGTGGGCCGATGAAGACGATGCCAGCGGCGGCGCAGGCGCGTGCAAAGCCCTCGTTTTCGGACAGGAAACCGTAGCCCGGATGCACGGCTTGAGCGCCGGTGGCGATGGCCACCGCCAGGATGTGGTCGGCCCGCAGGTAGCTGTCGCGCGGCGCGGCGCCGCCGATGTGGACCGCCTCGTCGCAAGCCCTCACGTGGCGTGCGCCGGCGTCGGCATCGGAGTAGACCGCCACGGTGCGGATTCCCATGCGGCGCGCAGTGGCGGCGACGCGGCAGGCGATCTCACCGCGGTTGGCAATCAGGATCTTCTTAAACATGGCGGGTCCCCGCGGTGAACTCGCCTGCGCACGCTGCGCGTGCCAGGCATTCTGGCTTCGCCGCCTCTGCGGCTGCGCCGCAGCGGTCACCGCGGTTGGCAATCAGGATCTTCTTAAACATGGTCATCACCTTGGGCAGCGGGTTAGGGTCACAGCGGCGATCACGCCCTGAAGCGACAGCGGCTGCGCGACTGAGCGGTCGGCGTAGCGGAAGGGGCCGGTTTGGCCATGTGGCTCAATGCCGCCAGGCCCGGAGGCCACGCGAGGCTTCAAACGCATCGAAGTCGCGGTCGGCATGCAGCAGGGTGTAGCCGCGGTCGATGCAAAACGCCGCCACCAGCACGTCCACGGCGCTGCGCACCGTGATGCCGGCAGTGCGCAGGCTGCGGTAGTGCTGCGCGGCCTTGAGTGCCAGCACCGCGCCGCCGGTGGACTCAACCGTCAAACCCAGCATCAGCGACTCGGCCTGCAGGTAATGGCGCTCTTGCCGAAAGCCGCGCAAGACCTCGAACAGCACCAGATCGGGCACGATGATCTCGGTCTCGCCCTGGGCCAGCAACTGGTGCAGGGTGTCCCGCGCCGGGGCCGGTGCGCCGTTGAAAAAGTCGATCCAGACGCTGGAATCAACGACCAGCATCGCGGCGCTTCCGGCTGGGCTCGTGGGCCTGCAAGGCGGTGGAGCCGGCCGCGATGCCGGTGCTCAGCAGTACGGCGCGCTCGCTGGCGGGCTGCGCCGTGGCGCTGTCCTGACCTTCTGCGTCACCGTCCCAAAGCAGCTTGCCCTCCCAGCGCAAGACCTCGCGGTAGTGCGCCTGGCGCGCCAACAGCTTGAGCCCGGCCTCCACCGCATCCTTCTTGGTCTTGAACGGCCCGGCGATCATCGCGGCTGCAAGCACGGCGTCGTCAATGTCGATGTTGGTGCGCATGATGTGTAGACTATATATAAAATAGATGAATCATACACATTACATCCGGAAAACACCAAACCGTGTCTCGGGGATCGGCGCGTTCAGGCTGGCGCTCAAACCCAGTGCCAGCACGCGCCGGGTGTCTGCCGGGTCGATCACGCCGTCGTCCCACAGCCGGGCGCTGGCAAAGTAGGGGTGGCCTTGCAACTCGTACTGCTCGCGGATCGGCGCCTTGAAGGCGGCTTCTTCGTCGGCGCTCCAGGCGCCGCCCTTGCCCTCGATGCCGTCGCGCTTGACGGTGGCCAGCACGCTGGCAGCCTGGTCGCCGCCCATCACAGAGATGCGGGCGTTGGGCCACATCCACAAAAAACGCGGGCTGTAGGCCCGGCCGCACATGCCGTAGTTGCCGGCCCCGAAGCTGCCGCCGATGATGACCGTGAACTTGGGCACCGCCGCGCAGGCCACCGCGGTCACCATTTTGGCGCCGGCACGGGCGATCCCGTCGTTTTCGTACTTGCGCCCGACCATGAAGCCGGTGATGTTCTGCAAGAAGACCAGCGGGATCTTGCGCTGGCAGCACAGCTCGATGAAGTGCGCGCCCTTGTTGGCACTCTCGGCAAACAGGATGCCGTTGTTGGCGATGATGCCGACCGGCATGCCCTCGATGTGGGCAAAGCCGCAGACCAGCGTGGCGCCGTAGCGCGACTTGAACTCGTCGAACACGCTGTCATCGACGACGCGGGCAATGATCTCGCGCACGTCGTAGGGCTTGCGGGTGTCGGTGGGCACCACGCCGTGCAGTTCTTCCCCACTGAAGCGCGGTGGCTTGGCAGGCTGCAGCAGCAGCGGCTGCGGCTTGACGCGGTTGAGCCTGGCCACCGCACCACGCGCCAGCGCCAGCGCGTGCAGGTCGTTTTCGGCCAGGTGGTCGGCCACGCCGGACAAACGGGTGTGCACATCGCCGCCGCCCAGGTCCTCGGCACTGACGACCTCGCCAGTGGCCGCCTTGACCAGCGGAGGGCCGCCCAGAAAGATCGTGCCCTGGTTCTTGACGATGATGGTTTCGTCGCTCATGGCCGGCACGTAGGCGCCGCCCGCCGTGCAACTGCCCATCACCACGGCGATCTGCGGGATGCCCGCGCCGCTCAAGTTGGCCTGGTTGTAGAAGATGCGGCCGAAGTGGTCGCGGTCGGGGAAGACCTCGTCCTGGTTCGGCAGGTTGGCCCCGCCCGAGTCCACCAGGTAGATGCAGGGCAGGTGGTTTTGTGCCGCGATCTCCTGTGCCCGCAGGTGCTTCTTGACGGTCAGCGGGTAGTAGGTGCCACCCTTGACGGTGGCGTCGTTGCAGAGGATCAGGCATTCGATGCCGGCCACCCGGCCGATGCCGGCGATCAGGCCGGCGCAGGGTGCGCTGTCCTTCACCAACCCGGTGCCGTCGCGCTCGGGGTACATGCCAAACGCCGCCAGCGGCGCAATTTCCAGGAACGGTGTGTCAGGGTCCAGCAGACGTTCCACCCGCTCACGCGGCAGCATTTTGCCTCGCGCCAGGTGCTTGGACCGCGCTGCCGGGCCGCCGCCCTCGGCAATGGCCGACAGCTTGGCATTGAGGTCGGCCACCAGCGCCGCCATGGCCTCGGCGTTGGCGCGGAAGCTGGCGGATCGGGGGTTGAGCTTGCTCTGCAGGTGGGCCATACGGTCTCCGGCGCCGGATCTTGTTGGGAATTGCAACGCCAGCCTAACCCAGGCGGACCTTGCCGTGCCATTATCGATTGACGTTTACGTAAACGTCAATTAGATCGATGCCGGCAACGACTGCGCCGCCATGCCTTAGGGATACCGGCTGAAACCCGCCTGCCCCGGCGACTTATTCCATGACAATGTGCAAATCAACACCAACAGGCGAGCGACATGTCGACCGATCGGATCGTTCCGTTCACCACCGCCGATGGCCGGTCACTGCATCTGGTGCACGTGGTGGGCGAGCACGCACCCTCGCTCGGGCCGGTCTTGCTGGTGCATGGCGCGGGCGTGCGGGCCAACATCTTCCGCCCGCCGGTGGCCACCCACTTTGTCGATGCGCTGCTGGCCCGCGGCCACGACGTCTGGCTCGAGAACTGGCGCGCCAGCATCGACTTGCCGCCCTGTGAATGGACGCTGGACCAGGTGGCGCTCTATGACCGTCCGGCGGCGGTGCAGACGGTGCTGGCCGAAACCGGTGCCGCCAGCCTGAAGGCAGTGATCCACTGCCAGGGCTCGACCAGCTTCACGATGTCGGCGGTGGCCGGGCTGTTGCCGCAGGTCGAGGTGATCGTCAGCAACGCGGTATCGCTGCACCCGGTGGTCAACGGCGCGTCGCGTCTGAAGAGCCAGTTGGCCGTGCCAGTGGTCGGCTGGCTGACCGACTACCTCAACCCGCAATGGGGCGAGGGCCGTGGCGCGGATGTCGACCGGATGACGGTGCGGGCCCTGCGCAACCTGGTCAACCTGACCCAGACCGATTGCGAGAACGGTGTCTGCCGGTTTGCCAGCTTCACCTACGGCGCCGGCTGTGATGTGCTGTGGCCGCACGACCAACTCGACCACGCCGTGCACGACTGGATCAGTGGCGAGTTCGGCGCGGTGCCGCTGAGCTTTTTCAACCAGATGTCGCGCTGCATTGCCGCCGGCCAGATGATCCGCCACGAGGCGCTGTCCGACCTGCCCGCCGACTACGCCGCCGCGCCGCCGCGCTGCGAGACCCGGTTTGCGTTTGTCGCCGGCCGGCGCAACAACTGCTTCAGCTGGCAAAGCCAACAAAACAGCCACACCTGGTTCAACCGGCACCAGCCCGGCCGCCACAGCCTGAAGGTTTTCGACGACTACGGCCACCTCGATGTTTTCCTGGGCCAGCACGCCGCTCGCGACACCTTCCCCTACATGCTGGCGGCGCTGGACGCGCCGCAGCACTGAGCTGGCGCTGCCCCAGCCCCACGGCAACCCCAGCTCGACCTGTCGTCCCGTCCCGCCTTCTCGCCCACCAGGAGCCGCCCCATGACTGCCACCGTCAGCACACCGCACGCCGGGATTCACTTCAAGGAGACCATGAAAGGCCGCTTCACGCTGGGCGCCACCGACCCCGAACTCGGCGCCAAGGGTGAGCATGAGCTGGCGATGCACGCCACGGTCGACATCCCCGACATCGACGCGTTTGTCGCCGACGCGCAGCACCATGCCCAGCTCTCGGGCACGGTCGACTTTGCGCCGCTGGGCCTGGGGATGGTGGCCGACACCGGTGTGTTCGGCCTGTTCAGCCCCAGCGGCGACCCCGAGCTGACCTACATGGTCTACGAGCTCGGTTTTGCCCACGGCGGCAAGCGCTGGTACCTGGCGGGCAAAAAGCATGTGCAGGTCGGCAACCCGCTGCGGCTGTGGGGCGAGACCACCACGCTGTTCACCACGCTGCACCAGGGCGACGACGCCAGCGCGCCGGTGGTGGGTGCCGGCGTACTGGCGCTGGGCGTGGTGGACCTGTTCAAGCTGATGGGCACGCTGGAGACCAGGCACAGCGACGGGTTCGGCGCCAAGGCGGCGGCGGTGGGCAGTTTCTTCGGCTTCTTCGCCAAGGAGCTGACCCGCACCTACCTGACCCAACGCCCCCAGGCCTGAACCGCGAGCACCCCCACATGACGCAACTCGACTTTGAGGCCATCGTCATCGGCAGCGGTTTTGGCGGTGCCGTGTCGGCCTGCCGGCTGGCCGAGGCCGGCATGAAGGTGCTGGTGCTGGAGCGCGGCCGCCGCTGGACGCCCGAGACCTATCCGCGCGAGCCCGGTGATGCCTGGCTCTGGGACGAAGACCAGCCCGAGCATCTCAACGGCTGGGCCGACCTGCGCACCTTCTCGGACATGTGGGTAGCCGCTGGCGCCGGCGTGGGCGGCGGGTCGCTGATCTACGCCAATGTGTCGGTCGAGGCCAAACCCGAGATCTTTGCCAGCAAGTGGCCCAAGGGCATCGACCACCCCACGCTCAAACCCTACTACGACCGGGTCGGCCACATGCTGGGCCTGCAGCTGCTGCCCGACAACCAGCTCACCGCCCGCTACCAGTTGATGAAGGAGGCGGCCGAAAAATGCGGTTGGGGTGATCGCTTCCACAAGGTGCCGCTGGCCGTCAGTTTTGATGCCGCGTTCGACCCCGAGCGCGCACCGGCGCGTGACGACAGCCACAGCAAACCCTTCATCAACATCCACGGCGTGCAGCAAGGCACCTGTGTGCACTGCGGCAATTGCGACATCGGCTGCCAGGTCAAGGCCAAGAACACGCTGGACCTGAACTACCTGGCGGTGGCTGAAAAACACGGCGCACAGATCCGGCCGCTGCACCTGGTGGTCAAGCTCGAAGCGCTGGGCAGCCAGCCCGGCGCCGGCTGGCGGGTGCACTTCGACCGGCTCGAAGGCGGCCAGCGCATTGCCGGCAGCGCCACCGCCCGGCGCGTGATCCTGGCCGCTGGCTCGATCGGCAGCACCGAGCTGCTGCTGCGCTGCCGCGACGAGCACAAGACGCTGCCCGACCTGTCGCCGCGCCTGGGCAAGGGCTGGGCCTTCAATGGCGACTTCGTCACGCCCACCTTCTACAAGAACCGCAAGGTGTCGCCGTCGCACGGCCCCACCATCTCCAGCGCGATCGACCTGCTGGACGGGGTCTACAAAAAGCAGGCGCTGTTCATCGAGGACGGCGGCGTGCCCAACCTGGCGGCCGACTTCATCCGCCAGCGGCTCAAGCGCCTGCCGGGCGGCAAGCTCAAGCGGCTCTGGTCCGACCTGGGCGGCCATGCCGACGTGCAAGACCCGCTGGCCGACATGATGCCGTGGTTCGGCCAGGCGGTGGACGCGGCCGACGGCGAGCTCTACCTGGGCCGCATCTGGTACGCGCCGTGGCGCCGCACCTTGAAGATGAACTGGGACTACCGCGCCAGCGAGGACACGGTCAATGCAATGGTCGAGGTGCACAAGATGCTGTCGGCCGCCACCGGCGGCACGCCGTTTGTGCCGCCGACCTGGACGCTGGCACACAACCTGATCACACCGCACCCGCTGGGCGGCTGCAACATGGCCGACAGCATCGAGCAAGGCGTGGTGGACAGCTACGGCCAGGTGTTCGGCCATCCCGGCCTGTACGTGATGGACGGTGCCACCTTGCCACGCGCGATCGGGCTGAACCCGTCACGCACGATTGCCGCGCTGGCCGAGCGCGGCGTCGAGCGCATCGTGGCAACAGCCTGAGGCGACCGGCGCCGGCCGGCGTCGCTTGTTGCCCAAGCGACAACGGCGCGCCCGTCGCCACTTCTAAAATTGGCCGGGTCGGCTCCAGTGGGGCCGTACGCGTTCTCAGGGCGGGGTGCAAGTCCCCACCGGCGGTATCTGCAGACCACCGCAGCAGCCCGCGAGCGCCCCGGGCCAGCCCTTGCCGGCCTGGGGGTCAGCAGATCTGGTGCGATGCCAGAGCCGACGGTAACAGTCCGGATGAGAGAGATCGCGATGCCCCGGCTGCCGTGCGCGTGTGCACAGCGGGCAGGGTGCCGCACGCCCTGATTCCGGCCACCCCCCTCGATGAGGCTCCCATGAATCAGTCCCCCACCACCGCCGCTGTACCGGCTGGCCCGTTGTCAGCCAGCGCCGAGTCCCTGCCGCGCATTGCCGTGATGTCATCGTCCTGGCACCGCGAGATCGTGCTGCAGAGCCGTGATGCGGCGCTGCAGGAGTTTGAACGGCAACATCTGCCGCGCAGCCAGGTGGACTTGTTCGACGTGCCGGGCGCGTTTGAGATGCCGCTGCTGGCCCAGCGCCTGGCGCGCAGCGGCCGCTACCAGGCCATCGTGCCGGTGTTGTCCGCGGTGCTGACGCCGCGCGACTTCCATGAGCACGTGGACCACCTGCAATTTTTCAGCGCGCACTTTGCCAAGAAGGGCGCCGAGGTGGCGCGGGCCTGCCTGGACACCCTGGCCGGGCTGCGCGCGCTGGACCTGGCGCAGACGGGCTGAAGCGCCAAGCCGCGTGGCATGGCGGACTGGCCTGGTGTTGCGCTGCAGCATCGGTGCCCCGTCAGCGCGGTTTGTGGCAAATCAAAACAACAGGGACTATAGGGTTACTACTTACCCAGGTTGATCCTGACCAAGCTCTGCCGGGGCGGGTCGCCGTGCAATGGCTTTACTGTGCCGCCGGATTTGGCGCCACAGGCAACCCTTCAACGGAGAACAACCATGACCTCAACCCCGATCCTCGTCGCCCTGTCAGCCGCTGCCGCACTGTTCACCGCCTTGCCCGCCCAAGCCCAGGACACCGGCAACTGGCTGGTGCGTGCCCGCGCCGTGCACCTGGAGTCCGCCAACAAGGACAACACCGGTTTTGGCCTGACCATCAACAACAAGTGGCTGCCCGAGGCGGACATCAGCTACTTCTTCACCCCCAACATCGCGGCTGAACTGGTCCTGACCGTGCCGCAAAAGCAGACCATCCATTCCAGCGTGGTCGGCGCTGACATCGGCAGCTTCAAGCACTTGCCGCCCACGCTGACGGCGCAATACCACTTCACCGGCCTGGGCACGGTCCGCCCCTACCTGGGCGCAGGCGTCAACTACACCCGTCTGAGCGCGGTCGAGTTCTCGCCGGCGGTGGGCGCGCTGGGTTTGAGCCTCAAGCGCGACAGCTGGGGCCTGGCCTTGCAAGCCGGCGTCGATTTCCCGATCGGCGGCGGCTGGATGCTCAATGCCGACCTGAAGAAGGTGCAGATCGGCACCACCGTTTATTCCAAGGGCGCCGACGTGGGCAGCTTCAAGGTCGACCCGCTGCTGTTCGGTCTGGGCATCGGCAAGCGCTTCTGACGCTTGCGCCAGGCGGTCGGCTCAGGCCGGCCGCTGCCAGACCACGCCGTCCTCGTTCAGGATGGCGTCCAGCGGCACATCATGCGGCTCAGCCTTGAGCCAGGGGATAAAGCCGTGGCCGTAGCCCACGCCCACGGTGTAGGGACGCGGTGTGAGCGCTGCCAGCGTGCGGTCGTAAAAGCCGCCGCCGTAACCCAGCCGGGTGCCGTCCGGCCCGTAGCCCACACAGGGCACCAGCAACAGCGACGGCTCGAAGGCCTCGGTGTCCTTGGGTTTGGGGATGCCGTAAGCGTCTTCTTCCATCGGGCAGCCGGGGTACCAGACATGGAAGCGCAGCTGTTTGGTGTCGCGGTTGATCACCGGCAGGCCGATGCGGCGCTGGTCTTCAGCCTCGGACCACCGGTACAGCGCGGGCAGGGCGTCGAACTCGCCCTTGATCGGCCAGTAGGCGCCGATGCTGGTGTCCTCGCGGCCCACCAGCCAGACCCGCAGCACCTGCTGCAAGTGCACTGCGCGCTCGTGCCGGTCCACCAGCGCCAGGCGTTCGGCCTGCAACTGGCGGCGCAGCGCACCTTTGTCCTGGGACGGCTCGAAGCTGAGGCTGAAGGTTGAACTCATGGCCGGGATTGTCGGCCACTGGCCGGCCAACGGCGCCAGCGGCCGCCCTAAACTGCGTGGCATGGTTGTCGCCGATGGCCTCGTGACCCACAGCCTGGCGTTGTTGTCCGCGCTGGGCGTTCCGCGTGCCCGGCGCATGTTCGGTGGTCACGGGGTGTACCTGGACGGGCATTTTGTCGCGCTGATCCTGGGCGATGTGCTCTACCTCAAGGCCGATGCGCTGGCCCGCCCGGCTTTCGAGGCGGCGGGATGCCGACCGTTTGGCTACGGCACCAAGACGGGCCAGCGCGCCGTGCTGGCCTACTGGAGTGCCCCCGCCGATGCGATGGAGTCGCCTGGCCTGATGCTGCCCTGGGCCCGGTTGGCCATGGCCTCGGCGCTGCGCGCCGCTGCGGCCAAACGCCCGGCTACCGCCCGCAAGCCGCGGGCAGCGGCCCGCCAGGCGCCAACCCGGCCCCGTGCCAAGCGTTGAACCGGGGCAGCGGGGGTCTGCGCCCAGCGCAGGTCAGCCGCCTCGCCGGTGCGCCAGGGTTCGGCCAGCAACTGCTCGCCGGCCCCCAGCCACAGCCCGTCGCCGGCGGCCAGCACATGGTCGGCGCTGTCGCCCTTGCGCGTGATCCAGACCTTGCCGGCGGCTACCTGCAACCAGCCCGTGCGCCGCGCCTGCAGCCGCAGCAGCCCGGCCAGGTGCAACTGGCGCGGTGTACCGGTGAGTGTCTGCAAGCTGCCTGATTGATGCCATTTGTTCATGTCTGCTCCTGCAGGGCCGGCGCCGGGCAAGCCGGCGGGCTTGTTGAGTGAGGCGATCATTGGCCTTCACGGTAGACGCATCATCGGCGCAACACGGCTTGTGATCCAATGCAATGGCCGCCCGACATTGATGCTGAATTGATATGAATACCCCGCCACGGCGCCCGCTCTCGCTCGATGGCCTGCGGGCTTTCGAGGCGGTGGCGCGGCGTTTGTCCTTCAGTGGCGCCGCCGCGGAACTTTTCCTGACGCAGTCGGCCATCAGCCGCCAGATCAAGGCGCTGGAGACCGAGCTGGGCGCAGCGCTGTTCACCCGCGGCACCCGCAAGGTCGAGATCACGGCGGCGGGCAGTGCCTTGCGGCAGGCGGTGCTGCCGGCGCTTGACGGCATCGACCGCGCGGTGCGCCAGATACGGGTCAGCACCGGCCGGCGCCACGTCAATCTGTCCACCTTTGCCAGCTTCACCACGCTGTGGCTGATGCCGCGGCTGGCCGGGTTCCAGCAGCAGCATCCGGATATCGACATCCGCATCACCGCCACCGACGTGCTGGCCGACCTGGACGACCCGGAGCTCGACCTGGTGCTGCGCTACGACTTTGCCGCCAACCTGCCGCCCGATGCCGAGCTGCTGTTTGGCGAACTGCTGTCGCCGGTGGCCAGCCCTTTCCTGACGCGGCAGGCGGCCAGTGGCCAGGCACCGCCGCTGGCCACGGTGGCCGATCTGGCCGGCCATGCGCTGCTGGAGGAAGACGACCACCGGCCCAGCGCCAGCACCCTGAGCTGGCGCCGTTGGCTGGACCACATGGGCCAGCCGACGCTGGAGCCCCGGCGCTGGACTTACCTCAACTACACCCACCAGCAGGTGCAGGGCGCGCTGGCCGGCCAGGGCGTGGCGCTGGCGCGGCTGGCGCTGGTGCATGAGCAACTGCTGCGGGGTGAGTTGGTGGAGCCGTTTGGCCCGGCCGGTCGGCTGGCTGCGCCCGCCGCCTACTGGCTGCTGCCGCTGCCCGGTGCGCGCCTGCGGCCCGAACTGCGGGCCTTCATCGATTGGGTGCGGGGTGAGGCGGCGGTCACGCGGGCCGCACTCGGCCTGCCGCAGGGCCTGCCCGCATCGGCGCCCGCCGGCCCGGGCACCGATGCGGGCCGCGCATCAACCCCATGAGCAACGCTCACGCCGGTCGGCCCGCCGGCTGGCCTAGCATCGCGGTTCGACCTTCTTGACCTACATTGATCCTGACCTGCCTGGCCCCGCCATTGCGGCAGCCAGCCCCCTTGACGGAGAGCCCCATGCTCAAACTTGCCATCGGCAACAAGAACTACTCGTCCTGGTCGATGCGGCCCTGGGTGCTGCTGCGCCAGTTCAACCTGCCGTTCGAGGAGGTCATGATCCCTTTCGATGGATTCAACCCCGAGTCCCGTTTCAAGCAGGCCGCAAGCCAGTTGTCGCCAGTGGCCAAGGTGCCGGTGCTGCTGCACGGTGACTTGGTGGTCTGGGACACGCTGGCGATTGCCGAGTACCTGGCCGAATACGCCGCCGAGCACTTCCCCGAGCTGGCGCTGTGGCCGCGCGACCAGGCGGCCCGGGCGCGCGCCCGCAGCCTGTGCGCCGAGATGCACAGCGGATTTGCTGCGCTGCGCAGCGCCTGCCCGATGAACATCGAGGCCTCCTTGCCCGAGGTCGGCGCCCGGCTGCTGGCCGAGCAGCCCGCGGTGGCGGCCGATCTGGCCCGGCTGGTGGCGATGTGGCAGGCTGCGTTGGCGGCCAGTGGCGGCCCGTTCCTGTTTGGCGGCTTTTCGATCACTGACGCCTACTTTGCGCCGGTCGCCGCCCGGCTGCGCACCTATGGCCTGCCGCTGCCGGCTGACGTCACCGCCTATGTCGATCGGCTCTGGGCCAGCGCTGGTGTGGCCGCCTGGGTGCAGGGCGCGCTGGCCGAGCAGCAGTACCTGGGCTTCGAAGAGCCCTACCGCCGCAGCCGCTGATCCCCACGCGGCCGGCAAGCCGGCGCGTTGCCCGGTCAGCGCCGGGGTGGGGGCTGCGTTACATTGGATCGAGCGGCGCAGTCTGTGCCGCCAGCGCACCCACCCAGGCCGCGCAAGCTTGCCTGCAGCCCTCCAATGACCGGCCCGATACCCTCCCCACTCCGCACCCGGCCCAACACGGGCCTGTCAATCATCCGGATTCTGCCGACCCTGGCCTGGCACCTCAGCCGTCGGCTGGTGCGCCAGGCCGCACTGGGCATGCTGGGCCTGGCCGCGCTGGGCGCGTCGGCCAGCCTGATGGTCGCCGCCAGCGGGGCTGCGCTGGCGTTGCCCACGCCCGCCGTCGCTCAGGCCAGCGGCCTGGACAGCACCGTGGTCGAGGCCCGCGAGGCCGCCCGCAAGCGCGACCGCACCCGCCTGGCGGCGGCCCGCGCCGCGCTGCAGGCCGGTGGCCATCCGCTGACGCAATGGGTCGAGTACTGGGATTTGAGCGCACGGCTGAACGAAGTGCAGGCCGACGAGGTGGAGGCTTTTTACGCCCGCTGGTCCGGCAGCTACGTCGAGGACCGGCTGCGTAACGACTGGCTGCTGGAGCTGGGCCGGCGCCGCGACTGGCCGGGGCTGGCGCGCGACTACCCGCGCTTTCGCATGAACGATGACCGCGAGGTCAGCTGCTGGTGGTTGTTTACCGAGCACCTGGCCGGCCGCGACGTGCGCGACGCCGCCCGCACCGCCTGGTTCAACCAGAAAGAGCTGGACGACGGCTGCTACCTGTTGGCCACCGCGATGGTCGATGCCAAGCGCTTCACGGCAGACGACGTCTGGCGCAAGGCCCGGCTGGCGCTGGAGGCCCAGCGCCCCGGCGCCGCCAAGGCCGCGGTCGGCCTGCTGGGCAATGCCGCCGCCCGTGAGGTGGCTGACGCCATCGACAACCCGGCGCGCTACCTGCGCCGCAACAGTGGCAGCAATGCCGCCAGCACCCGGCTGCCGCAAGAGATGCGCCTGCTGGCGCTGCTGCGGCTGGCCCTGACCGAGCTCGACAGTGCTACCTCCCTGCTCGATGGCGGCGCGCTGGGCCTCGGCCCGTCGCAAGGCGCCTGGGCCTGGGCCTATGCCGGTCGGCAGGCGGCCTTCAAGCTGGCGCCGGACGCGGCGGCGTACTACCAGCGCGCGCTGGGCCTGCTGCGTGCCGACGAGGCCCGCCACCCCGGCTGGACCGACGACACCCTGGCGTGGGGGGTGCGTACCACCCTGCGCACCGCAGCGCCGGCGCAGCGCTGGCCGCAGGTGCTACGCCTGGTCGAGGCGATGAGCCCGTCCGAGCAGCGTGAACCGGTCTGGACGTATTGGAAAGCCCGCGCCCTGCAAGCGCAGGCGCGGGATGGTGCTGATGGCGAGATCCAGCGCGCCGAAGCACGCCGCCTGCTCGATTCGATCACCGGTGGCGTCAACTTCTACGCCTCGCTGGCCACCGAAGACCTGGGTCGGCTGCCTGCGCTGCCCGCCGCCCCGGCCGCGCTCAGCGCCGCCGAGCGTGACGCCGCCAAGGCCAGCCCCGGCCTGAACCGCGCGCTGTTGCTGGTGGACCTGGGCCTGCGCGACGAGGCCCGGCGCGAATGGAACTTCACGCTACGCGGCATGGGCGACCGCGAGTTGCTGGCCGCCGCCCGCCTGGCCTGCGACCGCAGCGACTGGCAGCTCTGCATCAACACCGCCGAGCGCACCCGCGGCGAGATCGACACCGCCTTGCGCTACCCGACGCCGTTTGCCGTTGAAATCACCCAGGCCGCCAACGCTGCCGGGCTGGAGCCGGCGCTGGTGTTCGGCCTGATCCGGCAGGAGACCCGCTTCATGCCGCAGCTGAAATCCAGCGTCGGCGCGGCCGGCCTGATGCAGGTGATGCCGGCCACCGGCCGCTGGGTGGCCAAGAAGATCGGCTTGGACTGGCGCAACCCCGAGATGATCAGCGACCCGCTGGTCAACCTGCGGTTGGGCACCAGCTACCTCAAACTGGTGCTCGACGACCTGGGCGGCTCGCAGGCGATGGCCGCTGCGGCCTACAACGCCGGCCCGGGCCGGCCGCGCCGCTGGCGCGAAGGCCCGCAGCTGGAGACCGCGATCTGGGCCGAAAACATCCCGTTCAACGAAACCCGCGATTACGTCAAGAAGGTGCTGTCCAACGCGGCCGTCTACAGCGCCTTGCTCGACAGCCAGAAACCGCCCGTGCTGCGCCCGCGTCTGGGCGCTGGCATCGGCCCGCGTGACGCGACCGCTGCCGCCACCAACACCGAACTGCCCTGAACCGCCGCTGGGCTGCGGCCATCCCCCATGAAAAAAATCGTCATCACCGGCGGCACCGGCTTTGTCGGCCGCAATGTGCTGGAGCGGCTGTTCGAGCGCAACAGTGAAACCCGGCTGGTGGTGCCCACCCGGCGCCTGGCCAACGGCCGGCAGGTGGCGCTGCTGCCTACCGTCGATCTGGTCGAGTGCAATGTGCACGACCCTGCGGCCTTGCCCGGCCTGCTGCATGGCGCCGACGCGCTGGTGCACCTGGTGGCCATCCTGCACGGCAGCGAGTCGGATTTCGACCGGGCGCATGTGCAATTGCCGCGCCACCTGGCGGCGGCCTGCGCGGCGGCGGGTGTGCAGCGGGTGGTGCATGTCAGCGCGCTGGGCGTGGCGGCGCACGCGCCGTCGGCCTATTTGCGCAGCAAGGCCGCTGGTGAGGCGGTGTGGCAGCAGGCCGCCCAGTTGTACCCGTCACGGTCGCATCCGCCGCAGCATGCGCTGGACATCACGCTGCTGCGGCCGTCGGTGATCTTTGGCGCCGAGGACCGCTTCACCAACCTGTTCGTGGCACTGCAGCGGGTGTTTCCGCTGCTGCCGCTGGCGGGGGCGGATGCCAAGTTCCAGCCGGTCTGGGTGGGTGATGTGGCGCAGGCGGTGGTCAACAGCCTGTATGGCCCCCGGCCAGACGGCGCGGTCATCGAATGCGCCGGCCCCGAGGTGCTGACGCTCAAGCAGATCGTGCAGCGGGTCGGTGCCATGGCCGGCTGTGCCCGCCCGGTGCTGGCGCTGCCCGAGGCGATCGGGCTGCTGCAGGCCACTTTGATGGGCCTCAAGCCGGGTGAGCCGCTGATGTCGCGCGACAACGTGTTGTCGATGCGCGTGCCCAATGTGGCCAGCGGCGATGGTTCCGCCCACAGCCTGCCCGGCCTGGCCGCACTGGGCATCACCCCGGCGTCGCTCGACACGCTGGCCGCGCACTTCTGCCCGCCCGACCCGCGCCGACCATGAGGTCTTATGTGGTCGGCGGCGCGGTGCGCGACCGGCTGCTCGGCCTGCCCGTCAACGACCGCGACTGGGTGGTCGTGGGCAGCACGCCCGAGGCCATGGTCGAGGCCGGCTTCACGCCGGTGGGGCGCGACTTCCCGGTTTTTCTGCACCCGCAGACCCATGAGGAATACGCGCTGGCCCGTACCGAGCGCAAGTCCGGCCGGGGCTACCAGGGTTTTGTGGTGCACGCGGCGCCCGAGGTCACGCTGGCGCAAGACCTGGCGCGGCGTGACCTGACGATCAACGCCATCGCCGAAGACCCTGAGTCTGGCGCGCTGACCGACCCCTTCAGCGGCCAGCGCGACTTGCAGCAGCGCGTGCTGCGCCATATCGGCCCGGCGTTTGCCGAAGACCCGGTGCGGCTGCTGCGGCTGGCCCGGCTGGCGGCGCGTTTTGCCGATTTCACGGTGGCGCCCGAGACCCAGGCCCTGCTCGGGCAAATGGTGGTCGATGGTGAGGTCGACCACTTGGTGCCCGAGCGGGTCTGGCAGGAGCTGTCGCGTGGGCTGATGGAGGATGAGCCGCAGCGCTTGTTCGAGGTGCTGCGCAGTTGCGGCGCGCTGGCCCGGCTGCTGCCGGAGGTGGACAGGCTCTGGGGCGTGCCGCAGCCGGCGGCTCACCATCCTGAGATCGACACCGGTGTTCACCTGATGCTGGTGCTGCAGATGGCCGCCCGGCTGGATGCGCCGCTGGCGGTGCGCTACGCCTGTCTGTGCCACGACCTGGGCAAGGGCACGACACCTGCCGACGAGTTGCCACGCCACATCGGCCACGAGGCGCGCAGCGCCAAACTGGCGCGCACTGTCTCCGACCGCTGGAAAGTGCCCGCCGACTGCCGCGACCTGGCACAGATCGTGGCCCGTGAGCACGGCAACATCCACCGCAGTGCCGATCTCAACGCCGCCGCGCTGATGCGGCTGCTGGACCGCTGCGATGCGCTGCGCCGGCCGCAGCGGTTTGAAGACGCGCTGCTGGCCTGCGAATGTGATGCCCGGGGCCGCCTGGGCCTGGCCGATGCGCCTTACCCGCAACGCCCGCGGCTGGCTGCGGCCCTGGCGGCGGCGCTGGCTGCGCCGGTGCAGGGCATCGCGGAACGGGCCGCTGCGCAAGGCTTGGCCGGCCCGGCGATCGGTGAACACATCCGCGAGGCGCGCACTGCAGCCATCGCGGCTGCCGTGGCCGGGGCTGTCAGCCCAAGCCCGCCACAGCCTGCCACGCCGCTTCCACGGCCTGCTCGGTGACCCGCTGTTTCCACGCGGGCGTGTCGGTGTAGAACGCATCGCGGGTCTGGCGTTTGATGGCCTCGCGCTGTTCGACGGGTGCCTCCGGGTGGTTTTCGGCCCACTGGTCGGCGCGCAGCGCGTCCATCATCTGGCCGATCGGCAGCGTGCCATATTCAAGCGCGATGCCGGTGTACTCGGACTGCGGGCATTCGTCGCCGGCGGCGTTCCACATCAGGCCCTTCAGCGGGGCCGAGGTCGAGCTGCCGTCGTAAAACGAGGTCACGCCGCGCCGGCCAGGCCCGCCCCACCAGGCTTGTGCACGCGCCAGCGCGGCAGCGTCGTCGGGGCAGGCAAAGATGCGCTCGCCCAAGCCGCTCGGCCCCAAGCCGGTGTGGAAGTCGATCCAGCCCAGCCGGGCGCAGCGCTGGCCCTGCTCGCGCAGCACGCGGCGCAGGGTCTGCTGGCTCCAGCTGGGGTTGTGGCCGCCGTAGAACAGGCCTTCGGGGTGGTGGTATTGGCCACCGCTGACAGCGGCCTGCCAGGCTTTCATGCCGTGCTGGCTGATGTAGTTGTCCACTGCCTCGGCCACCTCGGGCGACGGCGGCCAGGTGGCGGGCACCAACAGGTGCGCCACTTCGTCATAGGCTGTGTTGCGCGCCAGCGGCTGGCTGAAATCCTGAAAATTACGGTTCAGGTCGACGTTTTCATGGGTGGTGCGGCGCCACCACGAAAAGCCGTAGGGGTTGAGCCCGTGCAGGTAGAGCAGCGCCACGCCGGCCGTCTTGGCGGCGGCCCGCAGGCCGGCATCACCCAGCAGCGTGACCTGCACGCCCGAGCCGCAAAAACCCTCCACGCCGTGGCAGGCCGAGCTGAGCACCAGCACGGCGGCAGCGTCGGCCGGGCCGTCGCGCACCACGTCCATCGCCAGCGCCTCGCCGTCGCGCCCCAGCATCGGGTGCGGGTGGCTTTGCACGTCCAGCCCGGCGGCGTCGGCGGCGGCCTGGAACTTGGTGCGCGCCTCGGTGTAGCTTTGGGAGAAGGGGTCGGTGTTGATCATGCGGTGCCCGAGCGGTGGTTCAAGCGCTGCTCAACGCGGCGTGGCCAGCCATTGCTCGGCAATGCGTACCCAGGCGGTGGCGCCCAGCGGGATCAGGTCGTCGTTGAAGTCGTAGCTGGGGTTGTGCAGCATGCACGGGCCCAGGCCGTGGCCGCCCTCGCGGTGCGCGCCGTCGCCGTTGCCGATCATGAAGTAACAGCCCGGCTTTTCCAGCAGGTAGAAGCTGAAGTCCTCGGCGCCCATCGTCGGCTCGAACTCCTGCACGTTGTCCGGCCCCACCACCTCGCCCAGCACCCGGCGCGCAAAGGCGGTCTCGGCCTCGTGGTTGATGGTGGGCGGGTAGTTGCGCTTGAACCTGAACTCGCAGTCGCACTCGAAAGCTTCGGCGGTGGACTCGGCCATCGTCTTCATCCGGCGCTCGATCATGTCGAGCACCTCGGTGGTGAAGGTACGCACCGTGCCCTCGATCGCGCAGGTCTCGGGGATCACGTTGGTGGCCTCGCCGGTGTGGATCATCGTCACCGAGATCACGCCGGTATCGATCGGCCGCTTGTTGCGCGAGATGATGTTCTGGAAGCCCTGCACCATCGCGCAGGCCGCCGGCACCGGGTCCACGCCCAGGTGCGGCATGGCGGCGTGCGCGCCTTTGCCCTTGAGGGTGATCTTGAACTCGTTGCTGGACGCATAACACGGCCCGCTCTTGAGCGAAAACTGGCCCACCGCCATGCCCGGCCAGTTGTGCGCGCCAAACACCGCCTCCATCGGAAACAGCGTGAACAGCCCGTCCTTGATCATCTCGCGGGCGCCGCCGCCGCCTTCTTCGGCGGGCTGGAAGATCAGATACACCGTGCCGTCGAAGTTGCGCTGCCGCGACAGGTGTTTGGCGGCGGCCAGCAGCATGGCAGTGTGGCCGTCGTGGCCGCAGGCGTGCATCTTGCCGGGGTGCTGGCTGGCGTGGGCAAAGGTGTTGCGCTCGGTCACCGGCAGAGCGTCGATGTCGGCGCGCAGGCCCACCGCCCGGTCGGACGTGCCGTTCTTGAGGATCGCCACCACGCCGGTGGTGCCCAGACCGCGGTGGATCGGGATGCCCCAGTCGGTCAGCGCATTGGCGATCACGTCGGCGGTGCGCATCTCCTGGAAACACAGCTCGGGATGGGCGTGGATGTCGCGTCGCAGGGTGGTGATGGCGGCCGCATCGGCCAGGATCGATTCGATCAATTGCATGGGAAGGCTCCGCTGGATTGAGCCCGGACACGGGCAGAGGCATCGTCAATGCACTCGGGTCGATATTACGACGGCGGCATTGCCGGTTGTGCCCGGCGGACATTGCGCTGGTGCGCAGTACAGGCCGGCTCGGGCACGGCAGGGGCCGGCTGTGCAATAGTTGATGCATGAACACCGCCGTGGCCGTCGCCGCCAACATGGATACCGACCTCCAGACCGTCCGCGGGGCCTGCCCGCACGACTGCCCGGATACCTGCGCGTTGAAGATCACCGTGCAGGCCGGCCGGGTGATCAAGGTGTCCGGCGACCCGGACCACCCGCCAACCCACGGCGCGCTGTGCACCAAGGTGTCGCGTTACCCCGAGCGCACCTACCACGCCGAGCGGGTGCTCACGCCACTCAAGCGCATCGGCCCCAAGGGCGCCGGCCAGTTTGTGCCGGTCAGCTGGGACGACGCGCTGACCGGTATCGCCGCCCGCCTGAGCGCAATAGCCGCGCGCAACCCCGAGGCTATCCTGCCCTACAGCTACGCCGGCACGATGGGCCTGCTGCAGGGCGAGAGCATCGCCGCGCGGTTTTTCCACAAGCTGGGCGCGTCCTTGCTGGACCGCACGATCTGCTCCTCGGCCGGCGGCGAGGCCCTGGCCGCCACCTACGGCGCCAAGCTCGGCATGCACCTGGAGCACTATGCCGAGAGCCGGCTGATCCTGATCTGGGGCAGCAACTCGATCGCCTCCAACCTGCATTTCTGGACCTTCGCCGGGCAGGCCAAGCGCGTCGGCGCCAAGCTCATCTGCATCGACCCGCGCCGCACCGAGACGGCTGAAAAATGCCACCAACACCTGGCCCTGCTGCCGGGCACCGATGGCGCGCTGGCGCTGGGGCTGATGCATGAGTTGATCGTCAATGACTGGCTGGACCAGGACTACATCGACCGCCATGTCGATGGCTTCGCCGCGCTGCGTGACAAGGCCCTGGCCTGGCCACCCGAGCGCTGCGCGGCGGTTTGCGGCCTGAGCGCGGGCGAGGTGCGCGGCCTGGCGCGCGACTATGCCCAGACCCGGCCGGCGGCGATACGGCTGAACTACGGCATGCAGCGTGTGCGCGGCGGCGGCAACGCGGTGCGGCTGATCGCGCTGTTGCCCTGCCTGACGGGGGCCTGGCGGCAGCGCGGCGGCGGCCTGCTGCTGTCGGCCTCGGGCTGGTTCAAGGGCGCCCGCGACGACGCCGCGCTGCAGCGCCCCGACCTGCTGGCCGGGCGCCAGCCGCGCACCCTCAACATGGCCACCATCGGCGACGACCTGCTGCGCCAGGCCTCGCCAGCCTTTGGCCCGCAGGTCGAGGCCCTGATCGTCTACAACAGCAACCCGGTG
>JBBQAH010000510.1:0-2159 GCA_038316145.1 Burkholderiales bacterium
TCCCAAACATCAACTTTTTGTTAGTAACAAATTGACAGTCTCAGATTGCAGGTGATACGTGAGGGTGGGAGAAAAATGGGGGTGGCCGTCCCAGGGCGCTTTTTTTGGGGTGGCCGTCCCAGGCTCCAAGCCTCGTACTTACATAAAACGCCGATGCCAATGATGATGATCGCGACTAGATGCCACAATTGCATGCCCAGTACGGGAGAATCCGCCTGGACGCTCTGGCAGTGGAATAAGTTTTAGTATAGATTTTCTTAATGGGATGTCTGTCAAAAACTAAAAAATGTTACAGTGGTTTACCTGAAGTTCTTGAAGTATGCTGCGAGTGGTTGTGCTGGTAGCCATCCTGTTGAAATTAATGGTCGATTACTTTACGGCGTCTATTTTACGCGCCAGATCAATTCTCATTACGCTAGGAATTTTGCAGGAGGCTATGAAAAGTGTCATTGTAACTTGAAAATAGCAAACCAGAGTATTATTCAGCCATTTTCAAAATCGTCGGATTTAAAAAAAACCTGGAATTTTCTATGCGTATACTTCGTAACGAGTAAAAAAACGGCAGTTTTTTCCAGTCTTTGCGCACCCACCACGGATTTTGCCGTTTATTGATCACCTTTACCTACTTCGCTTCTGCAAATATTCTTGTGATAATTGGTCGATAAAAACTGTATCTTGGGAGGCAGTTTCAAGAAATCTTATGTCAACAGTTATTTACGGTTTACTCAATGCAAAATGCCGCTGTAATACCGCGGTCAACTGCCCGGCTGATGGCCGCGGAAGTGGCGTCACCTGTTGGGCAGGTTAAATCCTCCTGAATAAAATAAGTCATTATATTCGCTCGAAAATTGAGAGTTTTTTCCACCGATCTGCCTGTTTAGTAATTCGGCTATACCATGGTCGACGCAGAATTTCCTCATCCAGTGGATTGGATATTTGCCACGATGTTTCCCGGTCAGCCAGAGGATCCTGCAGCGAAGCGTCAGGCAGTGGAGATTGTCGCGATCGTCTACGACGGAACCAGCGCCGCCATGCAGTCTTCCCGGAGCTTTCTCTTCCAGTCGGCTTTATCTGTGTGTGATTTTGGCGGCTCTGCCGCGTACTTTGTCAAGGAGCGAATGAATGATTTACCAAAACTGGTACGCGACAGGCGCGTACCGAACATCTTCGGGTTGAAAAAGCTGCAGATGTACTACAAGGCGACGTCGAAGGAACTGGCTCGTACTCTGGCACAGATAAGCCAGACTCCGTCGACCCGACCCGTTCTGTTTTGCGTGGAGGATTTGGTTTCATTTTGCGAAGCGACTGCCAGGCATAGGGTACGGGGATTCTTGAGAAAATGGAACTGATTCCGCGATCATTTATGTCCTTGAACTGCTTGATTGATTGATGGATTGATTGCGCGATTGACTTAGTGATGGTTCGATCAATTGATTGATTGACTGGTTGACCGTTATTTTGCTGATCGATTGTTCGATTGACTGATCGATTGATTGATTGATTTAGGCTTTTAACGTCACCAATCAAGCAATCAATCGACAATCCCGTTTAACTGCAGCGTTCATGCTCATCCGTTTTTTGGCAGGGATGGACATGCAGACGAGCTCTCGCAGCGATGTTAAGTTGTTTCGAGGAATCCGCACAATTTTGCAGAAAAAGCAGGTACGGAGAGCGAATTAGGATCAATTTAAAATACTTCCTGAGTCTTCCCGCGGAATATATACTATTTTGTTTTCCATCCATGCCGACAGGTCTCCGTTGCGAATTGTTTTCACTATCCCGTCCAGTGTGAGCTGCTCCGAGCTTTTTGGACGACTGGGACAGCAAATGTATACCCTTTCCGGTTAGTAAAATTCATCTGAACCGTTCAGTCCCAGTTAGTGTTAGAAACTTTCAGAGATTCTGTTTGTGTTTCTCCTTCCTCAGTGCTTGCGGTAAACGATCAGGTTGTTCGTGTCCACTCTCACTTCTCGTCTTCCGCTGTGTTATATTCCTTTCGGATAACGGACGACCAGCTGGTGCGATGTTCCGATGTTGTCGATGAGGACGTGGATTTGGATGTCAATTCATCACAGGAAATGTTTACTTAATTGACCCGGAAATTTCCTGAAATTTGTGCGTTCTCTTTTTGGCCTAGCGTTCCGTTGTTCGGCTTTTCT
>JBBQAH010000012.1:0-32602 GCA_038316145.1 Burkholderiales bacterium
GCTGCGCACCGAGTTGAACAGCGGCGACGTGGTCGAGATCGTCACCGCGCCCGGCGCCCGGCCCAACCCGGGCTGGCTGAACTTTGTGCGCACCGGCCGGGCACGCTCGAAGATCCGGCATTTCCTCAAGACCATGGAGCACGAGGAGTCCCGCGGTCTGGGTGAAAAACTGCTGGCCCAGGCGCTGCGTGCCGAAGGCCTGCTGATGCCGTCGGCCGAACTCGACGACGGTCCGGCGCAGGCGCTGTGGCATCAGCTGGTCCGCTGGAGCGGCAACCGCAGCCGCGCCGACCTGCTGATCGACATCGGCCTGGGCCGCAAGATCGCCACCATCGTGGCCAAGCGGCTGGCCCAACAGATGGCCGAGCGCGGAGGCCGGCCCGACGCGGTGACACTCACGCTCAACAAGTTCGGCGTGGCCGAGGACGTGGCCACGCCGATGCCCGGGGTGGTGATCGACGGCACCGAGGGCGCGTCGGTGCAACTGGCCAGCTGTTGCCGGCCGATCCCGGGTGACGCGATCCGCGGCTACCTGGGGCGCGGCGAGGGCCTGCTGGTGCACACCGCCGAGTGCAGCATCGGCAAGCGCCTGGCCGACCGCGACCCGGAGCGCTGGATCGCGGTGGAATGGGCCGAGCAGCCGACCCGCAACTTCGAGACCAGCGTCAAGCTGCTGGTCAGGAACGGCAAGGGTGCGCTGGCCCAGCTGGCCGCCGCCGTCAGCGCTGCCGAGGCCGACATCAGCCACATCGAGATGGACGCCGAACCGCTGGACGACGCCACCGAGTTGCGCCTGCTGCTGGCGGTGCGTGACCGGCTGCACCTGGCCGACGTGCTGCGGGCGCTCAAACGCTCACCGCCGGTGATGCGGGCCAACCGCGTCAAGCCTTGAGGCGGCGCGGGGGGATGGCTGCCACGTCAGGTCAACCCAGCCACTGTGAATACCGCACAACTTCTGTGCTGAGGTCTGGGTAAAGTGACCGGCAGATCGCCAGACGCGACACCAGCTCAGGGAAAAATACCACCGGCGCCCGCCTGCACATGCAAGCGGGCGCCGACTGGTTTTCAGGCGGCGGTTTTCACCCAGGCCGGGCTTGCTGGCAGGGATTCAGGGCGGGGTCTGGGGCGCGGGGTAGACAACCCTCAGCACCTCCAGCGTCTCGCTGCCGCCCGGCGTCTGCAGCCGGATCTCGTCGCCCACCCGGGCCTTGAGCAAGGCCCGGGCGATCGGCGCAATCCAGCTCACCTCGCCGGCCAGGTTGTCGGCCTCGTCCACGCCCTTGATCGTGATCGTGCGCTCAACACCCCGGCTGGTGGCGTAGGTCACGGTGGCGCCAAAAAACACCTGGTCGCTGCCAAAGTGCAGCGCCGGGTCCGCCACTTCGGCGATGTCGAGCCGTTTGCTCAAGAAGCGGATGCGGCGGTCGATCTCGCGCAGCCGCTTCTTGCCGTACAAGTAATCGCCGTTTTCCGACCGGTCGCCGTTTTTGGCCGCCCAGGAGACGATCTCGACGATCTTGGGCCGCTCGTCGTCGATCAGTGCGAGCAACTCGTCGCGCAAACGCTTGTAGCCGGCGGGCGTCAGGTAGTTGCGGGTGCCGGGCGGCAGCGACGGCTGGCCCGGGGCGGCCTCGTCGTCATCGTCGGCGTCGGCATCCGGTTCGCGGGTGAAGGCTTTGTTCATGGTGGGTGCACGCAGTCTACCCAGCGAGAACGCCGAAAACGCTGCCGGACACGCTGCCAGTCACGTTGCCAGTCACGTTGCCAGACAGGCCGCCGGTAGCGCCGGCCGCCGCCGCGCTGCGCCAGGCGCCGGGTGCGCTGCCGGTCCATTTGCGGAAGGCGCGGTAAAAGGTGCTGGCATCGTTGAAACCCAGGCGGTCGGCGATCTCCCCGACGCTGAGGCGGCCGTCGGCCAGGTGCTGCAGCGCCAGGTCGCGCCGCACCTCGTCCTTGAGCTGGCCCCAGCTGGCGCCCTCGTCTTCCAGCCGGCGCCGCAAAGTGGCGGCCGACAGCGCTAGCGTGCGGGACAGCATCGCCAGCGTGGGTGCGGCATCGCCCCGGTCCAGCGCGCTGCGGCAGACCCGCCGCGCCTGGTCGCTCAGCCCGGTGGCGACCACCTGTTTGAGGAACACCGACTGCGGTGCATCCCGCAAAAAAGCCTTCAGCCCGGCCGGCGTGACCACCACCGCCGCCTGCAGCACCCGGGCGTCGAACCAGACCGCCGTGGCCGGCGCATCAAAGCGCTGCAGCGGCGAGAACATGCGACGGTACTCGTCGGCATGGGCCGGCCGGGGGTGCGCCCAGTCGAGGCGGGTCAGCGCGATCCGCCGCCCGGCCAGCCAGCACAGCAGGCCGTGCAACATCACCAGCAAGGTTTCGTCGGCAAAACGCCGGGCGTCGGCGCGGTCGGCCTCACCGGCCTCACCGGACACACCGGCCGGCGCAACCGGCCCGCGCCGGCCGCTGATGCGGTTGTCGATCACCAGGCCCGCCGCACCGCCGCCGATGCGCAGCGACACCGCGATGTCGTCGAAGCACAAACCAAAACCCCGCAGTGCCAGGCGCAGCGCCGGGCCGACGGCGGTCTGGCTGGCCAGCGCGTGGCACAGCATGGCAAATGTGCCCACTTTCATGCGGCGGGCGTCCAGGCCGAAAAACTCGTCGTCGAGCAAACGGGCGACCACGAGCCACAGCCGGGCAAAGGCCGCCGCCGGCACCCGGGCGGCCGGCAGCGCCAGGCAGGCGGCGGTGATACCGGCGTCCGCCAGCGCAGCGTCACGCTGGTGGGGCGCCAGGGCCAGGACGGCGCTGCGCACAAAGGCCATCGACACGCTGGGGCCGTCGCCCGCCACGGCGGCGGGCCAGGGCCATGCGGCGGCGGTCGGGGCGACGGTGGACATGCGTCCATTCTGGCAAATTGCGTCAAGCGGCTGAGCGTTCGCGCCATCGCGCAGCCGACGCGCCGGGCCTAGACTCGTGGGTGATGTGCGTCTGGTCTGAGGGCTGGCCGCGCCGCCCTGCCCGAGTTGCACCTGCCGCCCCCCTGAAGGAGACCGCACCATGACCGATCTGTCCGCCGAATTCCAGGCGCTGGCCAACTACCGCCCGACCCACAAGGTTCGTTTTGTCACCGCCGCCAGCCTGTTCGATGGTCACGACGCAGCGATCAACATCATGCGGCGCATTTTGCAAGGCATGGGCGCCGAGGTGATCCACCTGGGCCACAACCGCTCGGTCGATGAGGTGGTGACCGCCGCGCTGCAAGAGGACGTGCAAGGCATCGCCGTCAGCAGCTACCAGGGTGGCCACAACGAGTACTTCAGTTACATGGTCGAGCTGCTCAAGGCGCGCGGCGGTGAGCACATCCAGGTCTTTGGCGGCGGTGGCGGCGTGATCGTGCCGGCCGAGATCCGCGCGCTGGCCGACCAGGGCGTGCGCATCTTCAGCCCCGAGGACGGCCAGCGCATGGGCCTGGCCGGCATGATCGGCGAGATGGTGATGCGCGCCGACCGCGACCTGTCGGGCTATGCGCCGACCACGCTGGCTGCCGTGCAAGGCCACACTGAGCCGGCCTGGCGGGCGCTGGCCCAGCTGATCACGGCGCTGGAGAACAAGCAGGTGGCGCCTGAGCTGCTGGACGAGTTGCGCGCAACAGCCCGCACCGGCCAACCCGGCGCCAAGACCCCCGTGCTGGGCATCACCGGCACCGGCGGCGCCGGCAAGTCCAGCCTGACCGACGAGCTGATCCGCCGCCTGCGGCTCGACCAGGACGACAGCCTGCGCATCGCGGTGATCTCGATCGACCCGTCGCGCCGCAAGAGCGGCGGCGCGCTGCTGGGCGACCGCATCCGCATGAACGCGATCGGGCCGTGGCGCGACGGCCAGAAGGTCTACGTGCGCAGCCTGGCCACGCGTGACACCGGCAGCGAGGTCAGCGCGGCGCTGCCCGACGTGCTGGCCGCTGTGCAGGTGGCCGGGTTCGACCTGATCATCGTCGAGACCTCGGGCATCGGCCAGGGCGATGCGGCCATCGTGCCGCTGGTGGATGTGCCGATGTACGTGATGACGCCCGAGTTCGGCGCCGCCAGCCAGCTTGAAAAAATCGACATGCTCGACTTCGCCGAGTTCGTGGCGATCAACAAGTTCGACCGCAAAGGCGCGGCGGACGCGCTGCGCGATGTGGCCAAGCAGGTGCAGCGCAACCGCGAGGCCTTCACCGTGATGCCCGACCAGATGCCGGTCTTCGGCACCATGGCCAGCCGCTTCAACGACGACGGCGTGACGGCGCTGTACCAGGCGCTAAAAATCCGGCTGGCGGAACTGGGCCTGCCGGTGACAGCCAGTCGGCTGCCGCTCGTCAACACCAAATTCAGCACCCACCAGACGCCGGTCGTGCCGGCGTCCCGCACCCGCTACCTGGCCGAGATCACCGACACGGTGCGGGGCTACAAGGCCCGCGCCCGGTCGCAGGCCAGGCTGGCGCGTGAGCTGCAGCAGTTGCGGTCCACCGCGTTGATGCTGGCCGCAGACGACATCGCCAAGGACGGCGCCAGGAACACCGTGCTGCGCCTGGCCGACGAGCGTGCCGCCAAGTTCGACCCTGCCGCCGCCAAGCTGCTGGCCCAGTGGCCCGAAATGCAGCGTGCCTACGCCGGTGACGAGTACGTGGTCAAGATCCGCGACAAGGAGATCCGGACATCGCTGGTGCACACCACGCTGTCGGGCAACAAGATACGCAAGGTCGCGCTGCCCGGCTACGAGTGCCACGGCGAGTTGCTGAAGTGGCTGATGCTGGACAACGTGCCGGGCAGCTTTCCGTACACCGCCGGCACTTTTGCGTTCAAACGTGAAGGCGAGGACCCGACCCGCATGTTTGCCGGCGAGGGTGATGCCTTCCGCACCAACCGGCGCTTCAAGCTGGTCAGCGAGGGCATGCCGGCAAAACGCCTCAGCACCGCATTCGACTCGGTCACGCTCTACGGCAACGACCCCGACCGCCGGCCCGACATCTACGGCAAGGTGGGCAACTCGGGCGTGTCCATCGCCACGCTGGACGACCTGAAGGTGCTGTACGGCGGCTTCGACTTGTGCCACCCGGCCACCAGCGTGAGCATGACGATCAACGGCCCGGCGCCGTCGATCCTGGCGATGTTCATGAACGCCGCGATCGACCAGCAGCTCGAGAAGTTCAACGTCGACAACAGCCGCCAGCCCACCGACACCGAGACCGCCAAGATCCGCGAATGGGCGCAAGCCAATGTGCGCGGCACGGTGCAGGCCGACATCCTGAAAGAAGACCAGGGCCAGAACACCTGCATCTTCTCGACCGAGTTCAGCCTGAAAGTGATGGGCGACATCGCCGAGTATTTTGTGCACCACAACGTGCGCAATTTCTACTCGGTCAGCATCAGCGGCTACCACATCGCCGAGGCCGGCGCGAATCCGATCAGCCAGCTGGCCTTCACGCTGTCCAACGGCTTCACGTTCGTGGAGGCGTATCTGGCGCGCGGCATGCACATCGACGACTTTGCGCCCAACCTGTCGTTTTTCTTCTCGAACGGCATGGACCCGGAATACACCGTGCTCGGTCGAGTTGCTCGAAGAATTTGGGCGGTGGCGATGCGCGACAAGTACGGCGCCAACGAGCGCAGCCAAAAGCTGAAGTACCACGTCCAGACCAGCGGCCGATCACTGCACGCGCAAGAGATCCAGTTCAACGATATCCGCACCACGCTGCAGGCGCTGATCGCGATCTACGACAACTGCAACAGCCTGCACACGAATGCCTTCGATGAGGCGATCACCACGCCGACCGAAGAAAGCGTGCGCCGGGCCATGGCGATCCAGCTGATCATCAACCGCGAGTGGGGCCTGGCCAAGAACGAAAACCCCAACCAGGGCGCGTTCATCATCGACGACCTGACCGAATTGGTCGAAGAAGCGGTGCTGGCCGAGTTCGAAAAGATCGCCGACCGCGGCGGTGTGCTGGGCGCGATGGAGACCGGCTACCAGCGCGGCAAGATCCAGGAAGAATCGATGCACTACGAGATGCAGAAGCACACTGGCGAATACCCGATCATCGGCGTCAACACCTTCCGCAACCCGCACGTTGACCCCAACCCGCCACAGATCGAGCTGGCGCGCTCGACCGAGGACGAGAAGGAGTCGCAGCTGACCCGGCTGGCCGACTTCCATGCCCGCCATGCGGCCGAGTCACCAGCCATGCTCAAACGCCTGCAGCAAGCGGTGATCGACAACCAGAACGTGTTTGATGTGCTGATGGACGCGGTGCGCTGCTGTTCGCTCGGCCAGATTACCTCGGCGCTGTTTGAGGTGGGGGGGCAGTACCGGCGCAGCATGTGATCACGCAGGGTCTGGCGGGCTGCGTCTCAGCCGGCCATACACCGTGCGTGACACCCAATCTGCCACCACACGCTTGAAGTCACCCTCGTTCATGAAACGGGCGAAGATGTCTTCGTTCTGCTCCATGCGCTCGATGAACAGCGTGTCCAGCATCCCAGCAAACAGCAGCGCAAACTTGTCTTCCGGGTTGGCTGCAGCGGCCTCCTGCAATGCGGTCTCACCCATCGCTGCCTCGATGATCTGATCGAAGAAGAGTTGGTCGGCATCGGTAAAGTCAGTGCCAAAGCGCTCGTTCATCACGTCGATCAAGCGTGACAGCGGCACTTCCTCATCTCGCGCCCGGCCGCTGCCCACGGCACACGGGCCGTGCAGCGGGTCAGGGGTGCCGCCGCTCAGGCTGATCGAGCCCTCACTGATTTTTTGCAGCCGGTAGTAAGCCAGCCGCACCTCGTCGTCAAAGCTGTAGGCGGGCCCTGCCCCACGCGTGGGCAGTTTGGGCGACAGCAGCCTGAAGTAGGTGTAGAGCTTCTCCAGGTCCGAGTCCTGGTACGGGATCACCTGCGACAAAAACGCATACAGGTTGCGAAAAGCGTTCAGCTTGCTGCGCCACAGCTCGGCCTGTTCGTCGTCAGCGACCTGCAAGGCGCGAAAGCGGTCCACCGCCGGGTCCAGCGCCGCATTCAACGCCTGATGATCGGCCGAGCTCTGGCGCTCGCGCGGCTTGAAGTAGATGGCCACAAAACTGTCCACCTCGCCCTGCAGGTAGATGCCCGAGGCGTCCAGCTCGGCCTTGATGGCGTACATCTGGTTGGGCTCGGCCTCTTCGCCAAACACCGCGCCGTCGTAGAACTGCTGAAACGCGGCGCGAATCTCGTCGCGGTCATTCACAAAGTCCAACACGAAGGTGTCTTCCTTCAGCGGGTGCATACGGTTCAGGCGCGACAAGATTTGCACCGCCTGGATGCCCGCCAGCCGCTTGTCCACGTACATGGTGTGCAGCAGCGGTTGGTCAAAACCGGTCTGGTACTTCTCGGCCACCAGCAGCACCTGATAGTCGGGTGAGTCGAACTGCTCGGGCAGCTCGGTCTCCTTGACACCGTCGTTCATGCCCACCTCGGTAAACACCTGGTCGGGCAGCTCGTCGTCCAACACCTCGCCCGAAAACGCCACCAGCGTCTTGATCCAGCCGTAGCCCTTGGCGCGGATGTAGGCGTCAAACGCCCGCTTGTAGCGCACCGCCTCCAGGCGTGAGCCGGTCACCACCATGGCCTTGGCCTTGCCGCCCATCTTGTGCCGGGTGGCGGTGTTGAAGTGCTCGACCATCACCTCGGTCTTCTGGGCGATGTTGTAGGGGTGCAGCCGCATGTAGCGCGCCAGCGCCCTGGCGGCCTGCTTGCGCTCCACGTTGGGGTCGTCCTCACCCGCTTTCAGCAACTGGTAGTAGGTGGCGTAGGTGGTGTAGTGCTTCAGCACATCCATGATGAAGCCTTCTTCAATGGCTTGCCTCATGGTGTAGCGGTGAAAAGGCTGGCCGGCTTTGCCGCCCGCATCACGGCCAAACACCGCCAACGTCTTGTGCTTGGGCGTGGCGGTGAAGGCAAAGAAGCTGATGTTGGCTTGCTGGCCGCGCTTGGCCATGCTGCGGTACAGCGCGTCCAGGTCTTGCACGCCATCTTCGGCTGCGTACTGCACTGCCCGCTCACGCAAGACATTGCCGCCCAGCACCTCTTTCAGGTCGGTGGCGCTCTCGCCTGATTGCGAGCTGTGCGCTTCGTCAATGATCACCGCGCAGCGCCGCGTGGGCAGCACGCCATCACCTGAGGCGCCACGCTCTTCAGCCATCTTCAGCAACTGCCGGCTGACAAACGGGAACTTCTGCAGCGTTGAAATGATGATGGGCACGCCGCCCGTCAGCGCCTCGGCCAGCTGTCGCGAGTCGTCGTCGATCTTCTGCACCACGCCCTGTCGGTGCTCAAACTGGTAAATCGTGTCTTGCAACTGCCTGTCCAGCACGCGCCGGTCGGTGATGACGATCACCGAATCGATCACCTTGCCATCGGCCGCGTCGTGCAGCGAGGCCAGGCGGTGGGCCAGCCAGGCGATGGTGTTGCTCTTGCCACTGCCGGCCGAGTGCTCCACCAGGTAGTTGTGGCCCGGGCCTTCGGCCTTGGCCGCCGCCTCCAGCGCCCGCACCGCCTTGAGCTGGTGGTAGCGCGGGAACACCATCGTCTCTTTGCGGATACGCCGGCCGTCTTCGCCCTTCCTCTCGTCCACCTGAAGGTGGATGAAGCGGGCCAGGATGTCCAGCCAACTGTCGCGCTGCCACACGTCTTGCCACAGGTAGGCCGTGCGCACCTGTCGGCCCCCGGCATCGGGCGAGTTGCCAGCGCCGCCCGCATGGCCTTGGTTGAAGGGCAAAAACTGCGTCGCGCCGCCGGCCAGCCGCGTGCTCATGAACACCTGCTCGGTGTCCACCGCAAAGTGCACCAGGGCCCGGCGCTTGAACTCGAACAGCGGCTCGCGGTGGTCCCGGTCCTGCCGGTATTGCGCCTTGGCGTGCAACACCGTCTGCCCGGTCATCGGGTTCTTCAGCTCGGCGGTGGCCACTGGCAGGCCGTTGAGGCTGAGCACCAGGTCCAGCTCGTTGGTGTTTTGGTTGCTGTAGCGCAGCTGCCGCGTCACGCCCAGCCGGTTGGCGGCGTACTGCGCGGCCAGTTCGGGGTTCATGCCGTGGGCAGGCTGGAAGAAGGCCAGCCGCAGGGTGCGGCCCTGGCACTTGAAGCCGTTGCGCAGCACGGCCAGGGTGCCGTGTGCGTCCAGCCAGTGCACCAGGTCCTTGAGGATTTGGGTTTCGGTCTGGGTGCCGTTCAGCGCTTCGAGGCGGGCCCATTCCTTGGGTTGGGTGGCGCGGATGAAGGCAAGGGCTTCTTGGGGGAAGAGGTGGCGGGTGAGGTCGTAGGTGGACTTGTCCAGACACTGCCAGCCCTTCAACAGCAGCGCGGCTTCGACGGCAGATTCAAATGACGCTTCGTCATGTCTCTTGGTCATAGCCTTCCTCCAGGGCGTTTGCAAACGGAACCGTGGATGTCAAAACAATCGATCGCCGAACCAGGAAACGCATTTATCAGACGCCCTAGCATTTCGCAGTCGCCCTGAAAAACGGTGTGCCAAATCCCGAACCCGCCACGTGCAAGAGCTGTCCTTGCGATTTGAGCCCTCATCTGTGGCGTATCTGCATTGGGCTGCGCGAGATCTTCGCGGGAAGCCTGCGCAAGGTCCCAAGTGTCCTGTCTGGATTTCCATCTCAGATCTTTTCTCGTGGGGCGACGATCCAAGTTGGGATTCCCCGGATCCTTATCCAAACCCACGAGCTGATGAAGTGCCACCGCCAATGGATGAACATTTGGATCAAGCGAGTTGGCGACTTCGACAATACCCTGCCGGTAAATGAACGCACGCAGGGTATTGTCAGAATCCGGCCAAATATAGTTGGAAAGTGTTATCGCTGCGCCGCCCTTGCAGGAATTACAGTTGCCGCAAGCAAGCAGAAAATTGGTCCAGCTAAGCTTCAAGGCTGGATTCGTGTCCTTCGGCCGAACGTGCTCGACGGCCAAATTTGTCTCAATATACCGCTCGCAATATGAACAATAACGGCCGAATTGTGCCGCTAACGGGGCTGCAGCGTCGATGTATTGGGCAAACGGACCTGGGTCAGCCCCGCGAAGCACGGGCCTCATTCTAGAGCCTCATCTCCGAAAGCCAACAATCGACGCTGTTTGAGTAATGCCTGAAAGGCAGCATCGTCCGAGAAAGGTATCGACAATATGTCGAGGCGGACTTTCAGATCGGCAATATTGACAGGGCCAAAATTAGGTTGCCGAAGCAATCGACAGTACTCCTCTGCGGCAGTCATCATGTCCAGATAGCGTTGGCTCTTCTGTGGCATCTCGACCCCCTGGACCTCTTCGGCAATATCCTCAATGCTCATCTGATGGAACGACTCGGCCGGCCGCTCTTCGTCGCCGATATTGTCAAGCTGGATCAGATTCCCAGTGCGCTGGGCCTGTATCAAGAAGAGCGAATGCGTCGAACAGATGAACTGCAAACTTGGGAACGTTGAACGGAGGCCTTCCACAACCGTCCGTTGCCACTGTGGATGCAGGTGCAAGTCCAACTCATCGATCAGGACGACGCCTGTGCCTGTGGCCAGGGGATTGTCGGAAGTCTCGTCCAGCATAACCAACCGTTGTGCAATGTCGGCGCCGATAGCTGCAAGGCTTCGCTCGCCATCCGACAACATCTGAAGTCGAATTCGCCGAGGCTCAGGCTCAAAGGTCTTTCGGCCATTTGCATCAATGTGCTCCACGTCTACAACCTTGGTCACCTTGAGTTCATCGCCATCAACGCGCCAGTCTGTCAGGTGTGGCAGCAACAAACACAACGCGCCCTCAACAGCGGCCAACTGGCGCGGCGCGCGCGAGCCGGGCTGTTCCAGAGCCAACACCATCCTGCTTCGCCACCAGTCTGCAAGCTGCCGAGCAGCCAATCCCCGGTCCTCCGCGAAGGCGCGTTGATATGCCGGGTGCCTAATGTTTGCTTTGGGAACAACGTTAGTGACGATTGCTCGCCTTACCGACAGGAAGAGCACCAGCGGTCTAGGACCGGCCTGTTGAAGCATCGGATCGGGATGGGGCTGCAGGCCGCTGGTGCCCTGAGTGCCTTCGCTCGTTTGCCCGCGAAGAGTGCCGTCCAGACGCAGATCGCCAGCGGCCGGACGCCGCCCACGCCAGCCGGCCGGGGGCACCGGAATATCCCTCGTCCCCTGGGCGTCGTAACGATCAACCGGCAATGCGTCGTTCGTGCCCCTCCGCTGTTCTGCAATTGTTAGATCGAATGACTGCCCATTGCGAGTCAGTTTGCAGCTGATATTGGCGGCGCCTCGCTCAACGGTAATGTCCTCCTCCGTCAAGCCGATTCCAGGGAACGACAGGTGCCTATCGACAAGCTTCGGAACGGACTTGGCCAATACGACGCGCAATGCCTCCAGCACAGACGTTTTGCCCGCACCGTTGATGCCGACGATCAGGTTGAATCCTGGCGTGAAATCCAGTGTGCTGTTGGCGAAGCCACGAAAGTTATTGAGCGTCAGACAGTCAATTCGCATTTTTCGGCACTCTCGCTATGGCCTGCGCAATCAGTGCTGTTCGTCGCTATTCGAGGAATGCGACAGTGTCTTTTGTCGCGTCACGTAAAGCGTCCATGTGTTGAACTTGATGGGCGATGGCCCTGACAATCTGCACCTGTTCTGTGAGCGGTGGTACTGGTATTGAAGCCTCGTACAAGCCTTCTGGGTACAGGCGCATCCGCGACGACCAGACACCTTTTGAATAGCGCGTGATTTCGGCGACGAATAGAGGTATCCTTACGAGGTGATCGAGGTAGCAAGGGTCAAATGTTTGTATCGGTCGATACACGTTGTAGGCAGGGCTCACGATGCCGTCTTGTCTCGCGACGCCCATGGCCCCCATCCATGCCCACAGCGTATTGATGACCAAATCCCCCGCACGGCATCGCTTGTAGCCTTCATTGCTCTCGGCGAGGAACATGTTGACGTCCTTCTCGGCGCGGGTGGTGACGCCGGTAAGGTGGGACACGGTAAGCAACTCCTCGGATCCATCCTCCGACCGATCATCGATTTCGGCAAATAGCCAGCGCGTGCACTCGGTCGTCCAATGGGCGGGTATTGATCCCAGCCACTCAATCCCAGAATCGCGTAGCGGCATATGTGGATTTAAGCCGCGCGTGACGGCGTTGGCAATGAGTGCGCGGCGCTTTTCGGTCAAGAGGTCTAGCAAACGCTGCTTCTCGCCAATCAGACTTTCAACACGTTGAACCGATGCTTGAGCACGCCCAACACAAGCCATCTGCTGCGGCATAGATGGCAGCGGAATTTCAAAGGCCCCGACCTGCTCGAAATTCAGACCCTCTCTGGAGGAGCCGTTTTCGCCGAACCGAATTTCATTCTGGATCGTCGGGGACTGAAGGACTAGATTCAGGAAAGCGGGCAACAAGCGCTCGGCGTTGGGCCGGATGATGCAGACATGCTGGTTGACGTTCGCCGCTTCAAACACGTTGGGCACCACGGTGCATCGGCCAATGGATGCGCCTGTGATGTTCAACGGCACGTCATTGGGATTCACCCGCGTAGAAGACATACCTTCGTCCATGTCCTCGTCGATGTGCACCACGTCGTCGAGACGCAAACCGTCGAAGTGGATGTTCTGGCTGCGCAGCAGCATTACGCCGAACGATGTGTAAACCTCAGCTTCGGGGTCTTGCCACTGCCTATCTTGCTAGCCAGGTACTTCAACGGCACCCTCGGCCAAGGTGCGCTCATCGCCCCACCCCCACCGCCCGATACGCCTGCTGCGGATCGTTCGGCTCCGCCGGTCGTGTCATCACCAGCCGCCCGTCGCGCATCAACGGGCGCAGGTAGTTTTGCCGCACCACCTCGGGGTTACGGCGCAGCACCAGGGCCAACTCCTCCACCGGCCAGGCGCGCAGGCTGCACAGGGCCACCACCAAGTCCTGTATCTCCTGCGGCGGGTGGCGCTGGCCGATGGCGCCCAGGCGGGCGGCCAGGGAGCCAGGCAAGGCGTCCAACAGGGCGATGCGGGGCGCATCCGTTGTGGGGTCCGAGGGGTTGCTAGACAAGCCGCCGGGGTTACTAGATAAGGCCCCAGGGTTACTAGATAAGCCGTCGAGGTTGGTAGACAAGGCGGGGGGGTTGCTAGACAAGGCGCTGTCTGCGCCGCCAGCCGCCGGGCGCACTGGCCGATCTACCAAGCCCAGCCGCTCGGCCGGCAGGTAGTAGGTGGCCGAGCCCCGGCCTCTTTGCACCAGCAGCCCGGCGTCGCGCAGGCGGCGCAGCGTGGCGCTGGCGGTCAGGGTGTCCACCTTGTTGAGCGCACGGTAGTTGGCGTTGTCGATGGCGCCGGCCTCGCGCACCACGATCAGGGCCTTGGCCTCGTCGGGGCTGAGTTGGGCGTCTTTGAACTGCGCCAGCCAGGCCAAGTCATCAGCGCCCAGAAAGTGGTGGAAGAAGTAGCGCGCCACAAACTGGTCGTTGCCACGGTCAGACTCAAACAGCGGCGGGGTCAGGCCGGCTTGCGCCATGGTTTCGCGCATCACGCGGATGCCGCTGCCTTTGGTTTCGGCAAAGCGGGTTTCGTGCAGCACGGCGGCGATGCGCGGGTTGCGCGGCTCGCTGCCGGGCTCGCCCAGGTGCTCGGGCGATTTGAGCGAGAAACCGGGGTTGCGGATCTCCAGCCGGTTGGCGTAACGGATGATTTGTACCGGGCTGTGGCTGCGGTAGCTGCGGTGCATCAGCGCGTTGACCAGGGCCTCGCGGATCACGCGCTGCGGGATGACGGGTTTGTCCTGGCGTTGCAGGTCGCCCTCTTTCAGCGCAAAGCCCTTGGGCAGGTCGTCCAGCACGGCAGCCTGGGCGCGGCGGATCAGGCGGAACAGCGGGTCACGCAGTTCGATGGTGTCGAAGCGGCGGTCTGGGTCTGGCACCCACTCGCGGCCGGGCACGCGGATGTAGTCCACCCGCGTCATCGGAAAGCAGCGACGCAGGGCCTGGGCTTGGCCAAACAAGATCAGCCCGGCCACGGTCGGGCGCCAGCTGCCTTGGGCGTCTTGGGTGGTGCAGCCCAGCGAGCGCAGCAGTTCGGCGTCGCTCCAGCGCAGTTCTTCGGCGTCGGGGTTGGCCTCGGCGCGGGCCTGGCGGTAGTCGGCCAGGGCCTCAGGGGCCAGATCGTCCAGCGTGGCATCGGGCACCAGGCCAGCGTCAAAGGTCTCGCGCTGGCGGCCTTGGTAAAACACGGCCAGGTCGTCGTCAGTGCAGTGCTGGTCGATGCTGCCCACCCGGCGCAAGGCGCCTTTGGGCAGGCCCTGGGCCTTGAAGAACAGGGGTTTGTCTTGGGGCTGCGCCTCGGGCACAAAGGCCACCACCACGGCCTGACCGTCCACCTGCTCGGTGCTCAGCTCGATGCGCACGGGCAGGTTGAAGGCCTCGCGGCATTGGGTGGCCAGGTCGGCGCACAGCTTGTCGGGCTGGGGTACGCCCTCGACTTGGTAGCTGGGGAACAAGGCCATGTCCTCACGCACCACGCCCAGCAGCAGCCAGCCACCGCCCAAGCCGGGCTCGTTGGCGAAGGCGCAGACGGTTTCCAGCAGTGACTTGCCGGCTTCGCGGGCGCGCTTGGCCTCGATGCGCTCGGTTTCGTCCAGCAGGTTCAGGCTTTGCAGCAGTTCCAGGGCCGTCATGGGCCGCTTGCCTCAGCGGTGACCTCGCTCAGCAGCCGCAGGATCTCGGCCTCGGCCTTCTTCAGGTCGGCGTCGATCTCAGCCAAGCGGCGCGGTGGCTTGAAGGTGTAGAAGTGGCGGTTGAAGTTGATCTCGTAGCCGATCTTGGTCTTGTCGTGGGCCACCCAGGCATCGGCCACATGGGGCAGCACTTCACGCTGGAAGTACGCGTGCACGTCAACCTTGAGGGGCACGTTTTCAAAGTCGCGCAGCGCGGCGTTGGGCTCGTACTCGATCTTCTTGCTAATCTGCTTCAGGATGACAGGTTGGGCGTCCAGGTTGATGTTGGTGAAGGCATCGCGAAAGGCTTTGGCCTGCGGCGCGCGCCACTTGCTGCCGAGGCCGTCCAGCACGGCTTGGGCGCGGCGCCAAACATCGTTCCAGTCAAGCGAGGCTGCGCGACCCAGCGCAGCGTCGATGGCTTGCAGGTCGTCCAGCAGGCTGGGGCAGGCGTCGAGAAATCGCTCCTTGCCCGGCAAGCTGATCTGAAAGGCCAGGCGCAAGGGGCGCTCGACGGTGAGGCGGTGGTAGCCGAAGTCGTCGTTGTCGAAGAGTTTGCAGGTGGCGGTGGGCTGCATCACGCCGTATTCGCGCACGATGTCCGGGATGTGCGTGGTCTCTGAAAACTCGCGGCGCTTGTCGCCCAGGCTGCGGCGCAGGGGCTGCCAGCGGTCGCGGGCATCCAACAGCTGAATCCTGCCCTTGCGGCGCGGCTCCTTGCGGTTGGTGACGATCCAGATGTAGGTGCCGATGCCGGTGTTGTAGAACATCTGCTCGGGCATGGCGACGATGGCTTCGAGCCAGTCGTTTTCGATCACCCACTTGCGGATATCGCTTTCGCCCGAGCCGGCACCGCCGGTGAACAGCGGCGAGCCGTTGAAGACGATGGCCAGGCGCGAGCCGTCTTTGCCGGCCTTGGCGTCCACCGGCTCCATCTTGCTGAGCATGTGCTGCAAAAAGAGCAGCGCGCCATCGTTGACGCGCGGTGTGCCCGCGCCAAAGCGGCCGTCGAAGCCTTGCTTTTCATGCTCGCGCACCACTTCTTTCTGCTGACGCTTCCAGTCCACGCCGAAGGGCGGATTGGCCAGAAAGTAGTCAAAACGCTCGGCAAAAAACTGGTCGTCCACCAGCGTGTCACCGAACTTGATGGTGGAGGTTTCGGGGTTTTTGGGGTCACTGCGCATCAACAGGTCGGACGCGGCCACCGCATACGAGCGTTTGTTGAAGTCTTGGCCGTAGACGTAAAGCTTTGCGCCCAGCCGATTGCGGTGCAAATAGCTGCGCGCCTCCGACAACATGCCGCCCGTGCCGCAAGTGGGGTCCAGCAGCTTGCGCACGGTATTGGGCCGGGTCAGCAAATCATCGTCATGCATGAACAGCAGGTTGACCATCAGTTGGATCACCTCACGTGGCGTGAAGTGGTCACCTGCCGTTTCATTGGCCTGCTCGTTGAATCGGCGAATTAGGTCTTCAAACAACAGGCCCATCTCGATGTTGTCCACCGCGTCGGGGTGCAGATCGACCTCGCAGAACTTGCGAACCAGCAAAAACAGGATGTTGTGCTCGTGCAGCCGCTTGATCTCGTCACTGAAGTTGAAGTAGTCGAAGATGCGCTGGACGTTCTCTGAGAAGCCGTTGATGTAGCTCTGCAGATGCAGGTGAATGTTGTCCGGGTCGCCCAACAGCCGATCAAAGGTCAAGGGCGAGTGATTGTTGAAGCGCTGGCCCGAGACGTGATTCAGCACACTGTCGAGCGCCGCGCCGTGGTGCTTGTCGCCCACCTTGGCAAATTTATCGAGTACCGCCTGCTTGCTGGGCTTGAGTACGCAGTCAAATCGGCGCAGCACCACCAGCGGCAACATCACGCGCTCGTACTGCGGCGGGCGGTAGGGGCCACGCAGCAGGTCGGCGATGGACCAAATGAAATTGGACAGGTCGTGGGGTTTGGACATCGTCGTTGGCGGTTGTGACGCTCAGCGCATTTGCCCGAATGGCAACCGCGGCCGGTTCTGTCCAATTATCCGGTGCGGCGCAGCCGCGCCCAGCGGCCGCAGCCCGCATCAAAGCCTGGAGCACGGCCGGCCGCCGATCAGCGCTTCGGCGCAACCAGCGCAAACGCCGCGCCCTGCGGGTCCAGGCATTGCAAGGTCCACATCGGGCCGGGCACCTCCATCGGCCCGTTCAGCACCTGGCCACCAGCCGCGGTGACCCGGGCCATGGCCGCGGCTATGGCCTCGACGTTGAAGTAGTACAGCCAGCCCGGCTGCGGCACCTCGGGCGGCTTGTCCATCATGCCGCCGATGGCCTCGCCTCCGGCGGCAAACAGCCGGTAGACGCCCATCTCGCCCATGTCCCTATCCGAGTCCTTGGTCCAGCCGAACAGGCCGCTGTAAAAAGCCCACGCGCTGTCCAGGTCGCCGGCCGACAACTCGTGCCAGCCGACCGTGCCGGGTGTGCCCATCGGCGGCTGGGGCGGTTGCTCGTCGTCGCTGCCCCGGAACAAGTCGAAGCCCGCGCCGTGCGGGTCGGCCACCACGGCAAAACGGCCCACACCGGGGATGTCCTCGGGCGGGCGGTGCACCTGGCCACCGGCTGCCTGCAAGCGCGCCGCCATCGCATCCACATCGGCCACACTGATGTAGCCGACCCAGCCGGGGCGTGCACCGGCGTCGGAGGCCTCCTGCGGCAGCGTCATCAGGCCGGCGATCATTGCGCCACCGGCCGACAGCAAGGTGTACCGCATGCCGGGCATGCCCGCATCGGCGGTTTGCCAGCCGACCACCTGGCTGTAGAACGCGGTGGCGGCTTCGTCGTCGCTGGTCATCAGTTCATACCAGACAAACGGGCAGTTGGGGGTGTCCATGGTGCAGTCTCCGGTTGGGTTGACAGTGGCAGGGGTCGGCGGTGCCCGCCGGTCCGGACCCGACGATAGACGCGGCGCACGCGCCCTGAAAAGACTGGCAGACAGGGGGGTGTCCGCACAAGCCGCCCTTCGCCGCTGGCTGCAACGCACACGACGCTGGCGGGCTCGACGCCCGAGAGACAGCTATGGGCTGGGAATGGCCTCGGCACAGGACGGCTGGGTCCGCAGGCGACACCCCACCCTGAACCCCGTTTGCCTTGCCCGGCGCACCGCCGGTTGCTGCACGTTGACGGCAAGCGCTGGTTGCCGCTGGGCACGCCGATCGTCGAATTGCGTTTGACGCCGACCGGTCAAGCAACCGTTTATGGCGTGGCTGCCCGACGCGCGGCGCCCGGCTGCCCGCAATAATGCCGGGATGCCGCTCGCAGCCCCCCCAGCACCCGCCACACCGGCCCTGCGCCTGGCTGCGCGGGCCTGGGCCTTGCTGCTGGTCGACACCGACCGCGCCATCCGCCATGCCGACCGGGCATTGGCGCTGGCGTTGCAGACAGGCGACGCCCTGGCCGAGGCCCGGGCGCGCACGGTGCGCGGCTTTCATCTGCAGTATTTCGGCACGCTGGCCGAGGCGGCTGACGAGTTGCGGCGTGCCGGCACCGGCTTCGATGCGCTGGGCGACCGGGCCGGCAGCATCCTGGCCTCGGTGGGCCTGGCCCGCACGCTGTGGCGTGGCGGCCAATTCCGGGTGGCGGTGGACCTGCTGCTGCCGCTGCGCGACGAGGGCCTGCGGGTGCTGCGCCACCACGAGCGCGCGGCGCTGCTCAATGCCATCGCCGGCTGCTACTCGGCGCTGGGCCAGTCCGAGCAGGCCATCGCCTACATGCACGAGGCGCTGCGCGATGCCGGCCCACGCCGTGGCAACGGCTTTGATGCCGTGCTGCACTGCAACCTGGCCAACGAGCTGACCCAGCTGGGCGATTGCGAGCAGGCACTGCGCCACACCGGCCAGGGCCTGTCACGCTGCGAGGGCATGCGCAACAGCTTTCTGCGCAGCGCGCTGCTGATCAACCGCATCATCATCCTGACCGACCTGGGTCGCGCCGCCGAGGCCTTGCCGGACATAGCCCAGGTGCTGGCCCTGCCCACCGACGCCAGTGGGCGCGGCGCCAATGCGCTGCATTTCGAGGCGCTGGCCATCGCCGCCTTGTTGGCCGGCGACAGCGGTTTGGGCGAGCGCCTGGTCCGGCTGGCCGAGGCCGCGCCCAGCCTGGGCATGCCCGACGAGCAGGTCGAGCGTGCGGTGGCGCAGGCCTTGCTGCTGCGCAGCCAGGGCCGCCAGGCCGACGCGATGGCCCGGCTGGCCGCCGTCCGCAAGCTGGCTGCCGACGACCAGCTCGAAGGCCTGAGCCTGCGCATCCGATGCCAGTTTTTTCAGCAATCCCAGCGCCTGCTGACGGCCGAAGGCGATACCGGCCGGGCACTCGCCGACCTGCAGACCTGGCAGGCCCTGCACCAGCGCCAGGACCTGCAGGCCCACCGTGCCCACTACCAGTCGGCCGCGCTGCAGACCGAGTTGCTGCGCCTGACCCACCGCTTGCAGGACAGCCAGGCCAAGCGCCGCGCCACCGAGCGCTCGCGCGCCAAGCTGGCGGCCATCAACGAGCAACTGGCGCACAAGATGGCCGAGGTGCAGGCGCTGCAAGAGGCGCTGCGCCAGCAGGCCACCATCGACGTGCTGACCGGCCTGCACAACCGCCGCCACTTGAACGAGGTGCTGCCGGCCCAGGTGGCGATCGCACGCCGCGCCGGCACGCCGCTGGCGGTAGTGATCCTGGACCTCGACCACTTCAAGGCCATCAACGACCGGTACGGCCATCCGACCGGCGACGCGCTGCTGGCGGCGTTTGGCCGGCTGTTGCAGGGCAGCCTGCGCAAGAGTGACCTGGCCTGCCGATACGGCGGTGAGGAGTTCTGCCTGCTGCTGCCCCGGTCCACCGCCACTGCGGCGCGGCGCAAGGTGCAGGCACTGCTGCGGCGTTGGCGCGAGTTGCAATTCCAGTGGGGCGAGGCGCCGGCGGTCCAGATGCTGCAGGGCAAGAGCTTTTCGGCCGGCGTGACCGACAGCAGCGACCCGCTGGCCGGCCCCGAGGCCTTGCTCAACGCGGCCGACCAGGCCTTGCTGGCAGCCAAGCAGGCGGGCCGCAACCGCGTCTTGCTGGCGGCAGCGAGCATGGCGGCCAACGCAGCGGACAGCAGTACGGACAACAGCGCGGCCCATGGCGCCAACAGCGCCGGCAGCGGCAAGGGCACTGCCGATCCCAACGGACCACCGCGCCGCCCGGCCCTGCGCCGCGTGGCCTGACGGTTGCACTGTCGGCTGCGCGGTCGGGCTGCACTGTAGGCTGCACCTGGCGCAAGGCACACTGCGCCCAGACCGATCCACCCACTGCCCTGCCCGGAGACCCGCATGACCTTGCCCGCCCCCCTTGCCGCCTGGCACCACGTGGTGCAGTCGCGCGACATGACCGCCCTGGCCCGGCTGCTGGCCGACGATGTGGTTTTCCACTCGCCGGTGGTGCACACGCCGCAGCGTGGCAAGGCCATCACGCTGCAGTACCTGGCGGGCGCGATGCAGGTGCTCAACACGCCGCAGTTCCGTTACGAGCGCGAGATCGTCGGCGCCAGCGACGCCATGCTGGAGTTCAGCACCGAGATCGACGGCATCGTGGTCAACGGTATCGACCTGATCCGCTGGGACGCGGCGGGCCGGATCATCGACTTCAAGGTGATGGTGCGCCCGCTCAAGGCCATCAACCTGCTGCACCAGCAGATGGGCGCGATGCTGGACCGGCTCAAGCAAGGCGCCGCCGCACCCGGCAGCGGGCAGTAGGCCAGGCACCGGCTTCCGCCGCTTTCACCGCCGCCTCCACCGCTGCCGCATGCTCGCCTCTCGACTGCACTCTCCCCGCCGGCCCGCACTGTCCCGTCCCGCACCCGCCACACCCTGGCATCGGCCTTGGCGCGCTGCAGCGCTGGCTTGCGCCTGGGCCGCGGCTGTGACCGGTGTGTACGCCGCGTCCGATGGGCCGGTAGACACCACCCCGCCCGACACCCCCGCTTGCAGCCTGCTGTGGCAGGTCAAGGTGCAGCTGGGTGCCGGGCCGCGCAGCCTGCTGGTGGACATGACTTTTGATGCCGGCCCGCGCACCCGCACCAGCTTGCGCCTGCCCGGCGGCTGGGCAGGTGTGCTGGAGACGACCGCCGGCGCGCCATCGCCGACCACGCCTTCGGCCCGGCTGCAGGCGGTGGCCGACATGCCCACCCTGCGCACGGTCAACCACGCCGCCGGTGAACGGGTCCAGTTGCGCTGGCGCCTCACCCCTGTGGCTGACCCGGCCCAAGGCGGCAGCGTGCAACTGGCGGACACCTGGTTTGCCCTGGCCGGCCAAGGCGTGCTGCCGGTGCCCGACGAGATCGACGAGCGCCGCCCGCCGACCGCCTGCATTGCCTTTTACGGCTTGAGCCCCCGCCCTGACGACGCCGCCCCGGTCCGCTGGGCCAGCAGCCACGGCTTGGCCGAGGGGCCGACGGCGCTGTTCCGGGTGGCGCCTGGCCCGGCCAGCCTCAGGTCCCGGGTGCAACAGGCGCTGTATGCGGGCGGCGCCTTGCAGACGCAAACCCAGCCACAGCCACAGACCCAAGCGCGCAGCCCCGACGGCGGCAGCAGCATCACGCTGGCCCGGCCCGCCACGGTGCCCTGGCGCTTCAGCCTGGACGCGCTGGGCCAGGCCGCCGCCCAGGCCCTGGCCGCCCAACGCCAGTTCTGGGGCGACAGCAGCGCCACCGGCCCGCTGCTGGTGCTGTTGCTGCCCAACGCCCCCACGGGTACGGGCCGCGGTTCGGCATGGCACCAGGCGCTGGCGCTGCAAGGCCCGGCCGACCTGGCAGTGCCGGGCAGCGCCGCCGACGCCCTGCTGACCGAAGCGCTGGTGCGCAGCTGGGTGCCGGACCGCTTCGGCCCGCTGGTGCACACCGGCCGTGGCGACGAGGCCAACCGCGCCTGGTTCAGCGAGGGTTGGGCCGAGTTCTACACCCACCGCCTGCTGCTGCGTGACGGCCAGTGGACCCCAGAGGACTACGCCGCCGCACTCAACCGCAAGATCGAGCGCTTCGTGGACGCCAGCGAGCGCGCCAAATCCCCGCCCCGCGGCGGCGCTTCGGCACCGTCAGCCGACGGCCCCGGCGCGCTGCCGGCCACCGAGATGGCCGGCGCCCGCGGCGAATGGCTGGCCCTGCAGTGGCACGCCGCGTTGCGCGCCGCCGGCCAGCCGGGTCTGGACGCCACCATGCGCCGTTTGCTGGTGGCCCCGGCGC
This sequence comes from Burkholderiales bacterium, assembly GCA_038316145.1. GTDB lineage: Bacteria > Pseudomonadota > Gammaproteobacteria > Burkholderiales > Burkholderiaceae_C > Pseudaquabacterium. The sequence goes on from JBBQAH010000012.1 coordinate 21,971, forward strand.
TGGCGCGCCACGAGGGCCCGATCAGCGCGCCGCTGGCCACCCACCGTCTGGTGGCCGCACTGCGTCCGGCGCTGGGCGATGTGCCGCTGCGCGAGATCACGCGTCAGGCCGACCGGGGCGAGGCACCGGCGTTCGGCCCGGCGGCCCTGGGGCCCTGTTTTGTCGGCCAACGCAGGGCCGTCGCCACCTGGCGGCTGGGTTTTGATGCCGCTTCGCTGAGCAACCGGCTGGTCAGCGGGGTCGAGCCCGGCGGCCCGGCCGACGCCGCCGGCCTGCGCGACGGCATGGTGCTGGCAGGCCACCTGCTGGTGCCGGGCGACCCGACCCAGGCCGTGCAGCTCAAGGTGATGGACGCCGGGGCTAGCACCAGCGCGGGTGGCAGTGCGGGTGGCAGTGCGGGTGCCGGTGCCGGTGCGGGCGCCACCGTCCGCCCGGCGACCGGCGAGATCCGCGAGATCCGCTACCTGCCGGCCGGCGAGCCGGTGCGGGATCTGCCGCGCTACCAGCCGGTGGCCAAGGCGATGCAGCAACCGGCCTGCCTGGGCTGGTTGGGTCTGGGGCCGGACGCTGCCGCGTCGGCAGGCGGCCAACGCGGCTTGGCGGCGGCCGCGGCCGCCGCCAAGCCCGGCGGCAAGTCCGCGGGCAGAACCACGGGCAAGACCACGGGCAAGTCAGGTGCCAAAGCCACGGGCAAATCGGCGGGCAAGTCGGCGGGCATGTCTGCCGCCAAGTCGGGCAAGGCCGGCAGCGCGGGGACACGCCAGGCCAGCACAAAAACAACGCCGGCATCAACCAGCAAGCCCCGAAAGGCCACCCCGGTAAAGCCGAGCGCCTGATGCCGGCGTGCCGCTCCATGGTGGTCACCCTGTGGCCTTGCGATGCACGGGGCCGGCCGCTGGCCGTTGCGCCGCCCAGCCCCTGGACACGCTACCTCGCCTGGGCTGACGGGCAATGGGTGGGCGGTGGTGGTTTTGCCGGGCCACCACGGCGCGGCCGGGTCGAGATCGGCTACTTCACGCTGCCCGGCCAGCGGCGGCAAGGCGTCGGCCGGCGCACCGCCATCGCCTTGCTGGCGCTGGCCCGGGCCGTCGATGCCGGCTTGACCGTGATCGCCCATACCCGCCGCCCCCCGGTGCCAGGCAACCTGGCCACCGACGCGGCGGCGTCTGCCCGCATCCTGCAGGGGCTGGGCTTCGGGCCACCACGCGCTGGGCACAACCCGCGGATCGGGCCGGTCTGGCGCTGGGCGCTGCGGCCGACCCGGCCAGGGCAGCCACTCCCTGCCCCGACAATCGGCGCATGACCGCCCTGCCCGCCCCGCTCACCGAACCCCAGCAGTTCATCGTCCGCCTGCGGCACAGCCTGGCCGACGGCGGTTTTGTCAGGCTGGTGCTGGGCCGGCCGCACGGCACTGACGCGTCGCTGGACAAGCTGCTGGTGCGCCGGGTGGTGCTGCGCGAGGTGGATCACCTGTCGCTGGTCTGGCGCCACCGCACCAAGGACATCACCAAGAACCTGCCGGTCGAGGCGGCGCTGGACCTGATTGCCACGCTGCTGGCCGGGCAGTTTCACCATGCCCACCTGGTCACCCGCAGCCACGACATCCAGCTGGCGTTGGGCAAAAAGGGCAGCTGGGGGCTGCGGGTCGGCAAGTTGTCCGTGCCGACGGCAGCATCGAACGGCCCGGGCGCCGAAGGCGCCGACCTGGGCACAAAGCCGCAGAACGACCACGACCGCGCCAAGCAACGGGCGCTGGCGCTCGACACGCCTTTTCTGGTCGAACTCGGCATCACCGACGCCCAGCACCGGCTGGTGCCGGCGATGGCGCGCAAGTGGAAGCAGATCAACAAGTTCCTGGAGGTGCTGGCCCATGCCATCGCCCAGTCGCCGCTGGCCGGGCGTGATCCGGCGGTCCCGGTGCGGGTGCTGGACTTCGGCGCCGGCAAGGGCTACCTCACTTTTGCGGTGCAGCAGCACCTAGAGGCCAGCGGCCGGGTGCCGGCCATCGTCGGGGTCGAGCTGCGCGAGGACCTGACCACCTTGTGCAACAGCGTGGTGGCCCGGCTGGGCCTGGCCGGGCTGCGCTTCGAGGCCGGCGATGTCGGCCACCACGCGGTGGCGGCCACCGACATCATGATCGCGCTGCACGCCTGCGACACCGCCACCGACCAAGCGATGCACCACGGCATCCGCAGCGGTGCGGCCATCATCCTGTGCTCACCCTGCTGCCACAAACAGTTGCGCCCGCAGATGAGCGCACCGCCAGTGCTGGCGCCGATGCTGCGCCACGGCATCCACATGACCGAGCAGGCCGAGATGCTGACCGACGCGCTGCGCGCGCTGCTGCTGCAGGCCGAGGGCTACGACGCGCAGGTCTTCGAATTCATCTCGCCCGAGCACACCGGCAAGAACAAGATGGTGCTGGCGGTGCGGCGGGCCACGCCCCTGCCCGCGGCGCAGCGCAGCGCGCTGCTGGCGCAGGTGGCGGCGTTGAAGGGGCTGTACGGCGTGCGGGAGCAGTACCTGGAAAGCCTGCTGGCGCCCGACCCTGCCAAGGCTGGCGCGGGCGGCGCGGGCACCACGGCGGCGTCGGGTGAAGCCGGCCCATCGGCCGACCGGCCCGCCGCCCAGCCGATCAGCTGACCGGCCGTGCCGTGCGGGCGGCGGACACCTTGAACACGCCCATCACCGCCGCCAGTTTGCCAGCCTGGTCGGCAAGGCTGGCCGCCGCGGCGGCCGACTGCTCCACCAGCGCGGCGTTCTGCTGCGTCATCTGATCGATCTCGCCCACCGCCTGGTTGACCTGGGCAATGCCGCGGGTCTGCTCCTGGGCGCCGGCGCTGATGGCGCCCATCAGCGTGGTGACGCGCTGCACCTGGACCACCACCTCGCCCATGGTCTGCCCGGCCTCGCCTACCAGCACGTTGCCGGCCTCGACCTTGTCGACGCTGGCGCCGCTCAAGGCCTTGATCTCGCGGGCGGCCTCGGCGCTGCGGCCGGCCAGGCTGCGCACCTCAGCAGCCACCACGGCAAAACCTCGGCCCTGCTCACCGGCGCGGGCGGCTTCCACCGCCGCGTTCAGCGCCAGGATGTTGGTCTGAAAGGCAATGCCGTCGATGGTGGCGATGATGTCGACAATCTTGCGGCTGGCGCCGTGGATCTCGCTCATGGTCGACACCACCCGGGCCACCACCGCCCCGCCCCGCACTGCCACCTCGCTGGCGCTGCCGGCCAGCTGGCTGGCGGTGTGGGCGTTGGCGGCGCTCTGGTTCACCATATCGGCCATCTGGGTGATGCTGGACGCCGTTTGCTGCAGGCTGCCGGCCTGCTGCTCGGTGCGCTGCGACAGATCGAGATTGCCGTTGGCGATCTCGTTGCTGGCCAGCGTGACCGAATCAACCCCCTCGCGCACGGTGCCCACCAACTGGCGCAAAGAGGCCTGCATGGCCGACAAGGCCTGCAGCATCTGCGCTGATTCGTCCTGGCCCTGGGGCTGGATGTCCTGGGTCAAATCGCCCGCGGCGATCAGGCTGGCCGCGTCGCAGGCCTGGCGCAGCGGCTGCACCACGCTGCGCGCAATGGCCAGCGCCAGCACGGTGCCCGCCAGCAACACCACCGCTGCCACTGCCGCCATCACCATCAGCCCGTGGCGGGCCAGCGCCTGGGCCTGCTCCACCTCGGACTTGGCGCGCTGGTCCAGCAACGCCTGCAGCGCGTCGATGGCCTGGGTCGATCGCGCCTGAAGCGGCACCAGGCCGCTGCGCACGGTGGTCATGGCGCCAGCGGTGTCACCGGTCAAGGCCTGGCTCAATACCGCCTCGATGACCTTCTGCTGCTCGACCATCACCCCGTCCAGGCCGGTCAGCAACACCGTGGCCTCGGCATCGCCGGCCACGTTGGTGGCAAAAGCGTCCCGCAGGCTGCGCATGCCGTCACGCGCGGCCTTGAAGCGCTTGATGTCGGCCATCACCACCGTGGGGTCGTCCTGCGAGGCCACATCGCGCACGGCGATCTCGCGCTGGCCCAAGGCCCGCTGAAAGGCGTCCAGCGTGCTGGCCCGGCCGAAAATCTGCAGGCCCAGCTTGACCGAACCCTGTTCCATTTGCCGCAGCGCCAAGGCCCCGGCCAGTGCCACGACCACTGCACCGACCAACATCAGCGAAAAACCGGCCACCAGCCGGGTGTGGATTCGAAGGCGAGTCAGCATGGGCGTCCCTATTTTTTAGCAGGCAGTTGGCGTGCCCGGCCTGCGGGCAGCGTGGCAGCGTTCACAGCGCCTAGTCGGCGCTGATGGCGGCGTGCATCACGCCGACCACCTCGCCACCGTCCTTGATCGGCACGGCGATCTGCACACCCTTGATCTGGGTGGTCACGTCCTTGCTCACCGAATCCTGCTGCCAGGCAACCCCCGTGATGGCGGTCTTGTACACCGGCCGGTGGGCCACGTTGTAAAGCGCCACTTTGGTATTGGCCGCTACCACGTTGCCGGCCTTGTCGCGCACCACCACCTTGTTCACGGTCTTGGAGTCCAGGCTATCGACATACTTGCCGGCGACCGAGCTCATGGTGCCCTTCACGGCCGCATCGGTTTCGGCCAGCTCGGCCCATTTGCCGGCGTTCATGCCGGGCACGCCGCCGCTGGCGTTGGAGGCCTTGGCGGCCGCGATCACCGCCGGGTTGGTGGCCCACTTGGCGAGCTGGCCTTTGTACTCGTCAACCGTTTTTTGCACCGCGGCGGGGATTGCATCGGCGGCCAGGGCCTGGCGCAGGGGGGTGAGCGCGGCAAGCGCGGCGATGGCAATGACAAGCAGGCGGCGGTGCATGGTGACTCCAGGATGACAGGCCCAGTCACCCAGCGCACGGTGCGCGGCGGGCTCGATGGGGCCGGGGTTGAGTCACTCATTTCGGCTGTCATCGCTGGAACTGAAGGACGCCCGACCACCCCGGGCCAACCGCAGTGGCCGGGCGGCGACGCCGGCGGCATCATGGCGGCACCGGCCACCCGCCGCCTGTCAACTGCCACCCGCCACCGGACCCCCGCATGCCCACTTGCACCGACCCGATCCACAGCCCCCAGCACCAGGCCCTGATGCGGCAGGCCACGCTTGCCGGACAGGCGCTGGCGGGCCGCAGCCCAGAGATCGAGGCCCAGCGCTGGCTGCCGCAAGACATCGCCGACAGCCTGGCCGAGGCCGGCCTGTACCGGTTGCTCACGCCCGCCGCGCTGGGCGGACACGAAGCGCCGCCGGCCAGCTTTTACCGGGTGATCGAGCTGCTGGCCCGCGCAGATGCGGCCACCGCCTGGTGTTGCTTCATCTCCTGCACCGCCAGCCTGCTGGCCGCCTACCTGCCAGAGGGCGAGGCGGCGGCCCTCTTCAGCCGCCCCACGTTGAAGGCTGCCGGGGTGTTTGCGCCCCGCGGTCGGGCGCTGCCGGCCGAACAGGCGGGCCTGCCCGGCCTGCGCATCAGTGGGCGCTGGGCCTGGGGCTCGGGCACGCACAACGCCGACATCATCACCGCCGGCTGCGTGCTGATGGGCGCCGACGGCCAGCCCGCGTTGCAGGCCGATGGCGCACCGCGGGTGCTCAGCGTGGTGCTGGACCGCGCCCAGGTCCGCTTGCTCGACAACTGGGACAGCTTTGGCCTGTGCGGCACCGGCAGCGGCGAGTTCGAGGTGGACGACGCCTTTGTGCCGCTGGGCCGCAGCGCCTCGCTGTTTGACGCCCCGCGCATCAACACGCCGCTGTACCGGTTCCCGGTGTTTGGCCTGCTGGCACTGTCGATCGCGGCGGTGGCCACCGGCATCGCCCAGCAAACCCTGGCCGACTTCATCGCCCTGGCCGGCCACAGCGTGCCGCAGGCCGGCAGCAAGCCGCTGGCCAGCAAGCCCACGGTGCAGGACGCGGTGGCCCGGGCCGAAGCCGCGCTGCAAGGCGCGCGCGCCTACCTGATGGCCAGCATCGACAGCGCCTGGGCCGCGGCGGTGGACAACAACCCCGGCGAGGCCGCCGGCTTGCCGCTGGACGCCCGGCGCGACCTGCGTCTGGCGTCCAGCCACGCGGTCCAGACCTCGGCCGACGTGGTGGGCCGGCTGTACCGGCTGGCCGGCGGCGGCGCCGTGTTTGCCCAGTCACCGTTGCAGCGCGCGCTGCGCAACGTGCAGGTCGCCACCCAGCACATGATGGTCAATGACGCCAGCTTCGAGCTGACCGGCCGGCTGCTGCTGGGCGTGCCGACGCAGACGGCGATGTTGTAGCGGGTTCGGGTGCGGGTTCGGGTGCGGGTGCGGTCACTGCGCACAGCGCCTGAGCAGGGCCCCTTGGCCAGATCGTGGGATAGTCTGGCCCCGATGCAAAAACGCCCCTTTTCTGTTGCCGACCGCCGACGCTCGGTCGCCGACCTGCCCGATTTCACCCAACCCGCCAACGGCGGGCCGTCGGTGGCCACCCGGCGCGTCGAGCCCACCGCCGTGCCGCCGGGCATCGAGCCCCGGTTGCCGCCGTTCCGGCCGGTCACGCCCAGGCGCAAGCTCTTGATCGTGGCGCTGACGCTGGCCACCGTGATCGGCCTGGCGGTGCTGATGCTGGAGCCGCACCGCCTGTTGACAGCCGCCAAGGCGGCGCGTGCCGAGGCGGCGGCCCTGGCCGCCTGCCCACCGGACGCAGCCAGTGCCGCCCCCGGCTGCCCGGGCAGTGTGATGCCGGTGCTGATGCTGCCGATCGGGCCCGTCGCCCCCGCCACCGCCCCAAGGCGCTGAAACGTCATTGATCAACACCCGGTCCGTGACCGACGGGCCGGCCCGCGACACTGGCGGCACTGGTGGCACTGGCGGCACGGGTGACGTTGGCGGTGCCGGCGGTGGCGGTATCGCCAGCGCAGCAGCGCTACCCCGCGGGGCCGTGCAACGTGAAGGCCGCAATCGCCTGCTGCAGGCCGCCGGCCTGGTCACGCAGGCTGGTGGCGGCGGCGGTGCTTTGCTCGGCCAGTGCGGCGTTTTGCTGGGTCATGGTGTCGAGCTGGCTGACGGCGCTGCCGACCAGGCCGATCGAGTCGGCCTGCTCGGCGCTGGCGCGCGCAATCTCGGCGATCAGCGCGGTCACCTGCTGCACCTGGGTCACGATGCCTTGCATCGTGGTGCCGGCATGCCGGGCCTGGCCCGATCCGGTCTCGATCTTGGCCACGCTGGTCTCGACGATGCCCTTGACCTGGCGCGCCGCCGCCGCGCTGCGCTGGGCCAGCGCCCGCACTTCGGACGCCACCACCGCAAAGCCGCGGCCGTGCTCACCGGCTCGGGCGGCTTCAACCGCCGCGTTCAGCGCCAGGATGTTGGTCTGGAACGCGATGCCGTCGATCACGCCGACGATCTCGCCGATCTGGCGTGACGATTGCTCGATCTCGGCCATCGTCGCCACCACGCCGCCGACGATGCTGCCGCCACGCACGGCCACCGCGCTGGCCTCAGTCGCCAGCGCGTTGGCGCTGCGGGCCGAATCGGCGTTCTGGCGCACGGTGGCGGTCAGCTCTTCCACCGACGAGGCGGTCTGCTGCAACTGCGAGGCCTGTTGCTCGGTGCGGCTGCTCAGGTCGGCATTGCCGCGGCTGATCTCGCCCGAGCCGGCATGGATCTGCGAGGCCGCCGTCTGGATGTTGCCGACGATGCCGGTCAGCGTGCCCACCATGCGGCCCAGCGCGCCCATCAGCCGTGCGATCTCGTCGTTGCCGGTGGCCGGCGGCACAGCAGCCAGGTCACCTTGCGACACCGCCTCGGCCACCCGCACCGCCTGGTCGAGCTGCCGGGTGACCGTGCGCACGGTGCGCCAACTGATCACCGCGCTGGCGGCGATGATGGCCGCCGCAATGCCCAGGATCAGGGTCAGCGACGACTGCACCCGGGCGTCCACCGCGGCCGTCACTTCGGTCTGGCGCGTGGCCATGGTCTTGACCTGGGCCTCGCCCAGCGTGGCCTGCCGGTGTGCGGTGGTCTTCAACTTGTCCAGCGTGGCGGCCATCGCTGTTTCACTGGCCAGCAGGCTGCGTTTGGCGGCGGCCACCTTGTTGATCGAGCCGCCCACCGAGGCCATCGCGGCGATGGCGGTGTCCACCTGCGCGGCCAGCGGCGGGCGGCCCATCTTCAGCAGGCCGGCGCGCATCGCCGTCATGTTCTCGGTCAAGTGCTGGGTGCTGGTTTTCAGCTCGGCTTGCGCCGCTTCGGTCTCTTTCTCGGTGGCGGCGAGCATCAGCAGGCGCAGGCTGCCCACCATGTCGCGGATCGCCAGCGACACCTCCTCGCTGGTGACGACCACGCCGCCGGGCTCGTTGCGCACCCGCATCGCGGCTTCCAGCACCTGGCGCTGCTTGGCGGCCTGCACCTCGCTGCTGTCGAGCACGGTATTGAGCTTGTTCGATTGCGCCTCGATCGGGTCGAGAAAGGCCTTGCGCGCCTTGGCATAGGCGTCGGCTGCTTCGGGCTTGGCAGCCAGCACATTGGCGCGCAGCGCCAGCAGGCCGCTGCCGTCCTTGTTGAAGGCATCGGTCAGCGAGGCGCTGAGCAGCCGCACCTCCTTGAGCGCGTCCTCACCACCGGGCTCGGCGGCCAGCCGGGCGATGCCGTCCACCGCGCTCTTGAGCTTGTCCTTCAGCGGGTTGAGCCGGAATCGGTTGCTGGTGGTGTCGACCTCGCCAACGACGATCACCACCTCCTTCAGCCGCGACTGGGCCGACAGCACCTGCTTCATCGTGCCGGCCAGGCGCCGGCTGGCGTCTTGCGCGGCGTCGGCGCTTTTGCCGGCCTCCACACCAATTTGCTTGACGGCGGTGCGGGTGGCACCAATCGCCTGCTCTGCCTTGAGCAGCGCGGCGCGGGCGCCTTCGGTTTCTTGCTGGTAGGCGGTGGTGTCCGTCAGGCGCTTGTCTACCGCCCCGGCGATCTCGGCCTGGGAGGCTGAAAAGTCCAACACCTCGGTCTTGGCGCCCGGGTCGAGCTTGCTCAGCGCCTGGCGCAATTCGGCGATGGCCTGCAGGTCGGCCGCCACGGCCGCCTTGGCCTGCACGGCTTCAGCCGGGCTGCGCGACAGGCTGAGCTTGAGCAGCCGGCCCATCGTGCGCTCGGTGCGCTCTTGCAGCTCGTAGGTCTTGGCCTGAAGCGGCGCGGCCTGCGAGGTCAGGCTTTGCAGATCGGTCTGGATCGAGGTGACGGCGACATAGCTGACGCCGGCCACGCAGACCAGGCCGATGGCCGAAAAGCTCGACAGGGCCAGCAGGCGATGGGATATTTTCATGGTGTCGGGTCGTTCTGCTGTGCCGTTCTGCTATGCCGTTCTTTCAGACAAGGGTCAGCGCAGCTTGGCGATCTTGCCGCCCTGGATCTGCGTCAAAAACACGTCGGACAGCGCCTGGTGGTTGGTGGCGCCAAAGCCCAGCTTGAGCCCGCCCAGATCAAAGCCCTGCATGCCCTGCAAGGCGGCCACCAGCTGGGCGCGGCCCGGCTCTTTGCCAGCCAGCTCCAGCGCGGCCACCATCACCTTGGCGGTGATGCAGCCCTCGAAGTTGACAAAGCCCAGCTTCTCGCTGCCGTGCGCCGCCACCACCGCGCGGCAGTCCCGCTGCACGGCCAGGTCGTTGTCGTCGGGGAACGGCACCACCTGGCTGATCACCACACCGTCACCCGCCGCGCCCACCTCGCTGACGAGGTTGTCGGTGCCCACAAACGACACGGTGGCCAACTGCGCCTTCAGCCCGGCCGTGCGCGCCTCTTTGATGAAGGCCGACAGCGGTGCATACGGCCCCACCATCACCACCGCGTCGGGCTTGGCATCGATCATCGCGGCCAGGCCGGTCATGATGGCCAGCGTGTTGCGCTGGAAGGTGCCCTTGGCGGTAATCGCCATGTTGCGTTTTTTAAGCGCCTTCTCGGTACCCGACAGCACCGCCGCGCCAAAGCCGTCGTCCTGGTAAAACACCGCCACGCTCTTGGCGCCTTTGGCGATGAAGTGCGCCACCAGCGCCTCGGCCTCGTCGTCGTAGCTGGCGCGCACGTTGAACACCTGTTTGGTCACCGGCTGGCGCAGGCTCATCGCGCCGGTGAAGGCGCCCACCAGCGGCACGTCCATCTCCTTGACGATCGGCAGCACCGCGTTGGCGGTGGGCGTGCCCACGTAGCCGAACAGCGAAAACACCTTCTGCTGCTCGATCATCTTGAGCGTCTCGTCGATGGCCTTGTCGGGCTCGTAGCCGTCGTCGCCGACCACCATGTTGATCTGCCGGCCGTGCACGCCGCCCTTGCTGTTGACCGACTTGAACACGGCCTCGGCGCCGTGGCGCATGCCCTTGCCCAGGCCGGCGGCGGGGCCGGTCTGCACATTGACCATGCCGATCTTGACCTCGGTGGCGGTGATGCCGTCGGTGGCCTGGGCGCTGCCCAGGACAGTGGCGAGGGTCAGCCCGAGCAGGGCGGCGGTTGAGTGGGTTTGCATCATGAAGTCCGTCTCGGGTGGCGCACAGGCGCCGTGGCTGAAGGGAGGGCCGGGGCCGGGGTCGCTATCAGCAGGCCCGGTGTATTCGGCATTTCGGACGTCGCCGGCCGGACTTGAGCCCCGTTGGGTGCGCCGCATGACAAAGCGCACGCCAGAACGG
>JBBQAH010000004.1:0-49539 GCA_038316145.1 Burkholderiales bacterium
CGTGGTGCCCATCCTGGCCCCGGTGGCCGACAAGATGGGCATCGACCTGGTCTGGTTCGGCGTGATCCTGGCCATGAACCTGCAGACTTCGTTCCTGACACCGCCATTCGGCTTCGCGCTGTTCTACCTGCGCAGCGTGGCGGCGAAAACGGACTACAAGGACCGCATCACCGGCCAGCGCATCCCTGCGGTGACCACTGCCCAGATCTACAAGGGCTCGATCGCCTTCATCATCCTGCAGCTGATCATGGTGGCTGCGGTGATCACCTACCCGGAACTGGTCAGCGGCGGTATCGAGAAGGTCGAACAGATCGACGCCGACAAGGCGCTGGAAACCATGGGCCTGCCCACCGCCGAGGAGGCGGCTGCACCCGACGCAGAAGCAGCGTCGGCGCCAGCAAGCGAGGCCAGCGCGCCCGACAGCGAGCCGCCGGCGGACGAGAACGACCCGATGAAGGCGCTCGAAGAGTCGATGAAGAAAGACGCAGCCGGCGGCAAGAAGCCCTGACCCGGTCGCGTCCACCAAGCCGCAGCACCAATGAAAAAGCCCCGCAGTGCGGGGCTTTTTATCGACGCTTGGGGCTGCGCTGGTTACAGCTTGGCGCTTTGCATGTAGCTGTCGAACCGCGCTTCGGTGAAGCGGAACCACAGGTTGGCTTCCCGGCGGAAACTGCTGTAGTCGTCGTAGATCTTCTTGAACGCGGGGTTCGAGGCACTGAGCTCGCTGTACAGCGCCATGGCTTCCTTGAAGGCCGCATCGAGCACCGGCTTCGGGAAGGCCACCAGACGCGTCTTGCCTGCCACCAACTGCTTCAGCGCGCCCGGGTTGCGGGCGTCGTACTTGGCCTGCATCTCGGTGTGCGCGTAGGCGGCAGCACTTTCGATGATGGCCTTGTACTCAGCGCTCAGGCCGTCGAAGGCTTTCTGGTTGACGAACAGGTCGAGCTGCGGCCCACCCTCCCACCAGCCAGGGTAGTGGTAGATCGGCGCGACCTTGTTGAAGCCGAGCTTCTGGTCGTCATAGGGGCCGACCCATTCAGCGGCGTCGATGGTGCCCTTTTCCAGCGCCTGATAAATCTCGCCGCCCGGGATGTTCTGGGACACCGTGCCCAGACGACTGGTCACCTTGCCCGCAAAGCCGCCGACCCGGAACTTCAGGCCCTTCATATCGGCGACGGTCTTGATCTCCTTGCGGTACCAGCCGCCCATCTGCGCGCCGGTGTTGCCCATCGGGAAGCTGGTGAAGCCGTAGTTCGAATAGAACTCGCGCATCAGCTTCAGGCCATTGCCGTCATATGACCATGCCGTCATCTGGCGGCTGTTCAGGCCGAAGGGGATGGCGCAGCCGAGGGCGAAGGCGTCGTTCTTGCCGAAGTAGTAATACGGCGCGGTGTGGCCCATTTCCACCGTGCCGTTCTGCACGGCGTCGACCAGGCCGGGCATCGGCACCAGTTCACCGGCGGCGTGCACCGAGATCTCGAACTTTCCGCCGGTCATTTCCTTCACCTTCTTCGAGAAGGTTTCAGCAGCACCGTAAATGGTATCCAAAGACTTCGGGAAGCCCGACGTCAAGCGCCAGCGCAGCGCGGTTTGCGCATGCACGATGGCCGGTGCGGCCCCGGCGGCCAAGACGCCAGCCAAGCCGGCGCCACGAACAAAATTACGACGTTCCATGCAGATCTCCTGGGCAAGTTTGCAGACAAGTGCCCGGCATTCTAGGATCCGTCAAGTGCCCAATCTAGGGGTGAAAGCCCCAAGGCCGGCAAAATCATTCAGGCCCAGCCGGGCCCCAGGCGGGGCCGGGAAAGGCCAGTCTTGGGCTCAGCTGCCGGCCACCTTCATGCGCTCGAACAGCATCGAGCCCACGGTCTTGCCACCCGAGGTGTAGCGGTCGGCACCCACGGCCACGATCTGCTTGAACATCTCGCCCAGATTGCCGGCAATCGTCACCTCGTGCACCGGGTGAATGATGCGCCCACCCTCGACCCAATAACCCGCCGCGCCGCGTGAGTAGTCGCCGGTGACGTAGTTGACACCCTGGCCCATCAGCTCGGTGACAAACAGGCCACGCCCCAGCTTCTTCAGCATCGCCTCCAGATGGTCGCCGGGCTGGGTCAGGCGGCTGGTCAGCGTCAGGTTCTGTGAGCCGCCGGCGTGTCCGGTGGTCTTCAAGCCCAGCTTGCGGGCCGAGTAGGTGGACAAAAAATAACCTTGGGTGACGCCCGCCTCCACCGCCCGGCGCGCCCGGGTGCGCACACCCTCGTCGTCAAACGGCGCACTGCCCTTGCCTTTGCGGATCAGCGGGTCTTCGTCGATGTCGATGTGCGGGGACAGCACCTGCTGGCCGATGCAATCGAGCAAGAAGGTGGCGCGGCGGTACAGCGCGCCGCCGCTGGTGGCCTGCACATACGCGCCCAGCATGCCGGCGGCCAGGGTGTTTTCGAACAGCACCGGCACCTCGCAGGTGGGCACCTGCCGGCCCTTCAGACGCGATAGCGCACGCTCGGCGGCATAGCGGCCCACCGCCTCGGGCGAGGCCAGGTCCATCGCATCGCGCTGCGAGCTGTACCAGGCGTCGCGCTGCATGTTGGCGCCCTTTCCGGCGATGGGTGCCACCGAGATCGAATGCCGCGAGCTGGCATAACCACCGCGAAACCCCCGGCTGTTGCCGGCCCAGAAATGCGCCTGCTGGGCCGACGTGCCACCGCCCTCGCTGTTGCTGATGCGGCGGTCAGTGGCAAAGGCGGCGTCTTCGCAGCGCTTGGCCAGGTCGGCCGCGCCCTCGGCGTCCAGCGCCCAGGGGTGGAACAGGTCCAGGTCGATCGCCGCCACATCGGGCGTGACCAACTCGTCGGCCTCGGGCAGGCCGGCGGCCGGGTCTTCCGCAGTGAAGCGGGCGATGTCAAACGCTGCACGCACCGTCTGCTCCAGCGCCTGACGAGAAAAATCGCTGGTGCTGGCATTGCCACGCCGCTGGCCGGCGTAGACCGTGATGCCCAGCGACTTGTCGCGGTTGCGCTCGACGTTTTCGATCTCGCCCTTGCGCACCGACACCGACAAACCGGCGCCTTCGCTGACCTCGGCGGCCGCATCGGTGGCGCCCAGGTCCTTGGCAATGGCCAGCGTGTCGTCGATGATTTGCTGGAACTGCGTGCGGTTGAAGGCAAAACCCTGGGAAATCGTGGAACCGGACATGGGGGGGGCGTCAAGGCGTAGGTGGGCGACAATGATAGCCATCCCCCTCGGGTCAACGCCGGGCCCTGCCCCGCTGACCCGTTCCCCCCCGGGGGGACGGTTGCCGCCCGGCGGCGGCCCTTGGGGATGATCAACTGCCATCGGCCATGCGCCAACGACCTGAAGAACCCACCGATACCGTCGATCCGACGGTGACCCCGTCGACCGCGCCCATCGTCTACCAGCCCGGGCGGCCGAGCAAGACCAAGCGCAAGCAGCACGCGCACCAGTTGCAAGACCTGGGCTGTGCGCTGGTCGAGCTGCCGGCCGGCCGGCTGGCCGCCACGCCCATGCCCGAGACCCTGCGCGACGCGATTGCCGAGTACCACCGCACCCGCAGCTTCGAGGGCAAACGCCGCCAGCTTCAGCTGATCGGCAAGCGCATGCGTTTTGCTGATGAAGCGCCATTGCGCGAGGCGGTAGACGCCTTCAAGCTGGGCTCGGCCAAGGACACGTTGGTGCTGCACGAGGTCGAGCGCTGGCGCGATGAATTGGTGGCTGACGACGAGGCCATGACACGCTGGGCCCAGACCTACCCGAAAAGTGATCTGCAGCAACTGCGCAGCCTGCTGCGCGCCGCCCGCAAGGACGCCGCCGCCGCACCCGAGCAGCGCAACGGCCGGGGTTACCGCGAGCTGTTCCAGTTCATCAAGCCCTGGCTGAAGCAGGACATCAACCCGGGGCCCAGGATCGGCAGCGATGGTGAGTCCGCCAGCCACGACGATGAGGAAGGGCCGGACGATGAGTGAATCCACCATTCCCCAGACAGCGTCCGACGATGAGGCTCACGACCCGGTCCGGATCGGTCTGGTCTCGGTCAGCGACCGCGCCTCGGCCGGCGTCTACGAGGACAAGGGCATCCCGGCGCTGAAAGACTGGCTGCAAAAGGCACTGAAAAACCCCATCACTTGGGAGACCCGGCTGATCCCCGACGAGCAGGACGGCATCAGCGCGGCGCTGCGCGCGTTGGTGGACGATGCCGGCTGTGACCTGGTGCTGACCACCGGCGGCACCGGCCCGGCGCTGCGGGATGTGACGCCCGAGGCCACGCTGGCGGTGGCGCACAAGCAAATGCCGGGCTTTGGCGAGCAGATGCGCCAGATCAGCCTGCGTTTTGTGCCCACCGCGATCCTGTCGCGCCAGGTGGCAGTGATCCGTGGCAAGGCGCTGATCGTCAACCTGCCAGGCCAGCCCAAGTCGATTGCCGAGACCCTGCAAGGCCTGCCGGACGCGCAACCGCCGGTGCACGGCATCTTTGCCGCCATGCCCTACTGCATCGACCTGATCGGCGGGCCGTACCTGGACTGTGACGAGACAGTGTGCAAGGCCTTCCGGCCGAAGAGCGCGATCCGTTCGCCCAAGGCCTGAATCCGCACGGCAGCAGGCATCGCCGGCAGGCTCATTTCCAAGCCCGGGTGGGCACCGCGCCCTACTTGACCAGCCGGCTCAAACGCTCAGCATCAAAACACTCGGTCGTGCGGGCGTCCTGCGGCACGCAGTCCCGGCCGGGCAATTCGCGCGCACCGGCAGACAGGGTCTCGATCGCCCGCCACAGCAGCGCGATCTGGTGCTCGTGCCCGCTGGCGTTGTCGATCAGGCCCTTCATGGCCTGCGCCACCGGGTCGTCGCCCTGGGTCACGCCGTAGGCTGAAAAGCCCATCTTGGCGGCCACCGCCTCGCGCGCCGAATCGGACTCGGCCTGGATGATGCGTGCCGGGTTGCCGACTGCCGTGGCACCGGGCGGCACCGGCTTCATCACCACCGCGCCTGAGCCTACCCGCGCGCCGTCGCCTACCGTGAACCCGCCCAGCACCTGCGCGTTGGCGCCCACGATCACGCCCCGGCCCAGCGTCGGGTGGCGTTTGGTGCCACGACCGAGTGAGGTGCCGCCCAGCGTCACACCCTGGTAGATCGTGCAGTCGTCGCCGATCTCGGCGGTCTGGCCGACCACCACGCCCATGCCGTGGTCGATGAACACCCGCCGGCCCAGCGTGGCACCCGGGTGGATCTCGATGCCGGTGAAAAACCGCCCCAGGTGCGACAGGAACCGCCCCAGCCAGAGAAACCCGCCGCGCCAGGCCAGGTTGGCCCAGCGGTGCCAGATCACCGCATGCAAGCCGGGGTAACAGGTGAGCACCTCCCACATCGAGCGCGCAGCGGGGTCGCGCTCACGGATGCAGGTTATGTCTTCACGGAGTCGGCTGAACATGGTGGGTCCCAGGCATTGGCCGGCCAGTGTATGCCGGCCTGCCATGGCTCGCAGGACGTGGCCCGCAGGACGGGGCCTGCAGGCGTGCGGCTTGCCGGCGAGCGGGCCAAAGACAACGCGGGCGACTCGGCCCTGAAAAACGCGGCCCCGTCAGATTTTTCCGCGTCCCGCCCTGCAGGCCGAAATCTTAGGCGATCGCGCTGTCAAACCTTGCGCCACCGCGTCTGTCAAAACTTGTACTGCACATTGGCATAAAACGAGCGGCCACGCGGATCGCCGTAGGTGGGATCCCAGGTGACCTGGAAGTAGCGCGACTGGTTGGTGAACGGTGGCGCGGTATCGGCCAGGTTCAGGACGCCGGCGCGCAGGCGCAGCTTGGGCGTGACGCTGTAACTGCCGGTCAGGTCGAACAGCGAATAGGCCTTGACATCGCGGTTGTTCCAGGCGGGTGCCGCAAGCCCTTCGGTGTTCTGGTCGCGGTAGCCCGAGATGTAGGTGTTGCTCAGCGTCAGGCCCAGGTTGCCGTAGTCCCAGTCGACATTGAGCTTGTGGCGCCAGCGCTGCACCGCCTTGTCGTCGCGGAACTTGCCCAGGCCGTCGATCAACGGCGAGCGCGGGTCGCTCTGGAACTTGTACTCGGTGATGTAAGTGCCGTTGATGCCCGACGAGAATCGGCCGATGGCCGTGGCCTCGCCGCGCCAGTTCAAGGCCACATCGAAGCCGGCGGTGTTCAAGTTGCCGCGGTTCTCTTTTTTGACCGAAACGAAGTCGACAAAACCACCGCTGCGGTGAACGATGCTGGCATCGTTGTAGTACACCGGGTTGGTGAAGATCGTCTCCTCGCCGATCTCCGAGATGATGTCGGTCTTGCGGATGCGCCAGAAGTCGATGCTGCCATCCAGCGACTTCGATATCTCGAACACCAGGCCGGCCGAGAACTGTTTGGACTTCTCGGGCAACAGGTCCGGATTGGACGCGCGGTCGATGTCAAACTGGTTGGTTTCGCCCGACACCGGGTCGCGTACGAAGCTGGCGGTGGTGCCAGAGCGCAAGGGCAAGAACATCTCGGCGATCGACGGTGCGCGAAAGCCGGTGCCGTACGAGCTGCGCGCCAGCAGGCCCTTGCTGGGACGGTAGCTGAGGCCGACCTTGGGGTTGGTGGTGTTCAGGTCGGGCGAGGTCAGCTTGGTGCTCGGGTCGTAAACGCCGTCGTAGCGGTCATGTCGAATCGCGAATTGGCCCTCCCACTGCTTGCTGAACGGCGCGCTCAGTTCAGCGAAGATGCCCTTGACATTGCGCTTGTTCGAGGTGTCGGCCAGCAGCGCGCCCGAGCTGGAGCGGTCGCCGACGGTGTCGTTGCCCTTGAGCGGCTGCGTGCTGCTGAACGCGGTCTGCTCGCGGCGCAGTTCGGCCCCCAGCGCCAGCATCAGATCACCCCCGTCCAGCGCGCCCAGGGCCCGGCTGAGCTTGCCGTCGATGCTGTCGGACTTGCCTTCGGACATGCGGGCGCCGCCGTCGACCCGGATCGAGTCCATGAAGGCCCTGCCCGAGGCATCGGTGGCCGGCTGGAACGGGTTGTACTTGAAGGTCTTGATACCGTCGAGCATCTTGGCAAACGACACCCAGCCCGACTTGTTGGTGTCCGTGGCCTTGTTGACGCTGTGGTTGAACGCGGCGTCGTAATCCCAGTCGCCAAAGCGGCCGTTGGCACCGATCACCAGCCGGGTGGCTTCACTCTCGACCCGGCTGGTGCGCTTGCCCGCATCCTGCAGCCGGAAGCGCAAAGCCACCGGTGTGACGATGCCGGTGGCCGCCTGCAAGCTGGCCGGCAACGTGATGCCGGCACTGGTGCGGATGCTGCTGGAGGTGGCGGGCGATGCGGCATAGTCGGTCTCGCTCTTGCTGAGCAGGAACTCGGCAAAAACCTGGTGGTCGGGTGCGACCTGGACGGTCGCGCGGCCGATCAGGTTGGCCTTTTGGGACTCCGGGTAGATCTCGGTGTCGCCCATGTAGTTGTAGGCACAGCCTTCGGTGCCACCCAATGAGGTCGGCGCAACCGAACTGGGGTTGGCGCCGCCGGTGCATGAATCCTTGGAGAGGTTGACACGGCGCGCCGACGAGCTCGGCACGCTCGGCAGCCATTTGCCGCCTGGGCCCGATCCTTTCAAAAAGCTGGAGTTGTTGAGCGTGGTCAGCTGCGCGGCTGTCAGGTCCACGTTGGCCGGGAACGGGTTGCTCGACAGCTGGGGCGGCAGGCGGCCTGGCAGGTCGTACTCGCGGATGAAGCCGCGCTGGCTCGAGTTGAGCGAGCCCAGCTTCTGCACGTCCACCGACGCGAAGACGTTGTAGCGGTCACGCGCCAGGTCGCCGATACCGCCCGACGCGGTGAAGGCCTGCTTGCCCGCACCGCCTTCTTGCGTGGCCAGCGCGTAGAGGCTGAGGTCGCCGCCCTGGTAGTCCTTGCGGGTGATGAAGTTGATCACCCCGCCCATGGCGTCGGTGCCGTAGATGGCCGAGGCGCCGTCCTTGAGCACCTCGACCCGCTGGATCGCGCCTGCGGGTATGTTGTTCAGGTCGACGCCGGCGTTGTCGCCAGGGGTCGCGAAGTTGGCCAGTCGCCGCCCGTTGAGCAGCACCAGCGTGCTCGACACACCCAGGCCGCGCAGGTTGGCGCCGTTAAAGCCTCGTTGCGCGCCCGACACATCGCTGATGCTGGCGCCGTCGGTCAGGCCACCGACGTTGGCGCTGATCTTCTGCAGCAGTTCGGCCGCCGTGGTGACGCCGCTCTTGATGATGTCTTCACGCTGAATGGTCTGCACCGGCAGCGCGGTCTCCCCGTCGATGCGCTTGATGCTGGAGCCGGTGATCTCGACGCGCTGCGCCGGGGCGGCGGTCTGCGCCAGCGCGCTCAGCGGCGGCGCCAGCAGGGCAACCAGGCAGGCGGCGGCCTGCGCGCAAGGCCGCACCTGCAGGGTGCGGGTCGATCGGGAAACAGCAGACTTCATGGCGGGCATCCTTGTTGGGCGGGGCGACAGATCGGGCTGGCCAGCACCGGGCGGCCTGACCTTGCGGCGCACTCTATGCAGCAGGTGGCGGCTGCGAAACAGGGTCGAAGCGCTGCGGTCGCCTGTCGGCAACTGGCTGTCGCAAATTCGAAAGGAAGCGCTGCGTTTGTGGCAAAGCGACGTTGTTTTGCGCCCAGGCACAGGTGGCAGCCGGGTCGAAGGGGTCGAGGCAGCAGCCTGGTGGCAGGATGCGGCACGCGCCGTGATGACGCGCCACAAGCGCCCCGTGGTGGTGCGCTGCAGCCCCGCAGCACCACCGAAGGGCGGCGCCGCACTTCA
Source organism: Burkholderiales bacterium (assembly GCA_038316145.1). GTDB lineage: Bacteria > Pseudomonadota > Gammaproteobacteria > Burkholderiales > Burkholderiaceae_C > Pseudaquabacterium. The sequence continues at coordinate 8,788 of JBBQAH010000004.1, forward strand.
AGCCCGAGAGATCAAAACCTGATGTCGACCCTGTTGCACCGAGCTCTGTACAAGGCGCTGCCACGTTTGTCCGGTTTGGCCGGTTTGGCCGCACTGGCCCTGGCCGCCTGGCTGACCTGGGCGCCAGCACAAGCCCAGCCGGCCTCGGCGACAGCGCCAGCGCGCATGGGGGTGGGCACTGGGACAGTCATGGCCATCGGCAGCGGCGCACGCGACGACAACGACGCGGTCTGGACCCGGCTGGTGCAGCTGGCAGGTGGCCCCGGCGCGCGCGTCGCGGTGTTCACCGCGCCGGCCTCAAATCCCGACCGGGCCGCCGAGCAGATCATCGCCAGCCGGGCGCGGCGCGGTGCGGTGGGTGAGCACATCCGCGTCGGTCCGGGCATCACTGGCCAGGACCTGGCGCAAGCGGTGCGCGATCCGGCCTGGATCGCGAAGGTCACCGCAGCGCAAGCCGTCTACTTCAGTGGCGGCGCGCAGGCCCGGCTGATCGACACGCTGCAACCGCAGGGCCAGACCACGCCGCTGCTGGACGCCGTGCGCGCGCTGTTTGCGCGGGGCGGCCTGGTGGCCGGTGAGAGCGCCGGCGCGGCAGTGATGAGCGAGCTGATATTCCGCGATGCACCCGACGTGCTGGCGGTGATGAAAGGCCGGCTGCGCGACGGCCTGGAGGTGGACCGCGGCTTCGGCTTTGTGCGGCACGACGTGGTGCTCGACCAGCACCTGCTCAAGCGCGGCCGCATCGGCCGGCTGCTGCCGCTGATGGTGGCACGCGGCCTGCCACTCGGTCTGGGCATCGAGGAGCAGACCGCCGTGGTGGTGCGCGGCGACGAGGTGGAGGTGGTGGGCGCACACGGCGTGCTGGTGGTCGAGCTCGACCAGCCCGCCATCACGGTCCGGCCCGGGCCTTTCAACCTGCACAACGGCCGCATCAGCCTGCTCGACCATGGCGACCGCTTCAACCTCGCCACCCGGCAGCTCACGCCAGCGGCCGACAAACAGGCCACACCGCGCGTCACTGCCAGCGCCGCCGCCGCCGTTGTGCCGCCGGCCATCGACGATCCGGATGAGGCCGCGCCGTTTTATCCCGACCTGCTGGGCGACAACATCATCAGCGGGGCGATGGCCCGGTTGATCGACAGCGGCCGCAGCGAGCTGTACGGCCTGGCCATCCAGCCGAGGCCGGCACGTGGTGATCCGCAGCCTGCGTTGGGCTTTGAATGGCGGCTTTACACCACACCCGATACGGTGGCCTGGCGTGTGCCCGGGCGGCCCTACACTTTGCGCCGCATCGGTGTGGACGTGGTCCCGATCCGGCTGCAACAGCCGCTTTACGGCCCCTACTGAACACGCCCTGAAAGCCACAACCGGTGGACCGCCAACGACACGGCTTTGTGCTTCTCCCCAGGTGCTCGATGCTGGCGCTGGGCGCGGCGCTGGACCTGCTGGCCGCTGCCAACGAATGCCTGGGCGCGCGCATCCACGAGGCGGTCACGCTGACGCTGGACGGCGGTGCGGTTCGCCCGGCCAACGGGCCCGCGCTGGCGGTGGATGGCGCGTTGGTGCATGCACGCGATCTGCAGTCGGTCTGGGTGCTGAGCGACCTGCCGCTGCCCGACAGCCTGCGTGACGGCCACGCCGCCACGCTGCAACCCTGGCTGCGCGAGCGGGCGGCCGAAGGCGCCACGCTGGGCGGCATCGGCACCGGCGCGGCGGTGCTGGCGCAAGCCGGCCTGCTGGACGGCCATCGCGCCACCCTGCCCTGGTCGCATGTGCCGCAGATGTCTACCCGCCACCCCGGCGTGGTGTGGTCGTCCAACGTTTACGAGATCGACCGGCGGCGCCTGTCCTGCGCCGGGTCCACCGCCACGCTGGACCTGCTGATCACCTGGCTGGGCCGCCTGCACGGCGAGCGGCTGGTCAAGTCGCTGGTGGCGCAGTTTGGCCTGGAGCGACTGCGCGCCGCCGACGAGCGCCAGTCCACGCCCCTGGCCGGGCGCATCGGCGCCGGCAACGCCAAGTTGAGCGACGCCGTGGCGCTGATGGAGGCCAACCTGGGTGAGCCGCTGCCCACCGAGGACATCGCCCGGCTGGTCGGCGTGTCACGGCGTCAGCTCGAGCGGCTGTTCAAGCAGCACCTGGATGCGCTGCCCAGCCGCTACTACGCCGAGCTGCGCCTGGCCCGCGCCCGCCGGCTGTTGCAGCAGACCAGCCAGTCGATCCTGCAGATCGGCCTGGCCAGCGGCTTTGCCTCCGGATCGCATTTCAGCAACGCCTACCGCGCGCGTTTCGGCCACACACCGCGCGACGAACGCAGCCAGCGCGCAAATGCGTGGCGCGACCACACCGACCCTATCCCGATGCAGGAGCCCCCGCCATGAACCCTGAAGACCTGCTGCTGCGCGCCTCGACACCCGCTGATCTGGATGCGCTCGAACGGATGGCTGCCGCCAGCGCCATCGGCATCACCACCTTGCCAGCCAACCGCGCGCTGCTGGCCGACCGGCTGGCGCGCTCGGCACAAGCGTTCTCCAGCGCCGACGACGCCAGCGGCGAAGAGATCTACCTGTTTGTGCTGGAAGACACCCGCAGCGGCCAGGTCGTGGGCACCAGCGGCATTGCGGCCTCAGCGGGCTTTGCCGACCGTTTTTACAGCTACCGCAACGAGATGGTGGTGCATGCCAGTGCGGCGCTGGGCGCGAGCAACCGCATCCACACGCTGCACCTGTGCCATGACCTGACCGGCCACACCCTGCTGACCTCGTTCTACATCGACCCGGCGTACGAGCAGTCGCTGGCGCCGCAGTTGCTGTCACGCGGCCGCCTGCTGTTCATCGCCGAGTTTGCCGAGCGGTTCTCCGACCGCATCGCCGCCGAGAGCCCCGGGCTGGCCGACGAGACCGGGCGTTGTCCGTTCTGGGACGCCGTGGGCCGGCGCTTTTTTGGCATGGACTACCCCAGCGCCGAAACCCTCACCGGCGGCCGCAACAAGGCCTACATCGCCGAGCTGATGCCGCAATCACCGATCTACGTGCCGCTGCTGCCCGACGAAGCCCAATGGGCCATCGGCCAGCTGCACCCGGTGGCCGAGTTGCCGTTTTCGATCCTGCTCGACGAGGGCTTCGATGCCGAGACCTATGTCGATATCTTCGACGGCGGCCCGACGGTGGACGCCCGGGTCGCGTTGCTGCGCACCGTAGCCGGTTCGCGCCGCTGGACCCGGGCGGGCGCGGCACCCGCCGTCCACGACAGCCCCTGGCAGCTGGTGGCCAACACCCGGCGAGGCGAGTTTCGGGTGGTGCTCAGCCGGGCCAGCCTGGACAGGGCAGCACTGGCGCTCGATGAGCGCAGCAGCCATCAACTTCACAGCGCGCCGGGTGAGCCGCTGCGCGCCGCACCGCTTCAAGCCGACACCGGGAGCCGGGCATGAACAACACACCGGATTGCACCCTGCGCGATGCCACTGCCGAGGACCTGCCGGCACTGCAGGCCCTGCTGGGCCATGCCCCGGCCTGGCCGCTGCCGGCCGGCCAGCGCCGCCTGCTGGCCTGCGACGCCACCGGCCGACCTGTCGCCACTCTACGGCTGTGCCCGGACACCGGCACTGCGGCACCGCGCTACTGGTACCACGTCGGCTGCGCCGTTCATGCTGCGGCCGAGTTGCAGTTGTTCCGCCGCCAGCCCACGCTGCTGCTGGGCAACGACCTCACCGGTGCCACCGAGTTGCTTGAGCTCGCCATGGCTGTTGACGCCGGTGCCGCCATGACCGCGCTGGTGCGCCACGCCATCGCCGCTGCCGCCGACACGGCCACCGACACGGCCCCTGACACGGCCAAACCCGGCCCGACGACGGTCTTCGCTGAACTGCCCGGGCCGCTGGACGGCTCGGGCGCCTCACCGTTTTGGGCTGGCCTGGGCCGCCACTTCTACACCGGTGACCCACGCGCAGCCGAAGCCCGGCATGGTGATGCCTGGCGCAGCCATGTCGCGGCGCTGCTGCCCAGGCAGCTGGTCTACACCTCGTTCTTGCCGGACGATGCGCAGGCGGTGATCGGCACCGCCGCACCCGGGGCACTGGCGCTGCGCGCAGCGCTGGAGCGTGCCGGCCTGCAGTACCGGCAGCATGTGCGCATCGACGATGCCGGGCCGGTGCTGGAGTGCAGCCGGGTGCCGGGCGCCGCCGGCTGACGGCCGTCGCAGCGCAGGCTGCCCGGTCGCCGCGCGGCGCGGCACGGGGCGTGGGCATCCGCCAAGCGACATGGTCTTGCGCAACTCCGACATGCACAGGCCTGTGGCCACAGCCAAGCGGCGCGCTGCGGGTACAAACCGGTCCATGCCACCCGGCACACACACTGCCTCGCACCACCCCCGTCTGGAGAACCCCATGCACTTGCCCCGCCGCATCCCTCTCGTCGCCCTGCTCTCGCTGGCCGCCGCACTGGCCCTGCCCGCCACCAGCCAGGCCCAGGCGCCGGGCTGGGCCAAGGTGCGGGTCGGGGTCGAAGGCAACTACCCGCCGTTCTCCAAGATGGGGGCCGACGGCAAGTTGGCCGGCTTCGACATCGACATCGCGCTGGCGCTGTGCGCCCAGATGAAGGCCGACTGCACGCTGGTGCAGCAGGAGTGGGACGGCATGATGCCCGCGCTGAACGCCAAGAAGTTCGACATGATCGTCGCCTCGATGACCATCACCGACGAGCGCAAGAAGGCCGCCGAGTTCAGCGACCCGTACTACAGCGTGCCCTCGCGCTTCATCGCCAAGGCCGGTGCGTTCAAGGACCATACCGCCGCGGCGTTCAAGGGCAAGAAGATCATCGTGCTGCGCAACAGCCCACGCGCCAAATACGTGGCCGAGCAGTACAAGGACGCCGAGGTGCTGCTGGTGGCCAAGGAGACCGACATCTACCTCGAGCTGGCCGCCGGCCGGGGCGACATCGGTTTCGGCTCGTCGGTGGTGTCGGGCGACGCGTTCCTGAAAAAGCCCGAGGGCAAGGGCTTTGCCCAGGTCGGCGCGGCTATCAACCTCGACGGCGGCAGTGGTGTGGGCATCGCGTTCCGCAAGGGCGACGATGCGCTGCGCGACAAGGTCAACGCGGCACTCAAGGCGGTGCGCGCCGACGGCCGCTACAAAAAGCTGGCCGACAGTTACTTCGACTTCGACGTCACGCCCAACTGAGCCTGGCCGCGCCCGCAGCAGCCCTGGCCACCCGACGACGTACCGACCATGTTCCACGGCTACCTGCCTGCCATCCTGGGCGGCCTCTGGGTCACGCTGGGGGTGGCCGCGCTGTCGCTCAGCACGGCCTGCGTGTTCGGCCTGCTCGGCGCCGTGGCCAAGCTGTCACCCTCACGCGCGGCGCGCTGGACGGCCGAGGTCTACACCACGCTGATCCGCGGCCTGCCCGAGCTGGTGCTGATGCTGATGATCTTCTATGGCGGCCAGATCGCGCTGAACCAGCTGGCCGACGCCCAGGGCTGGGGCTACATCGACGTGCCGCCGCTGGCCGCCGGTGTGCTGACCATCGGCTTCATCTTCGGCGCCTACCTGACCGAGACCTTCCGGGGCGCGATCCTGGCGGTGCCGCGTGGTCAGATCGAGGCGGCGCAGGCCTACGGCCTCAGCCGCGGCCAGGTGCTGCGCCGCATCCTGCTGCCGCAGATGGTGCGCCACGCGATCCCCGGCTTTGCCAACAACTGGCTGGTGATGGTCAAGGCCACCGCGCTGGTGTCGATCATCGGGCTGGACGACATGGTGCACCGCGCCAACATGGCCGCCGCCGCCACCCGCGAGCCATTCACCTTCTTCGTGGCGATCGCGGTCATTTATTTGATGATCACCACGGTGTCGATCGCCCTGCTGTCGCGGCTTGAAAAGCGCTTCAGCCTGGGCGTCAAGGCGGTGTCGTTCTGAGCATGATCGACTGGACCGTCATCGCGGGCAGCCTGCCCGAATTTGCCAAGGGCCTGAAGGTCTGCCTGATCCTGCTGGTGATCAGCGTGGCCACTGGCTTCGTTTTGTCGGTGCCGCTGGCGGTGGCGCGGGTCTCGGCGCGGCCGTGGCTGTCGCGCCCGGTCTGGGTCTTCACCTATGTCTTTCGCGGCACGCCCTTGCTGGTGCAGCTGTTTGTCGTGTACTACGGCTTTGCACAGTTCCCGGCGCTGCGCGACAGCGTGCTGTGGCCATTGCTGCGTGAGGCCTGGTTCTGCGCCTGGCTGACGTTTTCACTCAACACCACCGCCTACACCACCGAGATTTTTGCCGGAGCGCTGCGCGCCACGCCCAGCGGCGAGGTCGAGGCGGCACGCGCCTACGGCCTGGACGGCTTCAAGCTGTACCGGCGCATCCTGTTGCCCAGCGCGCTGCGCCGCGCGCTGCCGCAGTACAGCAACGAGGTCGTGGGCATGATGCACGCCACGGCCATCGCCAGCACGGTGACGCTGGTGGACGTGACCCGTGTTGCCCGTGACGTCTATGCCAACCACCTGTTGCCGACCGAAGCCTTCGGCACCGCTGCGGTCATCTACTTCGCGTTGACGTTCACGATGGTCGGCGGCTTCAAGCTGCTGGAGCGGCGCTATCTGCGCCACCTGCGGACCGAGCGCAACACCACGCCATCCACCCCCGCCAGCGCCACGGCCGCCCCGGCCCGCGTCGCCTGAGCCTTTGCCCGACAAAACCGCCATGCAGGTTCAAACCATAGCCCTCCAGACCTCGTCGCCGGGGCAACGCCACCACCTCACCCTGCTGCGCTTCGGCCAAGCTGGCGCGGGGCCCAAGGCCTATATCCAGGCCGCCCTGCACGCCGACGAGGTGCCGGCGATGCTGGTGGCCCAGCAACTGCGTCAACAACTGCTGGCACTCGAAGCGGCCGGCCAGCTGTGCGGCGAGGTGCTGTTGCTGCCCTATGCCAATCCGCTGGGCTTGTCGCAGCTCATGCTGGGCCATCACCACGGCCGCTTCGACCTGCGTGACGGCGTGAACTTCAACCGCGGCTTTGCCGACCTGGCCGATGCCGCTGCCGACGCGCTGGCGGGCCGGCTGGGTGATGACGAGGCCACAAACCTGGGCCTGGTCCGCCAGGCGCTGCGGGACGCCGCCGGCGCCCTGCAATCGCAGCAACCGGCACAGGACTTGAAACACAAGCTGCTGCAGCTCGCCATCGACGCCGACGTGGTGCTGGACATGCATTGCGACGCCCAGGCCACGATGCACCTCTACACCTTGACGCCGCACAGTGCGCTGGGCGCCGAGCTGGGTGCGCTGCTGGGCGCCCAGGCGGTGCTGGTGGCGGACAACTCCGGTGACTGGCCGTTTGATGAAGCCTGCAGCCGCCCCTGGGCGATCCTGCGCGAGCGGCTGGCGCCGCACCCGGTGCCGCTGGGCTGCTTCAGCGCCACACTGGAGTTGCGTGGCGAGGCGGACACCGATCATGCGCTGGCTGCCCAGGATGCCCAGGCGATCATCGAGTTTCTGCGCCGCCGTGGCACCGTGGCCGGCACGCCCGCGCCGCTGCCGGCCGCCTTGTGTTTGCCCACGCCGCTGGCAGGATCCGAACCGGTGGCGGCGCCAAGTGCCGGCGTGGTGGTCTTTCGGGCATCACCGGGCGACCGGCTTGACGCAGGCGCGCTGGTGGCGGAGGTGGTCGATACCGATTCGGGCGAGGTCACGCCGGTGTTGGCCAAGTCGGCCGGTGTGCTTTACGCCCGTGTCGCCACCCGCTGGGCCACGCCGGGCAAGCGGCTGGCCAAGATCGCCGGCAGCACGTTGACCCGCACCGGCAAGCTGCTGAGCCCATGATGCAACCCAACCCCGACCCCAGCCCCGCCAAGCCGCTGCTGCTGCAGGCCGACGGCATCGTCAAGCGTTTCGGCGCCAACGAGGTGCTCAAGGGCGTCACGGTGCAGGCCCGGCAGGGCGACGTGATCTCGATGATCGGCTCCAGCGGCTCGGGCAAGAGCACTTTCCTGCGCTGCCTGAACCTGCTCGAAGCGCCCAACGCCGGCCGCATCGTGGTGGGTGGCGTCGAGCTGCCGCTGGTGCCCGATGGCCAAGGCGCCTTGAAGGCCCACGACGCGGCCCAGCTGCAGCGCCTGCGCACCCAGGTGGCGATGGTGTTCCAGCACTTCAACCTGTGGGCCCACATGACGGCGCTGGACAACGTGACCGAAGCGCCGATCCAGGTGCTGGGCCTGACCCGCGCCGAGGCGGTGGAGCGCGCTGAGCACTACCTGCAGCGGGTCGGCGTGGCGCACCGCAAAAACGCCTACCCGGCGCACCTCTCAGGCGGCGAACAGCAGCGGGTGGCCATTGCCCGCGCCCTGGCGATGGAGCCCAAGGTGATGCTGTTCGACGAGCCGACCTCGGCGCTGGACCCCGAGCTGGTGGGTGAGGTGCTGCGGGTGATGCGCGCGGTGGCCGAAGAAGGCCGCACGATGATCGTCGTCACCCACGAGATGAGCTTTGCCCGCGAGGTCAGCAACCAGGTGGTCTTCCTGCACCAGGGCCAGATCGAAGAACAAGGCGACCCGCGCGAGGTGCTGGCCCGGCCCCGCAGCAGCCGGCTGCAGGCCTTTCTGGCCAATTCGCTGAAGTGAGGATCGACGCTCAGCCGCGCTTGCCCACCGCCCGCGCAATGCCGCGCAGGATGTGCAGTTCCTCGCGGGTCAGCTGGGCGCGGTTGATCAGCTGCTGCAACCTTGGCATCAGCCGGCGCGGCACGGCCGGGTCCAGAAAGCCGATCTGCGCCAGCACCTGCTGCCAATGGTCCAGTGCACCGGCCACCTCGACCCCATCGGCCAGCACCGGCGCGGCAGTGCGGGCCAGCACGGTGTAGCCACCCAGCGCGCTGCGCCAGTCGTAGGCGATCAGCTGCACCGCCTGCGCCAGGTTGAGCGAGCCATAGTCCGGGTGGCTGGGGATGCTGAGGCAGGCGTGGCAGGCCCAGACGTCCTCGTTGCGCATGCCGAAACGCTCGCCGCCAAAGACAAATGCCACCCGCTGGCCCTGAGTGGCCACACCGGCCGCCAGGCTGGGCAGGTGGTCGCGCGGTGCAAATGTCGGCGGGCCAAAATCGCGTGGTGTCATCGCGGTGGCGCAGGCGGTGGTGATGCCGTCCAGCGCTTCGGCCAGGCTTGCGACGGTGCGGGCGCGCACCAGGATGTCGGCCGCGCCGCTGGCCATCGCCACGGTTTCTTCCTGGCTCAGCACATCGGCAAAACGTGGCGCCACCAGCACCAGGTCAGAGAATCCCATCACCTTCATCGCCCGCGCGGTGGCGCCCACGTTGCCGGGGTGGCTGGTGTTCAACAGCACAAATCGGGTGCCGCAGGCGTTGGGCAAGGGGGTGTTGGCGGTCACGTGCGGGTAAACTCCAGGGTTCGGCAGGTCATTGTCCGTGGTCGGCAATCACGCACCGCGGTCAGGCCCAGGCCCATGCTCTTTACTTCTGTCAGCAACGCAGCCAGCCGCTCGCACGCCCCAAACCGCCCCGCCAGGACGATCCATGTCGCAATCACTGCACCCCATGCTCAACATCGCCATCAAGGCCGCACGTGCGGCCGGGGCGATCATCAACCGGGGGTCGCAGGACCTGGACCTGATCAAGATCACCGCCAAGGGCCCGAACGACTTTGTCTCCGAGGTCGATCAGGCGGCAGAAGCCGCGATCATCGAGATCTTGCTCACCGCCTACCCGGGCCACGCCATCCTGGCCGAAGAATCCGGCCGCGAGCACGGCGCCCAGAACAGCGAGTTTTGCTGGATCATCGACCCGCTGGACGGCACCACCAACTTTCTGCACGGCCTGCCGGTGTACGCGGTGTCGATCGCGCTGGCTTTCCGCGGTGTGGTGCAGCAGGCGGTGGTCTACGACCCGACCCGCAACGACCTGTTCTATGCCTCGCGCGGGCGCGGCGCCTTCCTCAACGACAAGCGGCTGCGGGTGTCCAAGCGCACCCGGCTGGCGGACTGCCTGATCGGCACCGGGTTCCCGTTCCGCAAGGGCGACAACCTGCAGCGCTACATCAAGATGTTCGAGACGGTGATGTCGGCCTGCGCCGGCCTGCGCCGGCCAGGTGCTGCGGCACTCGACCTGTGCTACGTGGCTGCGGGCTGGTACGACGGCTTTTTCGAGACCGGCCTCAGCCCCTGGGACCTGGCGGCCGGCTCGCTGATCATCACCGAGGCGGGCGGCCTGGTGGGCAACTTCACCGGCGAAGCCGATTTTTTGTACCAGCGTGAAATCGTCGCCGGCAACCCCAAGATCTACGGCCAGCTGGTCGGCCTGCTGGCGCCCTACACCCGGGTGATCAAGGACGACGAGGCGGCTGAAGGCTTGAGCGCAATGGTGAACGCCGCCACTACCGGCAGCGCTGCCCCGGCAGCGGCCGACAGCCCGGCCGCCGCGCTGGCCGCCAGCCTCGGCGGCGCCGCCGCCGAGGCCGTTGTCCCGGCGATCAACGCACCGGCCGACGCCGATGGCGCGACCACCGAACGTGAGCGCAAGCCGGTGCGGATCCGCAAGACCGACGCGCCGGCCGGCATGGCGCCCGGCAACGCCGGCCCGGGCTACGGCCCAGGCCCCGGCGCGCGCCGCGACAACGACCGGCCGCGTGGCCCGCGCCCCGATGCCGGCGAGCGCCCGTGGGCGCCGCGCCAGGACGCTGGCGACCGGCAGCGCGGTGGGCCGCGCCAGGACGGCGAGCGCGAGCGGCCGGCCGGCCCGATGCCCGGCCGGCCGCTGCCCGTCAAGCGCTGACCCGCGCGGGCTGGCGGCTCACTCGCCAGCCAGCAAACCCTGTGCCCACAGCCGGGTCGCGTTGCTGAACATCGCGGGATCGGCCAACGCGGCACCGTCGCGCACCAGCCGCAACCAGGCCTGGGTGTCGTGCGCGCCGCCACGCACCACGTCGCTGCTGCGCTCGGCCACCAGCCAGGCGTGCAGGCGGGTGTAGAGCTGCGGATGGCGGTGACGGGTCCAGGCCAGGCCGATCAGGTCGGCATAGGCCTCTTCGCGACGCAAGGCCCGGGCCCAGGCGTCGGCACGCGGCGCTGGGCCGGCCGGGCCAGGGTCAGCGGTGGGGCCAGCAACGCTGCCCGGGCCAACGGCTGGCTCTGCTGCGCTGAAACCCGCCGGCGGGCGCGCAAACGCACCGACGAGGTAACGCTCGCAATGGCCCAACTCATGGGCCGCCATCAGCTCGAGCGCGGCGCCCAGCAATTCGGGTGGGATCGCATCCAGCGTGTCCCGCGCTGTGGCATTGCCCCGCATCGACAGCACCAGCTTGCAGCGCCCCCCCACAAAGGCCACGGCCAACGGGGTGTGCCCCGGCGTTTCTTGCGGCTGCACGATGATGTCGAGCGGAAATCCGGTGGCCCGGGCAAAGTCCAGCACCGGTGCGATAGCCTGCAACCAGCGCTGCTCCAAAGGCTGCAGGTTCACGGTTCGGTGCGCCGCAGCAACCGTTGCACTGTCAGCCGGCCGATCAGCCGCCCAGCAAGACCCTAGCGACTGTGTCACCAACAGACCGACCCCAAAAAGCTTCCACATGGCTCGACACCTCCCCATCAGCGTCTTCGGCAACGTGGCGGTGGGCTTGAGCCGCCAGCCCCGGTGGCTGAACAAAGCGCACTGCCGGGCCGCGCCCGTGCTGCAGCCACGCCTTTGCCCGCGCACCGTGGCGCCGGAGACGCAGGCACCGCGCGCAGCGTCAGCCGAGGCGCACTGCCCTGGCTGCTGCAGGTGACCTGGCCTGCGGGCAAGCCCGCGCTGCGCCAACCCGTGGCATCTGCGATGCTTCGACCGAATGAGCCCTCCACCACCGCCGCCGCCGTCCGACACGGATCCTCAGCACCTGCACCAGGCCATCGCGGCCCTCGAAGCCCAGCGCGGCCTGCTCGGCGACGCCGTGACCGCGCTGGCGCTGGCGCCGCTGCGCCAGTTGCTGGCCGCCGCCGACGCAGTGCCCAAGCTGCGCCGGGCGCAGGTGACGGTGCTCTTCGCCGACATCGTCGGGTCCACCGCGCTGGCCGGCGGTCTTGACGCCGAGGACACGCTCGAACTCTTCGGTGGCGTGCTGCTGCGTGCAGCCGACTGCGTGCACGCCCACGGTGGCCGTGTGCTGCGCTTCACCGGCGACGGCCTGAAGGCCGCTTTCGGCACCCAGGGCGCGCACGAGGACGACGCGGTGCGTGCCGTTCAAGCCGGGCTGGACATCCTGGCCGCCGGCCGCTTGCCGGCCGCACAGCGACAGCATCGCCCGGGCCTGCACGACTTTGCGCTGCGCGTGGGTGTGCACACCGGCGAGGTCGCCTTTGGCGCCGGCTTCGAGGCCGACAACACACTGACCGGCGACGCCGTGAACGTGGCCGCGCGCATGGAGCAATCGGCACCGCCGGGCGGCTTGCGCATCAGCGCCGACACCTGGTCGCAGGTGCGCGGCCGCTTCATCGCCGATGAACAACCGCCGCTGCAACTCAAGGGCCTGGACAAACCGTTGCAGACCTGGCTGGTGCAGGCGCCGATGGCCGAACATGCCAGTGCGGCCGGGCGTGGCGTGGAGGGCCTGCGCGTGGCCATGGTCGGGCGCGACGTCGAGCTTGCCTGCCTGCGCCAGGCCATCACTGCCGCCAGCGAGAGTGGCAGCCTGCAGGCCATCACCGTCATCGCCGCCGCCGGCCTGGGCAAGACCCGCCTGCTGCGCGAAACGCTTGAGGGCTTTGCCACCCGAAGCCTGAGGCTGTTGCGCGCCCGTGCCCAGCCACGCGACAGCCTGCGTGCCTGGGGCCTGCTGAACCAGCTGGTGGCCGGGCACTGCGGCATCACCGACGGCGACAGCGCCGAGGCCGCACGCGCCAAACTGCTGGCCGCCCTCACGCCCAGCTTCTCTGGCGACGCGCCCGCCGACGCAGAACGCCAGGCGCAGCTGATCGGCCAGCTTATCGGCCTGGACTTCAGCGACGCGCCGGGCCTGCGCGGCCTGGACGCCCGCGCCGTGCGCGACCTGGCCCTGGCCGCTTTGCTGGCCTGGCTGGGTGGTTTATGCCGCCAGGGCCGGCCCACGGCCGACGGCGTTGGCAGCGGCATGCCCGCGCCGGTGCTCGTGCTGGCCATCGAAGACCTGCACTGGGCCGACGAGGCCTCGCTCGACCTGCTGCAGCACCTGGTGATGCACGGCCGCCACCTGCCACTGGCGCTGCTGATGAACAGCCGGCCCGACCTGCTGGAGCGCCGCCCTGCCTGGTGCGAAGGCCAGACAGGTACCCGCATCACCCTGTCCCCGCTGGCCGCCACCGACGGCGACGCACTGGCCGCAGCCCTGCTGCAACGCCTGCCGGTGGTGCCCACAGCGCTGCGCAAGCTGCTCACCGACCGTGCCGAAGGCAACCCGTACTACATGGAAGAGCTGCTGCAGCGGCTGCTGGACGACGGCGTCATCCGCCAGGGCGGCGCGCAGTGGCAGTTCGACGAACAGCGGCTCCCCCGACTGCACTTGCCCACCACGCTGGTGGGCCTGCTGCAGGCACGGCTGGACACCTTGCCCGCGGCCGAACGCGACGGCGCGCAACGCGCCAGCATCGTGGGCCATGTCTTCTGGGACGCGGCACTGGCGCAGATCGACCCCGCCGCACACGAGGCGCTGCCCGGGCTGCAACGGCGTGGCTGGCTGCAGGCCCACGAGACAAGCGCCTTCGACGACACCCCGGAGCGCCAGTTCGACCACCACCTGCTGCACCAGGTGACCTACGAGACCGTGCTGAAGGCCGATCGCAGGCGTGGCCACGCGGCGGTGGCGCGCTGGCTGGCCGACCGCACGGCGGGCCGCGGGCCGGAATTTCTGGCCATCACCGGCGAGCATGCCGAGCGTGCGGGTGACGACGCGCTGGCCATCGACTGCTTCGAGCGTGCTGCTGGCCAAGCCCAGCAGCGATTTGCCAACACGCTGGCGATCGATTGCCTGCAGCGCGCGCTCAAGCTGATGGCCCAGGACGACGTGAAAGCTCGTCTGCGCATGCAAAACAGCTTGCGCGCATTGGCCGACCTGACAGGCAACCGCGATCTTCAGCGCCAGACCATCGACGACACGCTAGGCCTGCTGGCTGCTCACCCCGACGCCGATGCGCTGGCCGAGCTCACCATGGCGCGCGCGATGCTGGCCGACGGCCAGAGCCGTCTGGACGACGGGCTTTCGCTCGCGCGAGACGCCCTGGCACAGGCTGTTGCCATCGGCAATGACGGTATCGCGGCCTGGGCGCACGGCTATCTGTGCGAGCGGCTCGGGCGGCGGGGGGACTACGGCGCCTCGCGCGCGCACCAGGTAGCGGGCCAGGCCCATGCCGAACGGGTGCGCGACACCCAGCCGATTCGGGCGCTGCAGCTGCTGGTGATGGCCGGCGTCGTGGCGCTGCAGGCCGAGCAACTCACCGAAGCCGGTGCATTGTTGAACCGCGCGCTGACCCGCGCCGAGACCCACGACGGCAGCCGGTTCCGCAGGCTGCAACTGGGCGCGCTGAATGCCCTGTGCGTGCATGCGCAATGCCTGGGCGATTGGGCCGCTGCGGCAGATTTTTGTGGGCGCCTGGCGGATCGAAGCCGAGAGATGGGCGACATCAGGCGCCTGGGCGTTGCCCTGCACAACGCCGCCCTCGTCGACCTGGCCCAAGGCGATCCCCAGCGGGCCCTGGTCAACCTACATCAGGCCGTCGCGAGCTACCAGGCCAGCGGCGACCTGTTCCATCCAGCCCATTCACACGCCGTGGCAGGTGACGCGCATGCCCTGCTGGGCGATGCCCAGTCTGCCCGCAACGCCTACGAGCAGGCCCGATCGCTGTTTGCCAGCCTCGCCCCCGACGGCCCCAACGTCGCTGAGATGGATGCCATGGTGGCGCGCCAGGATCTGGCCTTGGGCGATGCAGCCGCAGCGCGCGCCGGTGCTGAGCGGGCGGCAGCCGCCAGTCAACCCGGCACGCCGGTCATTGCCGCAGACCATGGTTTCGAGTCGCGCTGGGCCTGTGTCGAGGTCTGGTCAGGCTTGAGCGACCCACGCGCCGCTGTCCTGCTGGCACAGCTGCAGGACAGCGTGCACCAGGTGTCGCTGCAACGTACCGGTTCGCCCGAGGGCGCGTTGCAACTGCAGCAGCGCATTCCCATCTTCCGCAGCATCATGGCCGCCCCTGGCGGGCTCACCACTTCGGCGGCAGCTTCCTGAGCAGCACGATGCGCTCGCGCGAGACCTCGATGTAGCCACCCTTGGCCAGGTCGGTCAGCAGCCGGTTGACCATCGCCTTCGAAGCCCCGACACGCTCGGCGATGCGCTGTTGGCTCAACGGCCCGGGCACGACGCGCTGGCCCTTGTCGTCGACTGCCAGGGCCTCGAACAGCCCCACCAGCCGCCCGTAGACGTCCACCGACGCCAGGCGGCCCACGGTGCGTGTGAGGCTGCGCACCCGCTGCACCCGGCGCTGGATCAGCTGAAAAGCAAGCTCGGGCCGCTGCGCCAGCAGGCGTTCGGCCTCGGTCCGCGTCACACGGGTCAGCCGCGCTCGCTGGGTGACCTGCACCGTGGCGGAGCGCAGCTCGCCACTGAGCATCGGCTCGCCGAACATCTCACCCGCGCTGAGCGTGTGAAACGCGCACCTGGGAGCCCGGCGCCACGGTCGTGGCCGAGGGCGACGCTGCCGACTGCCTGACGGCCCGGGCTGCGCTCACCGGCCGGCCCGCACCCGTGCTGCAAGTACGCACCTACCCGCGCACCGGCGCGCAAGCGGCGGTCGCTTCGCGCTGAGCATGGGCCCCCTCATGGCGTGCAACGGTTCTGAGGTGACGCGATGAACATCCTGCCATCGATCCTGCGGCTTGAAGCCCTGGGTTGGGCTGCGGCGCTGCTGACGCCGCTGACCTTCACGCCCTAGATCGCCCCGCTGCGGTCAGCCCGCACTCGCGCGCCAGGCCATCGATGCACCTCGCAGCCGCTCGGCCAGGTGAACCGCGATGTTCAGCGCCAGACGCTGGCCGAGTTTCGGGTCGCTCGCGGACAAGTACTCGAAAGCCGTCTTGTCCAGCTTGTGCACCACCGACGCGCGGTCGGCGATGGCCGCTGCGGTACGGCCGCTGCCGTCGAGCATGGCCGTCTCACCGAACATCATGCCTGGCGAAAACGTGACAAAACGCTGGCGCTCCGACAGACCCGCAGCGACGATCGAGATCGACCCTTCCGTCAGCAGGTAGAGGGCGTCGCCGGGGTCTCCCTCGCGGAACAGCAAGTCACCCGCGCCAAGGCGCTGCCCGTGCAACACGGCCAGCACTTGGGCGCACTGGTCGGGGTCGAGACCCTTCAGTAGAGCGGTCTCGGCCAGCGGCACGCCGGACTGCAGCTCGGGCGTCCCGGCGTCGGCCAGCAACAGACGCTCCGCGGCTTCGGTGGCACGGTCGGCATCCAGGCACCAATCAGGGCGGGGGTCGTCGCCGGGCGGGTTGCGAAAGCAGCCGAAATCCCGCAGGCGCTGACCATGCCGGTTGCCGGCCACCACGCCGGCCAACAGCATCGTCACGCCGCGCCGCATCAGTTGGGTCGACAGCTGCTGCAGCGCCATGGCGCCGGACTCATCGATGGTGCTCACGCGGCGCAGGTCCAGCACCAGGCAGCGGCACTGCGGGGCCAGCGTCTCGCATTCACTGGCCAGCCGGGCGGCGCTGCCGAAGAACAGCGCGCCCTCGAGCTCGAACACCGTCACCCGCCAGCGCGCACCGCGCAGCAAGGCTTCCTGCTCGGGCCGGTAGATGCGCCGCGATGGGCGCCGGTCGGCGCTGTAGCGTTCGCGCAGCAGCGACCGGTTGACACTGCGCATGAAGATCAGCATCGACAGCAGCACGCCGGCGGCCAGCCCGGCGACGAAGCCCGCAACCAGGGTGATGACACAGACGACCGCCACCACCGCCAGGCTCAGCCGCATCTCGGGCGACCGTTCGCCGGCATGCCATTGGCGCAACAGCTGGCGTGTCCAGCGGTCGCTCAGCGCAAAAGCAATCGTCACCATGATGCCGGCCAGCGCGGCCTTGGGCAGCAGCGCCAGCAGCGGGCCGCATGCCGCATACATCAACGCAAACGTCAAGGCCGCGACGACAACCGGGCGCCGGCCGGCAGCGCCACTGTTGATCAGCTGCACCGCACGCCCGAGCGCCAGCGACAGTGGCATGCCGCCGCACAAGCCACTGGTCATGTTGGCGGCGCCCAGGGCGATCAGTTCGCGGCGGCTGTCGTGCTTGCCACCCGTCATCTGGTCCACCGCGATGGCGGAGAAGATCGACTCCAGCGAGCCGATGAAAGCCAGCATGGCAGCCGTCAGCAAGACCTGGGCGCCATGCCGCTGCCACAAGGCACGCGTCGCGGCGTCAGCCAGCGGCAACAGCGCATCGGGCAGGACCCAGCCCTGCGGCAAGGCGCCCACCATAAAACCGAAGCGGGCGCCGGGCATCAGGCCGGACAGGACGGCGTACACGGCGACGCCGGTCGCCAGGCCCATCAGCGGCGCGGGCACCGCACGCCATTTCGGGCCCAGCAGCCAGACGGCGGCTGCCGAGGTCACGCCGATCAGCAAGGCCGGCGGCTGGATCTGCGACAGGGTCTCGCGGTCGGTCAATGCGCTTGTCAGCGGCAAGCCCAGCAACGGCCGCAGCTGCGCGAACAGGATCAGCAGCACGATGCCGCTCATGAACCCCGCCAGCACCGGCTGCGGCACGAACCGCGCCAGGCGCCCGAGGCCGGCCGCGCCGAAGCCGATCTGCAACAGCCCCATCAGCACCACTGCGCTGCCCAGCACGGCAGCCAGTGACAACAGGCCTTGTGCGCTGGACAGGTCGATTTGGGGGTCGCGGCCCACCAGTGCTGCCAGCGCGGCATAGATCACGGTTGTCGCAGAGCTCGGGATACCGGCCGGCGACGCGGTCGTGCCGAAGAGCGCGTAGACCAGGCCGCCGGCAATCACGGCAACCAAGGCTGCCTTGATGCCCAATTGCAGTGCAGCAGGCCCCAAAGAACCCGTTGCCACCATGCCGAGCGACAAGACGGCGACCAGGGCGGTCAATGCATTGACGGCGCCGGCCAGCACATCGGCAGGCGGGCTTGCGGGACGGCTGAGGACGGCGCTCATCTGCAAACCAGTTTAGGCCCGCCAGCTGCGGCGCTTCATGCCGGCTTTCCCGGTGCTCAGCCGGTGGCCGGCGTCGCGTTGGGCGCTTTCGCCCCGGCGGGCCACCAGCCCTGCCCAAGGTTCCCGCCAACCAGCCCCGCTCGCCCAACCTATTCGGTGCGATGACCGAACCGACACCGCCATCCACGCCCCGAGCCGGCGACCTGTCTACGCACACGACCATGATGGCCCAGTACCTCCAGGTGACTTTCCAAGCCCCGTGGCACTTGCGAATCCTGGTACAAGCCTCTGGACCGGTCCCCCTGGAGTGCCCGTGTTGCCCAGCAGCACTTGATGGCAAGCAAGGGCGCCAGAACTGGGCCTCCCGGACGACGGGTTCAAGCCGCGGCGATGATGATGCGGGCGAAGTCCCCGACGCTGCTCTGCGGCTCGGATCCTGCGCCTGCTGCAGCAACCCGAGCGCGCCGTACCCGCGTTCTTGCCACCCAGGAGCAGGTGGATCGGCGCGGTGGCTTGCCGGTGCACGGTGACACTGACCCGATCAACCCAGCCGGATCACAGGCCGCCGTTTCAAGTCCGACAACAGGCTCGCACTGGCGCTGATCAACAGCGCGTCCAGCGCCGGCACCGGGGTCAGCCCCCAGCCCCAGGACGGCGGCTGCACAGCCCAGCCGCTGCCCAGCGCCCAGGCGCCGAAGGCGGCCGGGCGCCAAGCTGCGACCGCGGACGTGCCGGGCAGCGGATGCCGCCAGGCATGCGCCAGGTAGACGCCGGCAATCGGCGGGATCAGGATGCTCAGCCAGATCAGGTAGGGCACCAGCAGCTGGCTGATGCCGGCCAGCCCTATGGCTGTACCCAGCACGCCGGCAGCCAGCGCCAACTGCCACTGCGGGGTGCTCGGGCGCAGCGTGCGGCCCACCAACGTGACCGAGTAGAGGTTGAAGCTGTTGTTGGACCAGGCCGCCAGCACCACCGTCAGCATCGCCGGCAGGCCCAGGCCCAGTGCCAGCATGATCTTCACCACATCGCGCTCACCGGCGGCCAGGCTGGGCAGGCCGGCCAGCATCAGAACGGCAAGAAATCCCAGACCATAGGCCAATGCGCAGCCCCAGGCGGCGCGCCGCGGGCTGAGCGCAAAGCGGCAGATATCGGGCGACAGCGAAGCCCCAACGATCAGCCCGCCGGCGACCATCGAGATGCCGGTGCCCAGCGGCAGTGGCTGCCCCGGCTGAAACGCCCACACCGGCGCCAATCCCACCCCGGACGCTGCGCCCGAACCCTATGTCGCGCGGGTACTGGCTGCAACGCGCGGGCCCGTGCTGGCCGTCACCGACTACGTGCGTGCCGTGCCGGAACAGATTCGCGCCTGGTTGCCCGCCGGCCGGCGCTATGCCACGCTCGGCACCGACGGGTTTGGCCGCAGCGACACCCGGGCGCAATTGCGCAGCTACTTTGAAGTCGACCGCCAGCACATCTTGCTGCGCGCATTGCGTTTGCTCGTTGATGCGGGCGAGATACCGCGATCCCGGCTCGAGGCCGCAGGACAGCAATATGGATGGGTCCCGGGCGGACCCGATCCTTGGGCCGGCTGAACCGGTTCGATGGTGAACCACATCAGAGCCGATTGTTGAAATTGATCTACGACAAGGAGTCACACGGTATGAAACCCAGTCAAGCGCGTGCCGCCCTCGATCAAGGCATCGCCAACAGCGATGCGAAGCGCGTATGCAACACCTTCAAATCGGCACGCCTGCTGACGACCCCCGACGCGGGCATCCAGATCGACAGGGACGGCATGCGGCTGGCCAGCGGCGGCCACCGGTGGCGCACGACGGTCAGCGAGATGGGCAGCTCGCTGTTGACCAACCTCTGGGTGCTGACCGTCGGGTGTTGGTGGCGGTTGGCGGGACACGCCAGCGCCACCGACCTGGGTTGGTTGTTTTGGGATGCCGTACCGATCAACGCGGGGCTTGCGAACTCGCGCGAACACGCTGGCCTGCCCCGATTCCAAAGCGTGTCGCACACGAGTAGTATTTCTTCACCACTACAGAAGGAGACTTCATGACAATCAGTTTCAAGCAGGTCTGCGGGACCGTTATTGCCGTAACGTTGTTTTGTGCGGTGCCAATGGGCGAGGCATTCGCCGACGAAACCTGCAACTCGCCCTACACCAGCCGGTTGATCAAAGGCCAGGAGCAGTTCTTGCACGTCTGGACGCTCGGCGTCAAAGGCATCGGGGACGGCTCGGACAAGTTGGTGACTGTGGACTCGGATCCTGTCAGCAAGACCTATGGCAAGGTCATCCACACGCTCTCGGTGGGCGGGCGCGGCGAGGCCCACCACATGGGCTTCACCGATGACCGCAAGTACCTGTGGGCAGGCCGCCTCGACGACAACAAGATCTTCGTCTTCGACGTCGGCAGCGACCCGGCCAAGCCGAAGCTGGTCAACACGATCAAGGATTTCGAGCAGAAGACCACCTACGTCGGGCCGCACACCTTCTATGCATTGCCGGGCCGGATGATGGTGCAGGCGCTGTCCAACGCCAAGGATCACGGTGGTGCCACCGGCATCGCGGTCTACAACAATCAGGGCAAGCTGGTTTCCACCCATGACATGCCCAAAGGTATGAAGGACATCGGTGGTGGCGACGGGTATGGCTACGACATCGGCATCAATCCGCAGAAGAACGCCATGCTGACCTCCAGCTTCACAGGCTGGACCAACTACATGATGGATCTCGGCACCCTGATCAAGGATGGCAGTGCGATGAAGAACTTCGGTTCCACCATGACGATGTGGGACCTGAAGGCCATGAAGCCGACAAAGGTGTTTGAAGTGCCAGGCGCACCGCTGGAGATCCGCTGGTCCTTGAGCGGCAGCGACAACTGGGCCATCACCGCCACCGCATTGACGTCCAAGCTCTGGCTCGTCAAGCAAGACGCCACCGGCCAGTGGCAGGCCAAAGACGTGGCGACGATCGGCGACCCGGCCAAGATCCCGCTGCCGGTGGACATCTCGATCACCGCCGACGGCAAGGGCCTGTGGGTCAATACCTTCATGGACGGCAAGACGCGCTACTTCGACCTGAGCAACCCCGAGGCACCGAAGCAGACCTATGAGAAGGTGACCGGCAAGCAGGTCAACATGGTGTCGCAAAGCTGGGACGGCAAGCGGGTCTACATCACGTCGTCGCTGCTGGCCAACTGGGACAAGAAGGGTGCCGACGACGAGCAGGCCTTGCGCGCCTACGGTTGGGACGGCAAGGAGCTGAAGCAGGTCTTCGAGGTGGACTTCTACAAGCTCAAACTCGGGCGGGCCCATCACATGAAGTTCAGTGCCAGGTCGGGTTCGACCGCCTCGTTGGGCGCGCCTGAAAGGGTTGCAGTGGCAACACGATGATGCGGTGGCGTGGCGCGGTCGGTGGCCTGTTGGCGCTTGTGGCCAGCGTGCCGCTTGCGCACGCCCAGCTTCAGGCCCAGGCCCCGAGACAAGACTTCGTGGCGCCTGCGCCGGGCAGCTATGCATTGCCGCCGATCCAGTCGGCCGCCGATGGCTGGGTGCTCGAGGGCAACTGGCTGCCGCGCCGGCTCTCGCGCTACACGCACGGGGCGCTGACCCTGCTGTCCTTCGTCTACACCTACTGCAGCGATCCGATCGGTTGCCCGCTGGCGTATGCCACCTTCGACACCGTCAAGCAACGGGTGCTCGCCGACCCTGCGCTGCGCGGCCGGGTTCGACTGGTCAGCCTGTCCTTCGATCCGGGCAACGACACGCCGGCAGCGATGCGCGTCTACGGCGGCGACAACGCCCGCAACACTGAACTGCCGTGGCATTTCCTGACCACTTACTCGACCGCGCGCCTCAAACCCATCCTCGATGACTTCGGCCAGGATGTCGAGGTCGAACTGGATGCAAGCGGGGCGCCAGGCCGGGTGCGAACCCACATGCTCAAGGTCTTCCTGCTGGACCGGCAGGGACGGGTGCGCGAGATCTACAGCACCGCTTTCCTGCATCCGGACGTGATCCTCAACGACATGCGCACATTGGCGTTGGAGTCAACGCGGCAGACGCCCGACACGCCGCGGCCACCGACGCGATGAACAAGCTCACGAGCCGATGGCTGGCTGCCGGCGCAGTCGCTGCAGCCTTGGTGGTGGGCGTGTGGCAGTGGCAGTGGCACAGCGCAAGCAAGGGCGCATTCGATGTCGTGGCGGCCTTCGGTCTGCCGCCGCTGCGATTGCCGCCGGATGTCGTCCTGGATCGTCGCCGCGTCGAGTTGGGCCGCAAGCTGTTCTTTGATCGCCGGCTGTCGTTCAACGGCACGATGTCGTGTGCCATGTGCCATGTGCCCGAAGAGGGCTTTGCCTCCAACGCCTCGCGCACGGCCTTGGGCATCGAAGGCAAGAGCCTGCGGCGCAATGCACCCTCGCTGTTGAACGTTGCCTGGCAACCCGCCCTGTTCCACGACGGACGGGATTCGACGTTGTCGACCCAGGCCTGGATGCCCTTGCTGCACCCCGACGAGATGGCCAACCCGTCGATCAGCCATGTGCTGCAGCGCATTCGTGGTCTGGACGACTACGGTGGACAGTTCGAGCGCGCCTTCAGCGGGGCCGGGCCCTCCATGGACACGGTCGGTGCGGCGATCGCCGCCTTCGAGGTGACCCTGGTCTCGGGTGATTCACGCTTCGACCGCTGGCGCTATGGCCGCCAAGCCTCGGCGCTGACCAAAACCGAGCAGCAGGGGTTCCGCGTCTTTGCGGGCAAGGGGCGCTGCACCCTCTGCCACCTGGTGGGCGAGCAGCATGCACTGCTGGCGGACGGCCAATTTCACGCCACCGGGGTCGCCTTCACCCGAGCGGTCGGTTCCACATTCGTCGTGCCGTTGGCTCCCGGCGTCCAGACGGTACTGGCGGACGCCGACTTGACGGCGTTTGCCGTACCTGCGCCGCCCGATCTGGGGCGCTTCGAGATCACGCTCGACCCGGGCGACCGGTACGCATTCAAGACGCCGAGTCTGCGCAACGTCGCGCGCACCGCGCCGTACATGCACGATGGATCGCTGGCCACGCTGGAGGACGTTGTCGATTTCTACGAAAGGGGGGGTGGTGACCTGTCCGGAAAGAGCAGCCTGCTGATGGCGCTCAGCCTGCTTCCGAACGAAAGACGCGCCCTAGTCGCTTTCCTTCGCTCGCTGGACGGGGAAGGCTTGGCAGCATTGACAGCGAACAGCCGGCAACCGGTGCTTCCTTGACCGGCGACCGATGGCACCTCAAGGCTGACGACGCCTCGTGTTGGCCAGCGCGTTCGCCGTGTGCGAAGCACTTGGCTGTGTGCGAAGCACTTGGCCGCCGCACACAGGCAAGCGCGCCGGCAATGCCGCGACCCACTGGCCGAGTGGCTGCTCTCCCCGAGCACGGCTGGCGTGTGCGGGTCGGCAACGGCACTTCGAAGCCGCGACGCGCTTGGCGCGTGCACATCTTTCCGGTTCTCTATTTGACCGGGCCGGCTTGTCGGAACACCGGCACGCCGTCGCGCAACGCGCGTATCAGCACATCAGGCGTGGCGCGGATGTGGGCTTCGAGCGCCAGTGCCGCGCGCGCGTCCTGCCCGGCCATCGCCATCTCGAAGATCTCGGCATGCTCGGCATGCACGTCGCGCCCGCTGTGCGGCAGCACCATCGCATAGCGCCGGTAACGCTCGCTGTGGCGTGACAGCAGGCGCAGCACCTTGAGCGTCCACGGCGATGCACCCGCAGCGATCAGGGCCTCGTGGTAACGGTGGTTCAGGGTTTCCCAGCGCCGCCGGTGCTCGGGCCGGATCGGTTGCTCGAACGCCGACAGTTCACCAAACGCGAGCTGAAGCTGTTCGCGCCACGCCGCGTCGCCAAGCCGGATCGACTGGCGCAACGCCTCGATCTCGATGTGAATGCGCAGCCGGGTCAGGTCTTCGAGATCGTCGACCGCGATCGGCGCGACGCGAAAACCGCGCTGCCCTTCGGCCATCACCAGCGCGTCGCTGGCGAGCCGCGTGATCGCCTCGCGCAAGGTGCCGGCGCCCACACCGTAGCGGGCCTTCAGGTGTTCGACGCGCAGTTTTTCGTCGGGCGCCAGGCGGCCCTCGACGATATCGTCGCGCAGCTGCGAATACGCGCGCTCGATCAGCGTGCGCGACACGCCATCGTCGTCTGCTGGCGGCTGCGGCGGTTGTGCGCCGGCCAAGCTGAGCATCGATCGTTTGGCCACGGTGGGTTTCAGTCGCGCGCGCGCTCACGCGCCCGGGCGATGCGGTAGCTGAGCTGTGCGCGACTGATGCCCAGCGCGCGCGCCGCGCCGGCCAGATTGCCGCCTGCGCGTTGCACCCCTTCGCGCAGCAGCGCGTCCTCGAGTTCATCGAGGCTCAGGCCGCGCCGCTGCACCTCGTCGTAGAGCGCGCCGGTGTCGCGCGGCGCGCCGCGTTCGAGCTGGCCCTCGGCGTTGACGATGACCGGCGCTGCCTGCGGCGCGGAGACGAACAGCTCGCTCACGTCCACCGGCTCGCCGGCGCTGCAAAGAATGACGCCGCGTTCGATCAGGTTCTCGAGCTCGCGCACGTTGCCGGGCCAGGGGTGGTGGCGCATCGCATCTATCGCGCGGTCGGTGAAGCCGGCCACGCGTTTACCGTGCAACGCCGCGAAGCGCTGCAGCAGGTGCGTGGCAAGCGGCTCGATGTCATCGACGCGCTCGCGCAGCGGTGGGATGCGGATCGGGTAGACATTGAGCCGGTACATCAGGTCACGGCGGAACCTGCCGGCGGCGACGGCGGCTTCGAGGTCGACGTTGGTCGCGGCGATCACCCGCACGTCGACCTTTCGCGGCTGGGTGCTGCCCAGCCGCTCGACCTCGCCGTGTTGCAGCACGCGCAGCAGCTTGGCCTGCGCCGCCAGAGGCAGTTCGCCGAGTTCGTCGAGCATCAGTGTGCCGCCGTCGGCGCGTTCGAAGCGGCCCTGTCGCGCCGTGCCGGCGCCGGTGAAGGCGCCCTTCTCGGCACCGAACAGCTCGCTCTCGATCAACTCGCCCGGCAGCGCGGCACAGTTCACCGCCACGAAGGGCCGCGCTGCCCGCGTACTCAGCGCGTGCAGCGCCCGGGCGAAGCGCTCCTTGCCGACGCCGGTCTCGCCGGTCAGCAGCACGGTCACCTGGGTGCCGGCGACCTTGTGCAGCAGCGTGGTCGCCGCGGTGTAGGCGCGCGAGCGGCCGACCATGTCGCCCAGGCCGGGCGCCAGTCCGTTGGCCGGCTCCAGCGCCGATCGCAGCGTGGCGACCTGCGAGCTCAAGTCTTCCAGCCGCACCAGCAGCGATTGCGCGTCGTAGTCGCGCGCCAGCGCTTCGCCGTCGGGCCAATCGGCCAGCGGCCGGCCCTCGATGCGGCACTGCGGCGCGCCGCAGGCGTGGCAGGCCACCTCCTTGTACAGCACCGGCCGGCCCATGAAGGCGCTGGTGTAGCCCGAGGCGTAACCCAGCAGCATCCAGCACACCGGCTCGACCTGCGGGCCGAAGTCGCGCAGGTGGGTTTCCACCTCCCACGAGTGGTCCCAGCGGAAGACGCCGTGGAAATGGCCGCTGGCCATGTCGAGCTCGTAGCGCTCGGGCGTGACCTGCACTGCGCCTTCGAGCATGTGCAGTTGCGGGCCGACGGCAAACATGTCGAACGGCGAAGCCTCGCCGCGCACCTGGCGGGCCAGCGCCGCATCGCGCTCGCCCGAGGCATAGCCGGTGCGCATCAACACCCGGCGCGTGGGCTCGCGGCCGATGGTCTGCATCAGCTCGCGGCGCAAACCACCCAGCGCCGCGGCATGCACCAGCAGCATGCGTTGGCCGGCCAGCCAGATGCGACCGTCGCCGGCCGAGAAATGCACCAGCCGGCGCAGGTCGGCATCCGACGGCAGTGGTGGCAGGGCAGCGGTGCTCATGGCTCGAATATCGATAATCTCTCAGGCCTTGATTTGCGGGCGGCTGTAAGCACTGCGCCGACAAATTGATGATTTCAGCAAATGACGGTCTGCGCAAGTGCCAATTTCATCATGCTGCACCGCAGAAATCCCGACTATCGCGCTGTGGCATCGGTATTGACAGCGCCAGAAAGCTCAGCCTGCCAACGATCAAGCGAGGTCTGTCTTCGGGGTTTTCCCTTGTTTTATCGAGATTTCTGGCATTTGGGGCGATGCTGGCACGCCGCATGCGATCAACCACAGGCCGACGCCCATACCGGGCCCGCCAACCGATCCAACAGCCGACCGACCATGAGCACCCCGACCGACCCCCCCGACGCCGACCAGCCCTGCGCGGGCATGGAGCCGCCGCTGGTGGCCGACACCTCGCGCCGTTTCGTCCGGATGACCGAGCGCCGTGCAGACGGGCTGGTGGCCTTCGAGTTCGCGATCGGCTGGCCCGAGCTGTCGGTGGAGTTGCTGCTGCCCAGCGCCGCCTTTGCCGAGTTCTGCAGCCGCAACCAGGTGCAGCGGCTCGACGGCTGACAGCCGCGCCGCCGCATGCTTCTCAAACCCGCCACCACCGATCAACCCCGGAGACAGACCCGATGAACATTGACCTGCAGGCGCGCAGCATCCAACCGCTGCGCAACACCTACGCCCATGTGGCCAAGTACGTCGGCGGCGACAAACCCGCCTCGCGCTACCAGGAAGCGACGATGGGGGCGCAGCCGTCGACCAACTTTCACTACCGACCGACCTGGGACCCCGAGCACGAGTTGTTCGACGCCTCGCGCAGCGCCGTCGTGCTGGCCGACTGGTATGTGCTGAAGGACCCGCGCCAGCTCTACTACGCCAACTGGACGATGACCCGCGCCCGCCAGCAGGACGCAGTGGAGTCGAACTACGCCTTCGTCGAATCGCGCGGTCTGGCGGCGATGATCCCCGACGAGGTCAAGGCCAAGGCCTTGCAGGTGCTGCTGCCGCTGCGCCATGCCGCCTGGGGCGCGAACATGAACAACACCTCGATCTGCGCCTATGGCTGGGGCACGGCGTTCACCGCGCCGGCGATGTTCCATGCGATGGACAACCTGGGCGTGGCCCAGTACCTGACCCGCCTGGGCCTGACGCTGGCCGAGCCCGCAGCACTGGACGAAGGCAAACAAGCCTGGCTGGACGAGCCGCGCTGGCAGGTGCTGCGCCGTTATGTCGAGGACACGCTGGTGCTGCAGGATCCGTTCGAGTTGTTCGTGGCGCAGAACCTGGCGCTCGACGGCTTGCTCTACCCGCTGATCTACAACCGCTTCGTCGACGACCACATCGCGCTCAAGGGCGGCACCGCAGTGGCGATGCTGACCGCCTTCATGCCCGAATGGCACGACGAAAGCGCCCGCTGGGTGGATGCGGTGGTCAAGACCGCCGCCGCCGAGAGCGAGGCCAACCGCACGCTGATCAGCCAATGGGTGCGGCAGTGGACCGAGCGCGCGCAAGCCGCATTGGCCCCGGTGGCCGAGATGGCGCTGGGCGACACCGGCCAAGCCGCTCTGGACGAAGCCCGCGGCCAACTCGACGCGCGCTGCGCCAAGGCCGGCGTGGCCGCCTGACCGGCCACGCCCCAGCCGCCCCTAGCCCCGACCAGGAACCCGCCCATGTCCAACGTATTCATCGCCTTTCAGCACAACGAAGAGTCGCGCCCGGTGATCGACGCGATCATCGCCGACAACCCGCGGGCCACCGTGGTGCATTCACCCGGCCTGGTGAAGATCGATGCGCCCGACAGCCTGACGATCCGCCGCGCCACGATCGAGGAGCAGACCGGCCGCCCCTACGACCTGCAGGCGCTGCAGATCAACCTGGTGACGCTGTCGGGCCACCTCGACGAAGACGACGACCAGCTGACGCTCAGCTGGAAGCACTAGAACCTCTCAGGAGACAAGCATGGACACCCGTGTTGCCAAGAAGAAGCTCGGTCTGAAAGACCGTTACGCCGCGATGACCCGCGGCCTGGGCTGGGAGACCACCTACCAGCCGATGGACAAGGTGTTTCCGTACGACAAGTACGAGGGCATCAAGATCCACGACTGGAACAAGTGGGAAGACCCGTTCCGCCTGACGATGGACGCTTACTGGAAGTACCAGGGCGAGAAGGAGAAGAAGCTCTACGCGGTGATCGAGGCCTTCGCGCAGAACAACGGGCAGCTCGGCGTCAGCGACGCGCGCTACATCAACGCGCTCAAGCTGTTCATCCAGGGCGTGACGCCGCTGGAGTACTGCGCGCACCGCGGCTTCGCCCATGTGGGCCGGCAATTCACCGGCGAGGGCGCGCGGGTGGCCGCGCAGATGCAAAGCGTGGACGAACTGCGCCACTACCAGACCGAGACGCATGCGCTCTCGCACTACAACAAGTACTTCAACGGCATGCACCATTCGAACTACTGGTTCGACCGGGTGTGGTACCTGTCGGTGCCGAAGTCCTTCTTCGAGGACGCGCTGACCGGCGGGCCGTTCGAGTTTCTGGTGGCGGTGAGCTTCTCGTTCGAATATGTGCTGACCAACCTGCTGTTCGTGCCCTTCATGTCGGGCGCGGCACACAACGGCGACATGTCCACCGTGACCTTCGGCTTCAGTGCGCAAAGCGACGAGTCGCGCCACATGACGCTGGGCATCGAGTGCATCAAGTTCCTGCTGGAGCAGGACCCGGCCAATGTGCCGATCGTGCAGGGCTGGATCGACAAGTGGTTCTGGCGCGGCTACCGGTTGCTGACGCTGGTGGCGATGATGCAGGACTACATGCTGCCCAAGCGCGTGATGAGCTGGAAGGAGGCCTGGGAGATGTATGCCGAGCAGAACGGCGGCGCGCTGTTCAAGGACCTGGCGCGCTACGGCATCCGCGAGCCCAAGGGCTGGAAGGACGCCTGCGAAGGCAAGGACCACATCAGCCACCAGGCCTGGAATACCTTCTACAACTACAACGCCGCCGCACCCTTCCACACCTGGGTGCCCAACGAGGACGAGATGGCCTGGTTGTCGGAAAAGTACCCCGACACTTTCGACAAGTACTACCGCCCGCGGCTGGAGCACTTCCGCGAGCAGCATGCCCAGGGCAACCGCTTCTACAACAAGACGCTGCCGATGCTGTGCACCACCTGCCAGATCCCGATGCTGTTCACCGAGCCCGGCGACGCCAGCAAAATTTGCTACCGCGAGAGCGACTACCTGGGCGACAAGTACCACTTCTGCAGCGACCACTGCAAGGGCATCTTCGACCACGAGCCCGAGAAGTACGTGCAGAGCTGGCTGCCGGTGCACCAGATCTACCAGGGCCATTGCTTCAAGCCCGGCACCGACCCCACGGCCGAAGGATTCGACCCGCTGATCGCGGTGCTGCAGTGGTACGAGATGGAGATCGGCCGCGACAACTTCGACTTCGAAGGCTCCGAGGACCAGAAGAACTTCGCCGCCTGGCGCGGCGATCCCCCGCCACGGCCGGTCGGTGCACCTGCGGCATCCGAAGGAGCAGCGAAATGAGCGTCGTCGCCCTCAAGCCCTACAACTTTCCGGCCAAGGACGTGCGCGAGAACTTTCCCGCCCCGCTGCTCTACATCGGCTGGGAAGACCACCTGCTGTTCTGCGCGCCGTTCTGCCTGCCGCTGCCCCCCGACATGCCGTTCGGCGCCCTGTCGCAGGCGGTGCTGCCCGGCATCTATGGCTACCACCCCGACTTCGCCAAGATCGACTGGGCGACGGTGCAGTGGCTGAAATCGGGCCAGCCGTGGTCGCCCGATCCGGCCAAGTCGCTGGCCGAGAACGGGCTCAAGCACAAGGATGCGATCCGCTTTCGCACCCCCGGGCTCACCGGCATCAAGGGCTCGTTCAGCTGAGCGCACGGCCATGACTCAAGGCACTGCACTGACGCGCCGGCGGGCCGAGCGCCGGGCCGCTCCCAAGCCGGCCCGCGCATCCCCTCGGGGGATCTCCCGGCGTACGTGCCGGTCGAGGGGCTGACATGAGCTATCAACTCACCATCGAGCCGCTGGGGGCCACCATCGAGGTGGCTGACGGGCAGACGCTGCTCGACGCCGCGCTGCGCCAGGGCATCTACATCCCGCATGCCTGTGGCCACGGCCTGTGCGGCACCTGCAAGGTGCAGGTCAGCGAGGGTGAGGTGGACCATGGTGCGGCGAACCCGTTCGCGCTGATGGAGTTCGAGCGCAACGAGGGCAAGACGCTGGCCTGCTGCTGCACGCTGCACAGCGACGCCACGATCGAAGCCGACATCGACGAAGAGCCCGACGCCGAGATCATCCCGGTGCGCGACTTCGCCGCCACGGTGTTGCGCATCGTCGAGTTGACACCGACGATCAAGGCGCTGCACCTGGCGCTGAACCAGCCGATCCACTTCCAGGCCGGGCAGTATGTGCAGTTGGAGATCCCGGGCTTGAGCCAGAGCCGGGCGTTTTCGATCGCCAATTCGCCGGCCGATGTCGAGAAGACCGGCAAGATCGAGCTCAATGTGCGCATCGTCGCCGGCGGCGCCGGCACCGGCTACCTGCACCAGACGCTCAAAGCGGGCGACCGGCTGCGGCTGACCGGGCCCTACGGTCGCTTCTTCGTGCGCCGGTCTGCGGCGCTGCCGATGCTCTTCATGGCCGGCGGCTCGGGCTTGTCGAGCCCACGTTCGATGATCCTGGACCTGCTGGAGGGCGGGTGCAAGCTGCCGATCACCCTGGTCTACGGCCAGCGCACGGGTGAAGAGCTGTATTACGACGCCGAGTTCCGCGCACTGGCGGCTGAGCATCCGAACTTCAGCTACCTGCCGGCGCTGTCGAACGAACCCGAGGGCTCTGGCTGGACCGGCGCGCGCGGCTTCGTGCACGACGCGGCAAAGTCGCACTTCGCCAACGGCTTCGGCAAGCAGAAGGCCTACCTGTGCGGACCGCCGGTGATGGTGGAGGCCTGCATCGCCGCGCTGATGCAGGGGCGACTCTTCGAGCGCGACATCTACACCGAGAAGTTCCTGTCGGCAGCCGATGCGGATGCAACACGCAGCCCGCTGTTCAAGCGGGTCTGACAGGCGGCCATGGGATTTTCGTTCGACAGCCGCCCCAAGGTCACCGTGCTGGTGACCCAGACCGGCGAGAGCTACCCCTGCGCCACCAGCGAGAGCCTGTTGCAGGGCATGCTGAAGCTGGGCCGCAAGGGCATCCCGGTGGGTTGCGTCAACGGCGGTTGCGGGGTGTGCAAGGTGCGCATCCTGGAAGGACAGATCAAGGCGCTGGGGCCGGTCAGCCGGGCCCATGTCAGTGCCGAGGAAGAGGCCCGCGGCTGCACCTTGGCCTGCCGGGTGGCACCCGCCACCGCGGTCAGGCTGGAAGTGATGGGCAAGTTCGAGAAACCGTTTTCCAAGGGGTTCGCCAAACCGGCGGGCCATGTATCCACGGGTGTTTGAGGAGACTTCAAATGGGTGTACTGAGAATTGGCCACGCCAGCATCAAGGTGATGGACATGGCCGCTGCGGTCAAGCATTACGAGAACGTGCTGGGCCTGAAGACAACGATGCAGGACAAGTCCGGCAACGTCTACCTGAAGTGCTGGGACGAGTGGGACAAGTACTCGCTGATCCTGACGCCCAGCGACCAGGCCGGCCTGAACCACGTGGCCTACAAGGTGGAGAAGGACACCGACCTCGACGCGCTGCAAAAGTCTGTCGAGGCCTGGGGCGTCAAGACCACGATGCTGCCCGAAGGCACCTTGCCGTCCACCGGCCGCATGCTGCAATTCAAATTGCCCAGCGGCCACGAGATGCGGCTGTACGCGATGAAGGAGTACGTCGGCACCGAGGTCGGCATCACCAACCCCGACCCCTGGCCCGATGGCCTGAAGGGCGCTGGCGCGCACTGGCTCGACCACACCCTGCTGATGTGCGAGATGAACCCCGAGGCCGGCATCAACACCGTGGCCGACAACACGCGCTTCATGACCGAGGCGCTGGACTTCTTCCTGACCGAGCAGGTGCTGGTCGGCCCCAACGGCGACATGCAGGCCGCCACCTGGATGAGCCGCACCACCACGCCGCACGACATCGCCTTCGTCGGCGGCGCCAAGAGCGGGCTGCACCACATCGCCTTCTTCCTGGACAGCTGGCACGATGTGTTGAAGGCCGCCGACGTGATGGCCAAGAACAAGACCAAGATCGACGTGGCGCCCACCCGCCACGGCATCACCCGAGGCGAGACGATCTACTTCTTCGACCCCAGCGGCAACCGCAACGAGACCTTCGCCGGCCTGGGCTATCTGGCCCAACGCGACCGGCCGGTGACCACCTGGACCGAAGACAAACTCTGGAGCGGGATTTTCTACCACACCGGTGAAGCGGTGCCGTCGTTCACCGACGTGTATACCTGACCCCCCCCGTAGCGCTCAAGGGCGCTCCCCCCCAGGGGGGCGCCGCCAGCGGCTTGGCGGAGCCCGTTTCGCGGCGGCCGCTTGGTTGCGGCTGCCCTCTACCAGCTGAGTACCGTCACATGCAACAAATCCTGAACTTCATCAACGGCGAGTACACCGCCACGGGCAAGACCTTCGACAAGCGCTCGCCGCTGACCGGCCGCGTGATCGCGCAGGTGCACGAGGCCGGCCGCGCCGAGGTCGACGCCGCGGTGGCCGCGGCGCGTGCGGCGCTGAAGGGGCCCTGGGGCAGGATGACGGTGGCCGAACGGGTAGAGCGGCTGTACGCCGTGGCCGACGGCATCAGCCGCCGCTTCGACGAGTTTCTGGCCGCCGAATGCGCGGACACCGGCAAGCCGATGAGCCTGGCGCGCCACATCGACATACCGCGCGGCGCGGCCAACTTCAAGATCTTCGCCGACGTGGTGAAGAACGTGCCGACCGAGTTCTTCGAGATGGCCACGCCGGACGGCAAGGGCGCGATCAACTACGGCTACCGCAGCCCGGTGGGCGTGGTCGGCGTGATCTGCCCGTGGAACCTGCCGCTGTTGCTGATGACCTGGAAGGTCGGCCCGGCGCTGGCCTGCGGCAATGCGGTGGTGGTCAAGCCGTCGGAGGAGACACCGCAGACCGCCGCGCTGCTGGGCGAGGTGATGAACGAGGCCGGCATCCCCAAGGGCGTCTACAACGTGGTGCATGGCTTCGGGCCCGATTCGGCCGGCGAGTTCGTCACCAGCCACCCGCAGGTCGACGCGATCACCTTCACCGGCGAGACCCGCACCGGCGAGGCCATCATGAAGGCCGCTGCCCACGGCGCGCGCCCGGTCAGCCTGGAGATGGGCGGCAAAAATGCAGCGATCGTGTTTGCCGATTGCGACTTCGACGCCGCGGTCGAGGGCACGATGCGCTCGGTGTTCGCCAACTGCGGCCAGGTCTGCCTGGGCACCGAGCGGGTGTATGTCGAGCGGCCACTGTTCGAGCGCTTCGTCGCCGCGATGAAGCTGGGTGCCGAGGGCCTGAAGCTTGGCCGGCCCGAAGATGCCAGCACCGGCCTGGGGCCGCTGATCAGCGCCGAGCACCAGCGCAAGGTGCTGTCGTACTACCAGATCGCCAAGGAGGCGGGCGCCACGGTGGTCACCGGCGGTGGCAAGCCCGACATGCCGGGCGATCTGGCCGACGGCGCCTGGGTGCAACCGACGATCTGGACCGGCCTGCCCGAAACGGCGCGGGTGATCAAGGAGGAGATTTTCGGTCCCTGCTGCCACATCGCCCCCTTCGACACCGAGGACGAGGTGCTGGCCAAGGCGAACGACAACGACTACGGCCTGGCCACCGCCATCTGGACCCGCGACGTCTCGCGCGCCCACCGCGTGGCCCAGCGCATGGAGGTGGGCATCGCCTGGGTCAACAGCTGGTTCCTGCGTGACCTGCGCACGCCTTTTGGCGGCGCCAAGCAGTCGGGCATCGGCCGAGAGGGCGGTGTGCATTCGCTCGAGTTCTACACCGAGCTGAAGAACGTCTGCGTGAAGCTGTGAGCACCCACCACGACGTATCGAAGCCAATGCCGATGAACCCCAACCCCTTGCCGCATGAGACCGCGATGACCCCTGAATTGATCACCACACTCGGCGACGAGCTCTACGACGCGCTGAAGGGCGGCCATGTCGTCGAGCCGCTCACCACCCGCCATCCCGAGATCAGCATCGACAACGCCTACCGCATCCAGCAGCGGCTCATCGCCCGCCGCATCGATGCCGGCGAGACGGTGATCGGCAAGAAAATCGGCGTCACCTCCAAGGCGGTGATGGACATGCTGGGCGTCTACCAGCCCGACTTCGGCATCCTGACCGACGCCATGGTCTACAACGAGGGCGAGGCCATCGTCGCGGCCACGCTGATCCAGCCCAAGGCCGAGGGCGAGATCGCCTTCGTGCTCAAGCACGACCTGGTCGGCCCCGGTATCAGCGCCGCCGATGTGCTGGCCGCCACCGAGGGCGTGATGGCCTGTTTCGAGATCGTCGACTCGCGCATCAAGGACTGGAAGATTTTGGTGCAGGACACGGTGGCCGACAACGCCAGCTGCGGCGTGTTCGTGCTCGGCGATCGGCTGGTCGACCCACGTGGGCTGGACCTGACGACCTGCGGCATGGTGCTGGAGAAGAACGGCGAGATCGTCGCCACCGGCGCCGGTGCTGCCGCGCTGGGTGCGCCCGCCAACGCGGTAGCCTGGCTGGCCAACACGCTGGGCCGGTTGGGCATCCCGTTGAAGGCCGGCGAGGTGGTGCTGTCGGGCTCGCTCGCGATCATGGTGCCGGTGAAAGCCGGCGACAGCCTGCGCGTGACGATCGGTGGCATCGGCGGCTGCTCGGTGCGCTTTGTCTGATTTGCAATCCACTCTAAACGTCTCCCCATGGACCACTTTCTGTTGACCCGCCGCCGCTTGCTGCGCACCACGCTCGCACTGGCCTGCGCCGCCATGGCCGCGCCCAGCCCAGCCGCCGAGGCCTACCCCACCAAGCCCATTCGCCTGATCGTGCCCTTCCCGCCCGGCGGGCCAACCGACGTGATGGGCCGCGTGCTGGCCAAAGTATTGGGCGAGAAGCTCAAACAGACCGTGGTGGTCGAGAACCGCCCCGGCGCCGGTGGCAACCTGGGCACTGACGCGGTGGCCAAATCACCCGCAGACGGCTATACGCTGGTGTTGTCGGCCGTCAGCAGCTTGGCCATCGCGCCCAGCCTGTACGCCAAGCTGCCCTACGACGTGGCGCACGACTTCACACCCATCAGTCGGGTTGGTATCACCAAGGGTGCCATCGTGGCCCACCCCAGCGCGCCTTTCAACGACCTGAAGGGTCTGGTCAGCTACGCCAAAGCCAACCCGGGCAAGCTGAGCTATGGCAGCTCAGGCGTGGGGACGGCAAACCACCTGGCCGGTGAAATGCTGCAGGCGGCTGCTGGCATCGAGATGCAGCATGTGCCCTACAAGGGCACGGCCCCGCTGGTGCAAGACTTGTTGGGCGGGCAGTTGCTGCTGAGCATCGAGAGCTCGCTGTCAAGCGCGGCTGTCAACATCAAAAGCGGCAAGCTCAAGGGCATCGCCATCATCACGGCGCAGCGCGCACCGTTGCTGCCTGACCTGCCCACGGTGGCCGAGCAAGGTTATCCGGGCTTCGACGTGCCGATCTGGTTTGGCCTGCTCGGCCCGGCCAACCTGCCCAAAGACATGGTGACCACCCTGAACAAGGCGGTGGTCGAAGGGCTGAAGTCGCAAGAGGTCATCGACCGCTTCGCCCAGATCGGGGCCGAGCCCGCACCCAGCACACCCGAGCAGTTTGCCGCCTATGTGCATGACGAGGGCGTGCGCTGGAGCAAGGTCATCCGCGCCGCCAAGATCACCCTGGAATGAGGAACCCACCATGCGTCAAAAAATCAAATGCGCCGTCATTGGCCCCGGCAACATCGGCACCGACCTGCTGGCCAAGCTGCAGCGCAGCGCGCTGCTGGAGCCGGTGTGGATGGTGGGCATCGACCCCGCGTCCGACGGTCTGAAGCGAGCCCGTGAGATGGGTATCAAGACCACTGCCGACGGCGTGGATGGGCTGATCCCCCACATGAAGATCGATGACGTGCGGATCGTCTTCGACGCCACCAGCGCCTACGTGCACGCCGAGAACTCGCGCAAGGTCAACGCCCAGGGCGCGATGATGATCGACCTCACGCCTGCGGCCATCGGGCCGTACTGCGTGCCGCCGGTCAACCTGACCAAGCACGTGGGCAAACGCGAGATGAACGTCAACATGGTCACCTGCGGTGGCCAGGCCACCATCCCGATGGTGTTCGCGGTGAGCCGCGTGCAACCGGTGGCCTACGGCGAGATCGTCGCCACCGTGGCCAGCCGCTCGGTCGGCCCGGGCACGCGCAAGAACATCGACGAGTTCACCCGCACCACCGCCAGCGCGGTGCAAATGGTGGGTGGCGCGAAGAGGGGCAAGGCCATCATCGTGATCAACCCGTCCGAGCCGCCGATGATCATGCGCGACACGGTGCACTGCCTGACCGAAACCGCGCCCGACCAGGCGGCGATCACCCAGTCGATCCACGCGATGATTGCCGAGGTGCAGAAGTACGTGCCCGGCTACAAGCTGGTCAATGGCCCGGTGTTCGATGGCAACCGGGTGTCGGTGTTCATGGAGGTGGAAGGCCTGGGCGACTACCTGCCCAAGTACGCCGGCAACCTCGACATCATGACCGCGGCCGCCGCGCGCACCGCCGAGATGTTTGCCGAGGAGATCCTGGCCGGATCGCTGACGCTCGAACCCGTTGCGGCTTGAAGGAGCAAGACATGAATCTACAAGGCAGAAAGATCCTCGTGCACGACATGACGCTGCGCGACGGCATGCACCCCAAGCGCCACCAGATGTCGCTGGACCAGATGCGCAACATCGCGCAGGGCCTCGATGATGCTGGCGTGCCGCTGATCGAGGTGACGCACGGCGACGGCCTGGGCGGCAGCTCGGTGAACTACGGCTTTCCGGCGCACACCGACGAGGAGTACCTCGGCGCGGTGATTCCGCTGATGAAGCAGGCCAAGGTGTCGGCGCTGCTGATCCCCGGCATCGGCACGGTGGACCACCTGCACATGGCCCATGGCCTGGGCGTGCACACCATCCGCGTGGCCACCCACTGCACCGAGGCCGACGTGAGCGAGCAGCACATCACCGCGGCGCGCAAGCTGGGCATGGACACGGTCGGCTTCCTGATGATGGCGCACATGAACAGCCCCGAGGGCCTGGTCAAGCAGGCGCTGCTGATGGAGGGCTACGGCGCCAACTGCATCTACATCACCGACTCGGCCGGCTACATGCTGCCCGGCGACGTGAGCGCCCGGCTGGGCGCGGTGCGAGAGGCGCTTCAGCCCGAGACCGAACTTGGCTTTCACGGCCACCACAACCTGGCGATGGGCGTGGCCAACTCGATCGCGGCGATCGCGGCCGGCGCCAACCGCATCGACGCGGCGTCCGCCGGCCTGGGCGCCGGCGCCGGCAACACGCCGATGGAGGTGCTGGTGGCGGTGTGCGACCGCATGGGCATCCACACCGGCGTCGACGTCTGGAAGATCCAGGACGTGGCCGAGGACCGGGTGGTGCCGATGATGGACTTTCCGATCCGCATCGACCGCGACGCACTGACGCTGGGCTACGCCGGCGTCTACGGCAGCTTCCTGCTGTTTGCCAAGCGCGCCGAGAAAAAGTATGGCGTGCCGGCGCGCGACCTGCTGGTCGAACTGGGCCGACGCGGCATGGTCGGCGGGCAGGAAGACATGATTGAAGACACCGCACTGACGATGGCCAAGGCGCGCGGCCTGGTGCCCGCGCAAGCGACTTGAAGGGATAGACATGGCACTCGATGCAAAAACCATTGCCGGCCTGGCCGAGCACCTGGAGACCTGCGAACTGCAGGCCCGCGACACGCTGAAGATCACCGACGAACACCCCGACATGGACTGGGACGACGCCTACGCGATCCAGGCCGAGATCCTGCGCCGCAAGCTGGCGCGCGGCTCGCGGGTGATCGGGCTGAAGGCCGGGCTGACCTCGCACGCCAAGATGAAGCAGATGGGGGTGGACTCACCCGTGTTCGGCTTCCTGGTCGACAACTTCTGCGTGCCCGAGGGTGGCGAGGTCAAGACCAGCGAACTCATCCACCCCAAGGTCGAGCCCGAGATCGCCTTCGTGCTCAAGCGGGCCTTGAAGGGCCCGGGCTGCCACATCGGCACGGTGCTGGCGGCCACCGACTTCGTGCTGCCCGGCATCGAGGTGATCGACAGCCGCTACCGCGACTTCAAGTTCGACTTGAAGAGCGTGGTGGCCGACAACACCTCGGCCGCGCGCTTCGTCGTCGGTGGCCAGGCGCTGCCACCGGATCGGGTCGACCTGCGCACGATGGGCGTGGTGATGGAGAAGAACGGCCAGGTGGTGGCGATCGGCGCCGGCGCCGCGGTGCTGGGCCATCCGGCTGCCGCGGTGGCGATGCTGGCCAACCACCTGGGCAGGCGCGGCGAGGAAATCCCCGCCGGCACGCTGATCCTGTCGGGCGGCGTCACCGAGGCGGTGGCGGTGAAGGCAGGCGACCATGTCAGCCTGCGGCTGCAGGGGCTGGGCAGCGTCTCGCTGCGTTTTGTCTGACCACGGAGAATCACGATGCCATTTGCACAGATCTACATGCTTGAAGGCCGAACCGAAGACCAGAAGCGCGCGGTGATCGAGAAGGTCACCCAGGCGCTGCAGGAAGCGGTTGGCGCGCCCAAGGAAACCATCCGCGTCTGGATCCACGATGTACCCAAGCAGAACTGGGGCATCGCCGGGGTAAGCGCAAAAGACCTCGGTCGCTGATTGAGAGATCCCCGACGATTCGGTCTGATTCAGACGGTCGAACTTCGCTTCATGCGCAGCGCAAGACACCGTAAGTTGTTTTCGCTGGCCTAGGGGTCATGTGCTCGGTCGGGTCGGTGGCCGACCTTGCCCCCGTCAGACGCAATGCATTACCAATCGTCCAGGCGACTTTCTTGGCCCGGCCCGTGCGCCAGTTTTCCTCGAACTCCATCGCGCTGATATAACCCGGCGTTGAGTGCAGCAGGCGGTGGATGTAGAACGTCAGCCAGCTGATCGCCTCGTCCATCGCCTCCCGCTGGACGGCAAATCTTGGGCCGTACAGCCTACCGATTACGGTAGCCGCCTGAGGGCCTGCTCCCACCGGTCGGTCGCACTGGCTGGACGCGCACCAGACTGATTTGCTGCCCGCTGAGTATGGCCGCGTAGTCTTCACGCTGCCCGCACCCATCGCCGACTTGGCCTACCGGAACAAGGCCACGATCTATGGCCTGCTGTTTGACCTGGCGGCTTCAACGCTGCAGACCATCGCTGCCGATCCCAGGCACCTGGGCGCGCGCATCGGCGCCACGCTGGTGCTGCACACCTGGGGCTCGGCGCTGACACATCACCCGCCCCGCGGCATGCCCCGCGGTTTCCTCCCTCGAGGCTTGTCCCACACCTGAGAACAGCGGCTTGTCGACTTTTCGCACTTCAGTCCGGGAGCCGGTTCATGCCGCGACCTTTTTATGATGGACACGCATGTCGATGTGCACATCTGCATACGGACACAACACGCCACCCGCGTCGTCGCGTTCGACCAAGCCCAGTTCGGTCAGCACCTGCACATCTTCGTGCACCCGCTTGACGTCGCGGCCAGCCCGCCGCGCCAGTTCGCGCACCGCCAGCGCGCCTTGCCCCAGCAAGGCGGTGACCAAAGACCAACGGCGTTCGGTCAGCCTGCCAAAAAACGCCCCCGGACTCTCGAAGTTCAGCGTCTCGCGCTGGTAACTGTCGGCCTGTGCCGCCTTGCCCGTTCGCCGCAAGGCGGAACGCCAGTCGGGCGACAAGGTGATGGTGAGCGTGCGTCGTGTCGTCATGGCGTAGTCCTTGCCGCATCCACGGCGGCGATGAAATCCTCAACCAAAGCGTCGACCGTGGTGAATGTGTACGGCAGCTCCCGCCCATGCAGAGGGCAGTGATCGCCTTTTCCCCGTTCGTTGTCGAATCCGACCACACGCACACCGTCCAGGGCGTAGACCGCCCGATATTTGCAACCATGCTCCGTGGGTGGCACCGGTCGCGCTACCCGCCAGACCACCAACGCCATCACGCCGCCATCCTCGGCAACGCTTTTGAAGCGGGTGATCAGCACGGCCTTCATGTTGGCTTTTTTGCCAACAGGCGCGGTGTGCAAGGGCTCGTCATCGGTGAGGGTTGGCAGGGGCGCCTGTCAACAAACGACTTTTCCAATCCGGCATTCGTCAGAAGTCGCCCGACGATAATTCTGCGGTGCCTGACGGCCGACTTCTTTCAGCCCGCTGCAACATGCCGGCAAGTCATTGATGCAAAAAAACAGTTCAACAGCCATCGCAACGAACACCGACCTCGCCGGCCACACGCCCATGATGGCCCATCATCGACGTGACCCAGTTTTTTGTGGGGCTTATCGGTCGCCGCAGCACGATTTGGCGGCGGTTTGGCGGCGATTTCAGACCTTCATTTTTACGGATCGACCTGACGGGACCCTTGGGCTTACGTTGATTGCTGAAACAGGTACAGCAGAGCCGCCTGCATGCAGGTCGCTGGACCGAAAAGTC
>JBBQAH010000157.1:0-6624 GCA_038316145.1 Burkholderiales bacterium
GCCCAATCTGCACGATGTGCTGACCGGCTCGCAGCCCGACGGCACGTTCATCGCTGGCGACGCCAACTCGACCTGCGGCAACTGGCGCATGAGCAGCGGCGGCGCGGCGATGGTCGGCCACCATGACAAGACCGGCCTGGATGAGAGCGTGCCGGCCAAGTCCTGGAACTCGTCGCACCAGTCGCGCGGTTGCAGCGCCGACCAGCTCAAGTCCACCGGCGGCGGTGGCCTGTACTACTGCTTCGCGGCGGACTGACCCCGCGCGGCCGGATGGCTGGGGCGCCCTGGCGGGCGCCGCGCCGCCGGTTCAAGGCGGCCGCGCCCACCAAAACGCCAGCACAGCCGCCACGCCCAGCGCGCTGAGCACACCCATCAGCCCGGGGTAGCCGGGCAGCACCCACAGCAAGGCGGTGGCGGCCACCGGGGCGCTGGCCCGCGCCACCAGGCCGATGCCCGACATCAGCCCGCCGATGCGCCCGACATGCGACCGGCCGAAGTACAGCGGCACCAGGCCGCCCCGCACGATCGTCACCAGCCCGTTGGCCACGCCAAAAACCACCGCAAACACCAGCAGCGCGGCCAGGCTGCGGCCCACTGCAAACAACGCCATCGCCACCGGCAGGGCGGCCAGCACCAGCGCGCCCAGCCGGCGCAGGCTCCAGCCGCGGCCCACCGCCGCATAGAGCAAGCGCCCGGCCACCTGGGCCGGGCCCACCGTCATCAGCACGAGCAGGCCATCGGCGGTGGAGATGCCCTTGTCGGCAAACGCCGGCATCACATGCGCCCACATCGCCGCCTGGGCAAAGGCGTAGAGCGCAAAACACAGCGTCAGCAGCCAGAAGCTGCGGTGCTGCAGGGCCTCGCGCAGCGTGGCATCGGCTTGCTGGTCGGTGCGCGGCGGGCCGGCTACCCGCATCGCGCCGCGCAGCGCCCAGGCGTGCAGCGCGGCCACCGCCAGCAGCAGCGCGGCCAGCCCTTGCAGCGTCTGGCGCCAGTCCAGCCCGGCGTGCAGCAGTGCGGCCACCACCGGAAAGCTGAGCGTGCTGGCAAACCCGCCCACCAGCGTCAGCGTGGTGATGCCGTCGCGGTACCTGCCAGGGTAGCGTTGGGTCAGCACCGCAAAGGCCGGGTCGTACAGCGTGGCCGCCATCGCCACGCCCAGCACGGCCCAGACCGGGTACAGCATCCAGACCTGCGTGGCTTGCGACCAGGCCAGCACGCCGAGCGCGGCCAGCACCGAGCCGCCGGCCATGACCGCACGGCCCCGGCCGGCGTCGATCGCCGCGCCCACCGCATAGGTGGCCCCACCCCACACCGCCAGGCCGAGCGTCAGCGCGCCCATCATCGCCGGGCGGCTCCAGCCCATCGTGGTCTCCATCGGCAGCACCAGGCTGGAGAAAGCGTAATACAGCACCGCCCAGCTCAGCACCTGGCCCACGGCCAGCGCGCCCACGGTGGCGGCATAGCCTGGCCCGGCGGCTGCCGCCGGCTTGGTCTCGCTCAGTTCTGCCATCGACGGGATTATCCGGGCCGGTATTTGTCGCAGCAGGGACAAGCCCAAAACGAACGGTCGTGCTAAAAACCGAGACCCGCGCAAACCCGCGCCGCACGGAGACGCAACACCATGGACCTGAACTTCACCCCGGAAGAGCTCAACTTCCGCACCGAGATCCGGCAGTGGGTGGCCGATAGCTTGCCCAAGGACATCAGCCACAAGGTGCTCCATGCGCTGCGCCTGTCGTTTGAGGACATGCAGCGCTGGCACAAGATCCTGGGCGCCAAGGGCTGGCTGGGTTACCAGTGGCCCACCCAGTTCGGCGGCCCGGGCTGGACGGCGATCCAGCGCCACCTGTTCGAGGAAGAGTGCGCGCTGGCCGGTGCACCGCGCATCATGCCGTTTGGCCCGGTGATGGTGGCGCCGGTGATCATGGCCTTCGGCACGCCCGAGCAGCACCAGCGCTTTTTGCCCGGCATTGCCTCGGGCGAGGTCTGGTGGAGCCAGGGCTACAGTGAGCCGGGCTCGGGATCGGACCTGGCCTCGCTGAAGACCCGCGCCGTGCGGGATGGCAATACCTACGTCGTCAACGGCCAGAAAACCTGGACCACGATGGGCCAGTACGGCGAGTGGATCTTCTGCCTGGTGCGCACCTCCACCGACGGCAAGCCGCAGACCGGGATTTCCTTCCTGCTGATCGACATGAAGAGCCCCGGCATCACCGTGCGCCCGATCATCACGATGGACGGCGAGCACGAGGTCAACGAGGTCTGGTTCGACAACGTCGTCGTGCCGGCCGACAACCTGATCGGTGAGGAGAACAAGGGCTGGACCTATGCCAAGTTCCTGCTGTCGCACGAGCGCACCGGCATCGCCGACGTGAACCGGGCCAAGCGGGAACTGGAGCGGGTCAAGCGCATCGCCAAGGCCGAGGGGGTTTATGAGGACGCCCGTTTCCGCGAGCAGATCAGCGCGCTCGAGGTCGACGTGGTGGCACTCGAGATGATGGTGCTGCGGGTCTTGTCGGCTGAAAAGAGCGGCCGCAACTCGCTGGACGTGGCCGGCCTCTTGAAGATCCGCGGCAGCGAGATCCAGCAGCGTTACGCCGAGCTGATGATGCTGGCGGCGGGCCCGATGGCGCTGCCGTTCCAGCACGAGGCGATGGAGGCCGGCTGGCAGGGCGACTTTGCCGGTGCGGCGCTGTGCGCGCCACTGGCCGGCACCTACTTCAACATGCGCAAGACGACGATCTACGG
The DNA here is from genome assembly GCA_038316145.1 of Burkholderiales bacterium. Taxonomy (GTDB): domain Bacteria; phylum Pseudomonadota; class Gammaproteobacteria; order Burkholderiales; family Burkholderiaceae_C; genus Pseudaquabacterium. The sequence goes on from JBBQAH010000157.1 coordinate 2,752, forward strand.
CGGGTCGAACGAAGTGCAGCGCAACATCGTCTCGCAAACTGTGCTCGGAAGCTAATCAAAATGGACTTCAACTTCTCCGACGACCAGAACTCGCTGCGCAACGCGGTGGCCAAATGGGTCGAAAAAGGCTTCGACTTCCCACGCCGCCACGCGCTGGCCAAGGCCGGCGGCCAGACCCGCGCGGTGTATGCCGAGCTGGCCGAACTGGGCCTGACCGGCCTGGCGATCCCCGAGGCGCATGGCGGCATGGCCTTTGGCGCCACCGAGGCCATGGTGGTGATGGAAGAGCTGGGCCGCGGCCTGGTCAACGCGCCGTTTGCCGCGGCCGCGCTGGTCACCCCCACCTTGCTGTCGGCAGCACCGGCCGAGCTGCAGGCTGCCTGGCTGCCGCGCATCGCCACGGCCGACGCGCTGGTGGTGCCAGCGCTGCAGGAGCGCAGCGCGCGCTACCGGCTCAGCCATATCACCTCCACGGCGGTGCAAACCGCCACCGGCTGGGTCTTGAACGGCCAAAAAAGCGTGGTGCCCGCGGCTGACGAGGCCGACGCCTTTGTCGTGCCGGCGCGCGTCTGGGGCGGTGCCGACGACAGCGCCGGCATCGGCCTGTTCCTGGTCGAGCGCGGCGCTTCGGGTGTCACCATCACCGGCTACCCGACACAGGACGGCGGCCGCGCCGGCGAGCTGATGCTCGACAACGCTGCCGCTGCGCTGGTCAGCGCGGACGGCTGGGCCGTGCTGCAGCAGGCGGTGGACGTGGGCATTGCCGCCACCTGCGCCGAGGGTGTCGGCCTGATGGACAAGATGCTGGCGCTCACCGTCGAATACATGAACACGCGCAAGCAGTTCGGGGTCACGCTGGCCAGCTTCCAGGCGCTGCGCCACCGCATCGCCGACGTCAAGATGGCCGTCGAGCTGGGCCGCTCGATGAGCTTTTTTGCCAGCCTCAAGTTGGGTGAGGCGCCCGAGCAGCGCCGACGTGCGCTGAGCCAGGCCAAGGTGCAACTGGGACGCAGCATGCGCCAGGTCGGCCAGCAGTGCACCCAGATCCACGGCGGCATCGGCGTGACCGACGAGTACATCAGCAGCCACTACTTCAAGCGCCTGACGATGCTGGAGATGGCCTACGGCGACACACTGCACCACCTGGGCGAGGTGTCGGTGCGCATGCAGGACACCGCGGGCGTGTTTGCTTGAACAGCGGCCTGCCCCGGGCCGGCGGCCGACGCGTCGTCCGGCGCGGGCCCGGGTGCCGGTGCCAGGCTCGGATTGAGCCAAACCCAAGACGGGCCGGCTGGCACACCGCCTAGCGGCCCGTTTTTTCCTGCCATGTACCCAGGCGCCATCACCGACATCGCCGGCCTGCAGGTCGGCCACTTCACCGACACGCGCCGCCCCACCGGCTGCACCGTGCTGCTGTGCCCAGAGGGCGTGGTGGCCGGGGTGGACGTGCGCGGCGCGGCACCCGGCACCCGCGAGACCGACCTGCTGCACCCGCTCGCCACGATCGACTGTGTGCACGCCCTGCTGCTGACCGGCGGCAGCGCGTTTGGCCTGGCCGCGGCCGACGGCGTGATGCGCTGGCTGGAAGAAAACGGCCACGGTGTGCAGGTCGGCCCCTGCCGCATCCCGATCGTGCCGGCCGCGGTGCTGTTCGACCTGTGGGTGGGCGATGCCCGCATCCGGCCCGATGCCGCCGCGGGTTATGCCGCTTGCCAGGCCGCCAGCCAGTCCGCGCCGGGTGCCCACCCGGCGCAGGGCAGCGTCGGTGCCGGCGCGGGTGCGGCGGTGGGCAAGCTGTTCGGCATCAACCGGGCGATGAAGGGCGGCATCGGCAGCGCGTCGATCCGGGTCGGCGCCGTGACCGTGGCGGCGCTGGTGGCGGTCAACGCGATCGGCGACGTGGTGGACCCGGCAACCGGCCGGGTGATTGCCGGCGCCCGGGGCGACGACGGCCGCACGCCGCTGGGCACCCTGGCCGCGATCTGCGATGGCCGATTGCCCGCCCATTTGATGGCCGGCATGGCCACCACCATCGGCATCGTCGCCACCGATGCGCGGCTGTCCAAGGCCCAGACCAACAAGCTGGCGGCGATGGCCCACGCCGGCCTGGCCCGCAGCATCAACCCGGTGCACACCGCCAGCGACGGCGACGCGCTGTTTGCGCTGGCCACCGGTGGCGCCGGCCAGCCCGGCATGCCCGCGCCCAACCTGAGCGTGCTGGGCGCGCTGGCCGCCGAGGTGACGGCCCGCGCGGTGCTCAACGCCGTGCGCGCCGCCCACGGCCTGACCGACCCCGACCTGCCGTCGGCCCGCGACCTGGGCCTGGCCTGACGCACCCGGCGCCAGGCGCGGCCGGGCACACTGCGCCAAACGTCACCCGCCAAGCCACCCCCACCGAGACCGCCCGATGAACACCTTGCTGATCCGCCGCCGCGCCCTGGCCCCGTTGCTGGCCGCGGCCCTGCTGGCCGCCTGTGCCAGCACGCCCCCGCCGCCACCGTCAACCCCTTCGGCACCGTTGCCGCCCATTGTTTTTGTGCACGGCAACGGCGACACCGCCGCGTTGTGGACGCCCACCGCCTGGCGCTGGGAGAGCAACGGTTGGCCGCGCGACAGGCTGCACGCGGTGCACTTTCCGTACCCGCTGGCGCGTGACGACAACACTGTGCAGCAGGATGGCCGCAGCTCGACCGAGGACCAGCGGCGCCACCTGGCCGCCGAGGTCGACAAGGTGCTGGCTGCCACCGGCGCAACCCAGGTGGTGCTGATCGGCAACTCGCGCGGCGGCAATGCGATCCGCGACTACATCGCCAACGGCGCCAGCCCGGTGGGCGGCGGCGCGGCCAAGGTGTCGCACGCCGTCCTGGGCGGCACGCCCAACCACGGCGTGCAGGCCGACCCAGCCGTCAACCCGAACAACGAGTTCAACGGCGCCGGCCCGTTCCTGATGGGCCTGAACGCGCCCAAAGGACCGAACGGCGACGAGGTCACGCCCGGCGTCCGGTGGATGACGATCCGGTCCGACAACAACGACAAGTTCGCCCAGCCCGACGGTCTGTGGATTGGCCGCAAGGGCAAGCCGACCTTTGTTGCCTTCGACGGCCCGGCGCTCAAGGGCGCCGACAACGTGGTGCTGCCCGGCCGCGACCACCGCGAGGTGGCCTACCACCCGGAGGCGTTTGCGGCGGCCTACCGTTTTGTCACCGGCCGGGCGCCCGGTACCACCCACCCGCTGCACATCACGCCCGAAGCCCGTGTCGTGCTGAACGGCCAAGTCGGTGGCTTTACCGCCGCCGGTGCCACCAACCTGCCGCTGGCCGGTGCTCAGGTGGCGGTCTACGCGGTAGACGCCGCCTCCGGCGCCAGGCAAGGCGCGGCGCTGGTGGACAAGACGGTGGGCGCCGACGGCCGCTGGGGCCCGATCACCACCGACGCCAAGACGCCGCTGGAGTTTGTCGTGCAGGCGCCGGGCTTTGCGGTCAGCCATGTCTACCGATCGCCGTTTTTGCGCTCGTCCGACACCGTGCACCTGCGGCCCGAGCGGCTGGCCGCGGCGGACAAGGACGGTGGTGCGGGCGCTGACGCGGTGGTCAGCTTCACCCGGCCCCGCGCCTACTTCGGCAACCCGCGCGACAGCGTGCTGATCGACGGCGAGCCTGCGCCGGGCATCCCCGCAGGTGTGGCCGACGTAGCGGCCAGCAAGGTCAAGCGGGCGGCCGGCCAGCCGGTGGTGGGGCAGTTCCGATCCGGCGTGATCAACGAGCGCATCGTCGGCCGGACCTGGCTTGCCAAGGACAATCACCTCACCGTGCTCGAACTGCAGGAATGAGATGAAGCGACGCCTGATCCGACCCGACATCCGCCAAAACGTCC
>JBBQAH010000473.1:0-2313 GCA_038316145.1 Burkholderiales bacterium
GCACGAGCAGCGACTTCACGCTCGGCACCGTCGTGTCCATGGTGGTGGCGATGTCGTCGTAGGAGAGCGCGTCGATCTCCCTCAGGAGGAGCGCGGTGCGCTGCGTCTCCGGGAGGTCGTGGACGTCGGCCACGATCTGGCGGAACTCCTCGCGCTTGTGCACGGTGTCGGCGGTGGTGGCGCCGCCGTCGCGCTCGAACACGTCCATCGAGTCCTGGCCGGCGCTGGTCGGGCGGCGCAGGTGGTTGAGGCAGCGGTTACGCGCGATCCGGTAGAGCCACGGCCGCGCGTTGATCGGCCGGGCATCGGCGATCATCGCGTTGAAGGAAGCGGCAAACACCTCCTGCAGCACGTCCTCGGCGTCCTCGGTCGAGTTCAGCATGTGCCGGCAGAAGGCGAGCAGGCGCGACTGGTAGCGCTGGACGAGTGCCTCGAAGGCTCCGTGCTGACCCTTGCGCGTGAGCTCGATCAGCTGCTCGTCGCTCTTCAGACGGAGCAGGGGACTACGCCCGGTTAGACCAGGCAGAACTGCCGTGGTGTGCTTTAGCGCGCCAGCTTCCATGCGGTCCTGTGTACTAGGACAAGCTAGCAACCCCAGAGTTGCGTGCCTAGACTGGAAAAGGCCTGCGCCCGGGTGATGGAACCGGTAGACATCGGGGCCTTAAAAGCCCTTGCCCCTCGGGGCGTGTGGGTTCGAATCCCACCCCGGGCACTGATGGACAAGGTCTACGGCAAGCACTCCGTTCGCGCGGTCCTGCTCACCCGCCCGGAGTCGGTCCGGCGGCTGGTGATCGCAGGCAAGGAGTCGTACCACGAGGATCTGATCGATCTCGCGCGCCCGGCGGGCATCGAGCCGGAGTTCATGCCGTGGCCGCAGTTCCTTAAGGCCGGCAAGTTCGAGGAGGACGACAAGCACCAGGGCGTGTTCCTGCACACCGAGGCGCGGCCGATCTACAACGAGGGCGACCTCGACAGCCTGAAGGACGCACGGCTCGTGCTCGTACTCGACCAGATCAACGACCCACAGAACCTCGGCACGATCCTGCGCAGCGCGGCGTTCTTCGACGTCGACGCCCTGCTGCTGCTCAAGAATCGCCAGGCGGAGGTGTCGCCGCTCGTGTCGCGCGTGGCCGTGGGCGGGGCGGAGTTCGTGAAGACCTTCAGGGTCACCAACCTCGCGCGCAGCCTCGAGAAGCTGAAGGAGCTCGGCTTCTGGGTGTACGGCCTGGACGAGCGGGGGGAGAAGACCCTGGGCGAGACCGCGTTCGACGACAAGTCCGTGCTCGTGGTCGGCGCCGAGGGGCAGGGACTCAGGCACCGCACCAAGGAATTCTGCGACGCGCTCGTGCGCATACCCGGCGGCCGCCCTGGCGTCGAGAGCCTCAACGCGGGCGTTGCGACAGCTGTGGCGCTGAGCGAGCTGCGCCGCTAAGCCAGGCTAAGCGCGCGAGACGTACTTGCCGGAGCGAGTGTCCACGCGGACCTTCTCACCGACGTCCACGAACAGCGGCACCGCCACCACCGCGCCGGTCTCGAGCGTGGCCGGCTTCGTGCCGCCGCCCGATGCGGTGTCGCCCCGGAGGCCCGGCTCGGTCTCGGTCACCTCGAGGTCGACCGCGCTCGCGAGCTGGAGGTCGGAGGGCTGGTCGTCGATGAACAGCAGGTCGACCTCGTCGCTCGGCTTGGTCCAGCGCAGCGCTTCCTCGATCGTCGCCTCGGGCACGGCCATCTGCTCGTAGGACGTCGTGTCCATGAAGTGCGCGTCGGTGCCGTCTGCGTAGAGGAACTGCATCTTGCGCGACTCGGTCCGCACCGAGCGGAACTTCTCACCCGCGCGGAAGGTGCGCTCGATCGACGCGCCGTCGGAAGCGCGGCGCAGCTTGGTGCGCACGAACGCGGCGCCCTTGCCGGGGTTCACGTGCTGGAAGTCGACGACCTTGAAGATCACGCCGTCGACCTCGATGTGGTTGCCGTTCTTGAGCTGGTTCGTGGAAATCATCGGCTGGAAGCGTAGAGAGGCCCGCCAGCCAGCAACTACTTGACGACGATGGTCGCCTTCATGAACGGATGGAAGTCGCAGTGGTAGGCGAACGTGCCGGGCGTCGTCATCGTGACCATCTTCGACTTGCCCTTGTCGATCGTCTGGGTGTCGAACGAGCGGCCGTCGTCCGTCGCGGTGTGCGCGGCGGCGTCGGAGTTGGTCCAGGTCACCCGCCCGCCCTTCTTCACGTTGATCGTCACCGGCTTGTACTTGAACGACTTGATGTCGATCGTCGCGTTCTGCACCGGAGCGCCGGCGGGGGGCTTAGCAGG
>JBBQAH010000073.1:0-14623 GCA_038316145.1 Burkholderiales bacterium
GCCTCCAGCGGGGAGCGGGCGCTGGGCCTGACGGTGCCGCTGTTCGCCGCCGTATCGAGCTACTACAGCCAGTCAGGTTATGCCCATGCGCCGCGTCTGGTGCTGCTGGATGAGGCCTTTGCCGGCATCGACGACGCGGCGCGCGCCCATTGCATGGCACTGGTGCGCGAATTCGACCTCGACTTCGTGATCACCAGCGAGCGCGAATGGGCCTGCTACGCTGAGTTGCCGGGTGTGGCGATTGCCCAGTTGCAGCGGCGTGAAGGCATCGACGCCGTGCATGTATCGCGCTGGACCTGGGATGGCCGCGCGCGGCGGCGCGAAGACGATCCGGACCGCAGATTTCCGGCCGCATGACCCATCCGGACGCCAGACTCGACCGCCTGCTCGGCGGCCCCGCGCTTGCATCGCTGCGCCAGCGCTTGCGCCGTCAGTTTGAGCGCCAGGGCGAGGGCACTGTCGCCCCCATGCTGCAGCTCAGCCAACTCAGCGCGACCGAGCACGAAGCGCTGGCGCTGCTGACCGGACGCCCAGCCCGGCCAACACGCTCAGTCCGTATCGATGTCGCGCAGCTGGACCAAAGCCTGCAGGCGGCCGGCATCGCCGGCTCGCTGCGCGAGGCGCTGGAGCGGCTGGACGGCCCGATCGTCAACCACAGCGCCCAACGTGCCGAGGCCGAGGCTGCCTGGTCCGGCATGGCCGGCTTGGCGCGGCGCGACGCCAGGCTGCAGGCATGGGCGCAGACGCCAGAGGCCGGCAGCCTGCTCAAGCGGCTGGCTCGACAAGACGCGGTGGCGGCCGACGCCCTGCTGGTGCAGGCCGATGCGGTGTTGCGGCAATTGCCGGCCATCGGCCTGACACGTGCGCAGGTGGCAGCGCAGACGCTGGGCAATGCCCACGCGCTGGATGCCGGCCAACCCGCGGCCAGCGTCGTGCTGGCGGCATGGCGTTTTGCCGAGGCCAGCGCCTTGTCTGGTGCTGTGGCAGACGACGCCGAAACCCCTGCCGCCGACGAACGCCCGCGAGACGTCTGGGCCCGTGCCGGCATCCTGGTCAACGAACTGGCCCGACCGGTGCTGGTGCTGAACCTGCCAATCCTCGCCAGCACCCGGGCCTCATGGACAACCGGCGAACCCGCTTACCTGTCGCTGCGCCAACTGCTGCGGACACCACCGGTTTGGGCAGTCGGTGGCCAGGCCGTCTTCGTCTGCGAAAACCCCAACCTGCTGGCCATCGCCGCTGATCGCCTGGGGGCGCTCTGCGCTCCCTTGGTCTGCACCGACGGCATGCCGGCGGCCGCGCAAAGAACCTTGCTGACGCAGTTGGCCGATGCCGGTGCGCGGCTGCGCTACCACGGCGACTTCGACTGGCCCGGCATCCAGATCGCCAACCACGTGATGCGCACCTGGTCAGCTGAACCCTGGCGCCTCACCGAGGGCGACTACGAAGCCGCCGCTCAGGCCGCGCCACACGCCCAACGCAACCTTCCGGACGCAGGCGTCGAGGCCACATGGGATCCGCAGCTCGCGCCAGCGATGCGCCGCCACGGCCTGGCCATTGCCGAGGAGGCGCTGGCGGAAGGCTTGATCGGGGACCTCAGAACTGGGCCGCCAACTGAACCATTCGGCAACCGAGTCTGAGAGGATTTGGCTTTGTTAATCAACCGACGCGTGGACCGGCCCGCTTCGAAGACCTGAAGCGACCTCAAACGCCAAGCCCCTCACTCCCACTCGATCGTCGCTGGTGGCTTGCTGCTGACGTCGTAGGTCACCCGGTTGATGCCGCGCACCTCGTTGATGATGCGGCTCGATACCCGTTTGAGCAGCGCGTAAGGCAGCTCGGCCCAGTCGGCTGTCATGAAATCACTGGTCTGCACCGCGCGCAGCGCCACCACGTACTCGTAGGTGCGGCCGTCACCCATCACCCCCACGCTCTTGATCGGCAGAAACACCGCAAAAGCCTGGCTGGTCAGCGCGTACCAGCTCTTGCCGGTGGCCGGGTCGATCTCGCGGTGCAACTCTTCGATGAAGATGTGGTCGGCGCGGCGCAGCAGGTCGGCAAATTCAGGCTTGACCTCGCCCAGGATGCGCACACCCAGACCCGGCCCAGGGAACGGGTGGCGATAGACCATGCCGTGCGGCAGGCCCAGCGCCACACCCAGCTCACGCACCTCGTCCTTGAACAGGTCGCGCAGCGGCTCCAGCAGCTTCAAGCCCAGCGTGGCGGGCAGACCACCGACGTTGTGGTGGCTCTTGATGGTGGTGGCTTTTTTCTTGGCACCTGAGGATGATGCGCCGCCACCGCTCTCGATCACGTCGGGGTAGATCGTGCCTTGGGCCAGCCATTTGGCGCCGCCGCGGGCATCGCCGCCCGGCGCTGCTTTCAACTTCGCGGCCTCGGCCTTGAACACCTCGACAAACTCGCGGCCGATGATCTTGCGCTTGGCCTCGGGGTCGGTGACGCCCGCCAGATGGCCGAGAAACTGCGCGGCGGCGTTCACATGGATCACCTTGGCTTGCAGCTTGCCGGCAAACATCTCCATCACCATCGCGCCCTCGTTCAGGCGCAGCAGGCCATGATCGACAAACACGCAGGTCAGCTGGTCGCCGATGGCGCGGTGGATCAGCGCTGCAGCCACACTGGAATCGACACCGCCCGACAGGCCCAGGATCACCTCCTCGTCGCCCACTTGCTGGCGGATCAGCGCCACGGCCTCGGCGATGTGGTCGCGCATCACCCAGTCGGGCTGGGCGCCGCAGATCTGCAGCACAAAACGTTCCAGCAGCGCCTGGCCTTGCAGGGTGTGCGTCACCTCGGGATGGAACTGCAGCGCGTAATAGTGCCGGGCTTCGTCGGCCATGCCGGCAATCGGGCAGCTGGGCGTGCTGGCCATCAATTTGAAGCCGGACGGCAGCACGGTCACCTTGTCGCCGTGGCTCATCCAGACCTTGAGCAGGCCGTGGCCCTCGGCGGTGGTGATGTCGGCAATGCCGTCGAGCAAGGCGGTGTGGCCGTGCGCCCGCACCTCGGCATAGCCAAACTCGCGGTGGCTGGACGCTTCGACCTGGCCACCCAGCTGCACCGTCATCGTGAACATGCCGTAGCAGATGCCCAGCACCGGGATGCCGAGCTGCCAGACCAACTCGGGTGCCCGCAGGTCCTGCTCTTCATAGGTGCTGGCGTGGCTGCCCGACAGGATGATGCCCTTCAGGTGCCCATCGGCCGCAAAGTCGCGCAGAAACTGCTCGGACACGTCGTTGGGGTGCACCTCGCAGTAGACATGTGCCTCGCGCACCCGGCGGGCGATCAGCTGGGTGACCTGGGAGCCGAAGTCGAGGATCAGGATCTTGTCGTGTAGGGTCATCAGTTGGGGCCTGGGTCTCAAACGGGTGCCATGGCCAGCTTGTGCTGGCGGCGAAAGTGCAGGATCGCGATCACCGTGCTGATCACCTGCAGCAGGGCACAAAAGTAGAACGGCAGGCCGATCAGCCAGTCACCCCGGGGCCGGTGCGACACCACGCCCAGCAAGCTTGCGCCAATCACGGGTGCTGCCACCGCCATCAGGCTGTTGAGCGCCGCCAACGACCCCATCGTCTGGCCTTGCGAGCGCGGGTCTGCGGCGTTGGACACCTGGCCCTGGATCACCGCTGCCGCACCGCCGCCCAGGATGTTGCCAACCACGATGATGATGAACATCATCCAGCCCTCGCTGGCCAGGCCAAAGCCCAGGTAGGTGAGCGACGAGGCCAGCAGCCCGGTGATGGCCAAGCGCCGGACCGAGAAGCGCTTGAGCATGTGCTTGAGCAAAAAGCCCTGCACCAGCACCGACATCAGACCGACGGCAAACAGCGACCAGCCGTTTTGCGCCGGGCCCCAACCGAACTTGAAGGTGGTGTAGAGCACCCAGCTGTTGTGCAGCGTGAACTGCGCCAGGCTGGCCAGCGCGATCACCGCGACCAACGGCCCGACACCCTGCAAGCGAGCCAGGCCGCTCAGGCTGCTCAGCGGGTTGGCCCGGCGCCACTCAAACGCACGCCGCTTGGACGGCGGCAGCGATTCGGGCAAGACAAAGTAGCCGTACAGCCAGTTGATCACCGACAGCGCGCCCGCCACAAAAAATGGCAGGTGCAGATCGATGGACCCCAGCAAGCCGCCCATCACCGGCCCCAGGATGAAGCCCATGCCGAACATCGCACCCAGCAGGCCAAAGCGGCGGGCACGGTCCTCGGGCGCGGTGATGTCAGCCACATAGGCGTTGGCCACCGCTGCATTGGCCTGCATCGCGCCGCTGAACAAGCGCACCGCGATCAGCATCCACAACGCATTGGCCAGGCCAGTGACAAAAAAGCTCAGGGCCAGGCCAAAGAACCCGATCAGCAACACCGGCCGGCGGCCGTAGCGGTCAGACAGCGCCCCCAGCACCGGCGAGCCAAAAAAATTGGCCACGCCAAAGGCAAACGCCACCGCGCCAAACCAGAAGGTCTGCTCGGCCGCATTGCTGGTGAAGGTGCCCACCACCAGTGGCAGCACCGGCACGATCAGGCCGATCGACACCATGTCGATCAGCACCGTGATCATGATGAAGACCATCGCCGCCTGACGCCCGCCCACCGGCACCGGCTGCGGGCTGGCGGCGCCCGGGGGGATCACGTCGCTCACCATCACTCCATGCGGTAGTTGGGTGCTTCTTTGGTGATCTGCACATCGTGCACGTGGCTTTCACGGATACCGGCAGCAGTGATCTCGACAAACTCGGCGCGGTCCTGCATGTCATCAATCGTGGCGCAGCCGCAGTAGCCCATCGAGGCCCGCAAACCGCCGGCCATCTGGTAGATGATCGCCACCATCGAGCCCTTGTACGGCACGCGGCCCTCGATGCCTTCGGGCACCAGCTTGTCGGCATTGGGGTTGCTGGTTTCGTCGGCTTCTTGAAAATAGCGGTCGGCCGAGCCGGCCTTCATCGCGCCGATCGAGCCCATGCCGCGGTAGCTCTTGTAGCTGCGGCCCTGGAACAGGATGACCTCGCCGGGCGCTTCTTCAGTGCCGGCAAACATGCCGCCCATCATCACCGTGCCGGCGCCGGCAGCAATCGCCTTGGCGATGTCGCCCGAGTAGCGGATGCCGCCGTCGGCGATCAGCGGCACGCCGCTGCCACGCAGCGCGGTGGCCACGTTGTCGATGGCGGTGACCTGCGGCACACCGACGCCGGCGACGATGCGGGTGGTGCAGATCGAGCCCGGGCCGATGCCGACCTTGACCCCATCGGCGCCGGCCTCGACCAGCGCGAGTGCTGCCGCACCGGTGGCGATGTTGCCGCCGATCACGTCGACCTGCGGGTAGTGGCGCTTGACCCAGCGCACCCGCTCGATCACACCTGCCGAGTGGCCGTGTGCGGTATCGACCACCAGCACGTCGGCGCCGGCGCGCACCAGCAGCTCGACCCGCTCCTCGGTGCCATCCCCCACACCCACCGCAGCGCCCACCCGCAGCTTGCCGTGCAGGTCGCGCGCAGCAAAGGGGAAGTTGGTCTGCTTGGTAATGTCCTTGACGGTCATCAGCCCGCGCAGCTCGAAGGCATCGTTGACCACCAGCACACGCTCGAGCTTGTGGCGGTGCATCAAGGCCTTGCCGTCCTCGATGGTGGCGCCCTCGGGCACGACAACGAGCTTGTCACGCGGCGTCATGATCTGGCGCACGGGCACGTCTACCCGGGTCTCGAAGCGCAGGTCGCGCCCGGTGATGATGCCGACCACCCGGCCGTGCTCGATCACCGGAAAGCCCGAAATGCCGTGCTGGCGCGACAGCGCGATCACCTCGCGCACCGGCATGTCGGGCGAGACGGTGATCGGGTCGCGCAGCACCCCGGACTCATAGCGCTTGACCCGCGCCACCTCGGCCGCTTGCTGCTGCGGCGTGAGGTTCTTGTGCACGATGCCGATGCCGCCCTCTTGCGCGATGGCGATGGCCAGACGCGCCTCGGTCACCGTGTCCATGGCGGCGGACACCAGCGGCAGGTTGAGTCGGATGTTGCGCGACAGCTGGGTCGCGAGGGTGGTGTCGCGGGGCAACACCTGAGAAAAAGCCGGCACCAACAACACGTCGTCGAAGGTGAGTGCCTTGCCAAGGAGGCGCATCGGAAAGCTCCAAACGCAAAAGAAGATTATACGGACGGGCCGCAAGGGCCCCGACGCCGCACCCGACTTGCGCGGCACGCCAGGCCAGCGCAGCCGCACCAACGGCGGCGGGCACCTGGTGAACGCCCGGTATGGGCGCCAGGTGTGGGCGCCAGGCCGGCGCTGGCTAAACTTCAGCCTTGCATCACACCGGGAGCACCGCTTGCGACGTTCATCACTTCACCGCCGTCTCAGCACCTTGTGCCTGGCGGCCCTGGTGCTCGGTGCAGGCCCTGCAATGGCGCAGTACAAATGGAAGGACAACCGCGGCCAGGTGCATGTCAGCGACATGCCGCCACCCCGCGACATCCCCGACAAGGACGTGCTGCAGCGGCCATCGGCCACCGCCAGTCGGGTGGCGGCAACGCCAGCAGCGGGTTCGGCCTCTGTACCGTCCGCCACTGCCCTACCCGGCAAATTGCCGGTCGATCCTGAACTGGAAGCCCGCCGCAAGCGCGCCGACGATGAAGCCAAGGCCCGCAGCCGCGCCGATGAAGATCGCCTGGCAGTGCAGCGCACGGAGAACTGCCAGCGTGCCCGCCAGCAAATGGCGGTGCTGGACAACGGCCAGCGCCTGGTGCGCTACAACGACAAGGGCGAACGGGTGGTGCTGGACGACGCGGCCCGGGCCGACGAGGCGCAGGCCGCGCGGCGCGCCATGGCGCAGGATTGCCGCTGAGGCCCTGCCCGCCCGACCTCAAACACGGGTCAGGCGCGACCCGGTCACACGTCAGGCACGGTGCTTGACCTTGCGCACGCCGTCGCGCCTCAAGCGCTCGCGGCGAGACTCCATCGGATCAGCCTGCAGTGGGCGCAAGAGCTCAAGACGGTCACCGCCCGCCAATGGGGTGTCTGCGGCGCACAAGCGACCCCACAAGCCCAGTCGCAGGCCATCCAGCACCGCCGAACCCAGTTGCTGGCCCAGACCGCTGGCCCGCAACGCGGCCCTTGCACTGGCCCCGACCGGCAGTAGCACAGGCACGCTGATCAACTCGTGCGGCGCAGCAGCGTAGACCACCAGGACGGTCATCGTCGGGGCGGGCGCGCCGCCAAGGTGTAAGCGACCCGGATCGTCGGCATCGGGCGATCCGACGGGATGCCCTCTGTCAACGTGCGCCATACACCTGCTCGGCGCGCTGCACAAACGAGTCCACAAAGGTATTGGCGACCCGGTCGAACACCGGGCTGAGAACGGTCTCCAGTGCGCCGCTGCTGAACGCATAGCGCAGGTCGAACTCGACGCGACAGGCGGCACTGCCTGCAGCGCCTATGGGCACAAAGCGCCAGGTGCCTTCGAGGTCGGAAAACGGGCCGTCGACCAGCGCCATCACCACCGAACTGTCCACCACATGGGTGTTGCGGGTGCTGAAGGCATGGCGCAAGCCGGCAAAGTGCAGGTGCAGGCGCGCCGTCATGCCGTGCGCCACCTGGTCCAGCACCTCGGCCTTGTCGCACCACGGCAGAAAACTGGCGTAGGACGCGACATCGGTGACCAGGCCGTACATCTCGCGGGCCGAGTACCAGAGCAAGACTGACTTTTTGACATGCTTCATACAATGAAAGCAATTCTAGGGGTCCGCTGTTGCTGCACTTGACGCCAGCACGGGGCAGCCCCAACTTGCAAGTCACCATGTCCCTGCCCAAAGCCATCCACACCGCACCACCCAAGGACGCCCCCCGGGTTGCGCCCAAGGACCTGCCGGCATCTGCCCCGATCGCCGAGAACCGCCGTGCCCGCTACGACTATCACATCGAGGAGCGCCACGAGGCCGGCCTGGTGCTGGACGGCTGGGAGATCAAGGCGATCCGTGCCGGCCAGGTGCAGCTGACCGATGGCTACGTGGTGATCAAGAGCGGCGAGTTGTACCTGATCGGCTGCCGCATCAACGCGCTGCGCTCGGCGTCCACCCATGTCAACCCGGAGGCGGACCGCACCAAGAAGCTGTTGATGCACAAGGCCGAGATCCGGCGCCTGGTGGGCAAGGTCGAGCAGCGCGGCTTCACGATGGTGCCGCTGAACCTGCACTACAAGGGTGGCCGGGTCAAGCTGGACCTGGCGCTGGCCAAGGGCAAGGCCGAGCATGACAAACGCAACGCCACTAAAGATCGCGAGTGGGAAAGAGAACGTGGACGGCTGATGAGACACAAAGTCTCATCAGGGTCGTAAGACCAGCCGGCGAAGCCGGCTAAGGCCAGGTCGCGCGCAGCGCAGAGTGGGCGCTTGATGCGCCACAACATCTCGTCCAAGTCCTGATCGATCCGTCGGCCGGTGCGCAGCACGGCGCGCCTCAATTCCAGTGGGGTGGCCGTTTGTCGATGAAAGCCTGCACGCCCTCAAGTGCTGAGTCGTCCATCATGTTGCAGGCCATGGTCTGCGCGGCATCGGCGTAGGCAGCGGTGATACCTACCTCTAGCTGGCGGTAGAACAGCGCCTTGCCCAGCGCCAGCGCCACCCGCGGTTTGCCGACGATGGCCGCCACCAACGTCTCGACCTCGGCGTCCAACTGATCCGCCGGCACCACCCGGTTGACCAGCCCCTTGGCCAGCGCCTGGTCGGCCGAGATGAAAGCGCCCGTCACCAGCATCTCGAAGGCCGCCTTGCGGCCCAGGTTGCGTGTCAGCGCCACGCTGGGCGTGGCACAGAACAGCCCCAGGTTGACGCCGCTGACGGCGAAGCGTGCCTGAACATCGGCCACTGCCAGGTCGCACATCGCCACCAGCTGGCAGCCCGCCGCGGTGGCAAGGCCCTGCACCCGGGCAATCACCGGCACCGGCAGCGACTGCAGGCTCAGCATCATGCGGCCGCATTGGGCGAACAGCGTTTCGTAATAGTCCATCGACGGCTTGGCCCGCATCTCCTTGAGGTCGTGGCCAGCGCAAAAGGCGCGGCCCGACGCGCCGATCACCAACAGCCGGGCACTGTCGTCGCGCGCGATCAGGTCCAGCTCGGTCTGCAGCGCGGCCAGCATGGCCTCGGACAAGGCGTTGAACGCCTGTGGCCGGTTCAGCGTCAGCGTGATCACGCCGCGGGCGTCCTGGTAGCGCAGCAGCAGGGGGTCGTCGGTGGTCAGCATGGTGGGGTGTCCCTGGGTTGGATGGCGGTCAATCGATCGTGCTGCTCGACCGGGCCCGGTCGCGCAATTGGAACTTCTGGATCTTGCCGGTCGAGGTCTTGGAAATCTCCTCGAAGCGGATCTCGCGAGGCATGATCGGTGGCCGTGGCGTTCTTGAGGTAGCCCTTCATCACGATGTTGCCGCGGAACATGATCTCGCCCATCGTCTGGCCGTCGGCCGGTGCCTCGGCAAGGCTCTCGGGATGGCGCACCGTCATGCCCTCTTGCAGCGTATATCGCACGCCCTGCCGGCCATTCAATCGAGTCTGCTCAGACAATGCCGCATCCGCCCAGGCCGGGCGTTTCACCGCCACTGCGGCCGGGCCGCAGACCTCGGTCAGGCCGTAGACATGGGTGATGTCGACGCCGATCTTGGCCATGCCCTCGATCATTGCTGCCGGCGGCGTGGCGCCGGACACCATGCCGCGGACCTGCTGGCTGATGCCGGCACGCAGGTCGTCGGGCGCGTTGTAGATCAGGCTGCGCACGATGGGCGCGGCGCAGAAATGGTCTGCGCGGTGCTCACGCATGGCGTCCAGGATGGCCTTGGCCTCGGCCCGGCGCAGGCAGACAAGGGTGCCGCCCAGCATCGCCACGGTCCACGGAAAACACCAGCCGCTATGGTTCATCTGCCAAGCCAGCAACGCCGCGTCGAGCCGGGTGTTCAAGGTGTTGAGCACGGCCCCCAGCGCCGGCACGGCGTGGTGCGCCTCCACCATCTCCGGTGTGTCGGGCAACATCACGCTGACGGTGCTGCCGCGGCCGACGCCCAAGGCGCGCAGTGCGGCGCCAAGCCGGGCCGCACGGTCACGGGCCCGGGCCCAGGTGTAGCGGCGCGCACCGTGCACCACTGCAGGCAGGTCGGCGTAGATCTCGGCGCTGCGCGCGACAAAACTCACCGGCGACAAGGCCACGAAATTGGCAGCATTGCGCGCCAGATGCTGGTCGTAGATGCTGGGCATTCGGGGCTCCAGGAAGGCAACGTCGGGCGCATTTTGAAGGCCAGCCCTGACCGGGCAAAACCTGCCGGCCAGCCACAAATCCACCCGGCTCATCGTCGCACAAGAACCCCCCCTTCCACGCGCCGGAATGTCGCCGGTGTGTCAGGGCAAGCACCCGTTGCCGCTGCCCGGTGGGCCACCTATAAACCGGGACCGCTTGGCGCTTCGCGCCGACCATGAACCACAAGTCACCGGAGCAGGACAGCCAGACGATGGGAGACACCAGCAAGCCCAACAGCAGCCCCCTGCTCAGTGTGCGCGGCGTGACGGTCCGCTTCGGCGGCATCGTCGCGCTGGACGGCGTGAGCTTCGACGTGAACAAAGGCCAGGTCTGCGGCCTGATCGGCCCCAATGGCGCCGGCAAGACCACCCTTTTCAATTGCCTCTCGCGGCTCTACAGCTACCAGTCCGGCGACATCCTGTTCGAAGGCCAGTCGATCACCGCGATGCCCACGCACCAGATTGCCCAGCTCGGTATGGGCCGCACCTTCCAGAACCTGGCGATGTTCCGCACCTTGCCGGTGCGCGACAACATCATGATCGGCGCGCACGCGCGCTCGTCCGCCGGGTTTCTGGCCAGCGCCTTGCGGCTGCCCAGTGTCGGCGCCGAAGAACGCCGGCTGCGTGAGCGGGCCGACCAGATCATGGAGTACCTCGAACTGACCCGTTTTGCCGACCGCGCAGCGGGTGACCTGCCCTTCGGCACGCAAAAGCGGGTGGAGATGGGCCGTGCGTTGGCAGCCGACCCCAAGCTGCTGTTGCTCGATGAACCCGCCGCCGGCCTCAACCATGAAGAACTGGGTGAACTCGGCCGCTTGATCGTCGATGTCAACGAGCGCCTGCACATCACCGTCCTGCTGGTGGAACATCACATGAGCCTGGTCATGAGCGTGTCCAAGCACATCGTGGCCTTGAATTTTGGCAAGAAGATCGCGGAGGGCACGCCCGCTGTGATCCAGAACCACCCGGATGTGATCGAGGCCTACCTGGGCGCCCCCGCCGCCGCAAGCACGGAGGCCGCCCATGGCTAAGCTGCTCGACGCGAAGAAACTCTGCGCGTTCTACGGCCCAACGCAAGTGCTGTTCGATGTCGATTTTTCGATCGAGGCCGGGCAGATCACCACCATCCTGGGTGCCAATGGCGCGGGCAAGACGACCACGCTGCGGGCGCTGTGCCAGGTTGTGCGCACCACCGGCAGCCTGGATTTCAACGGCGGCGACGGCTCGGTCCAGTTGGTGGGCAAGGCCACCGAAACCGTGGTGCGAATGGGCGTGGCCCATGTGCCGGACGGCCGCGGAACCTTCACTGCGCTGTCGGTCGAAGACAACCTCAAACTCGGCGCCTATGTGCGCAAAGACCGCGCCGAGGTGGCGCGCGACATCGACAAGGCCTATGCCCGCTTCCCGCGGCTGGCCGAGCGTCGCCACCAGCAGGCCGGCACGCTGTCGGGCGGCGAGCAGCAGATGCTGGCCATCAGCCGTGCGCTGATGTTGCGGCCCACGCTGCTGCTGCTCGACGAGCCGTCGTTTGGTCTGGCGCCGCTGATCGTGACCGAGATCTTCCGCATCATGCGCACGATCAACCAGGAGGACGGCGTCAGCATGCTGCTGGTCGAGCAAAACGCCAACCTGGCACTCGATCTGGCGCACCACGCCTACCTGCTGGAGACCGGCACCGTGGCGCTGTCGGGCCCGGCCCAGACCATCAAGAACGACGAGTCGGTGCGGCGCGCCTACCTCGGCTATTGAGAAAGCCATGGAAGCCTTCCTCCACCAAATATTCTCCGGCCTGGCCAACGGCATCATCTACGGCTCGGTGGCGCTGGCGCTGGTGATGATCTACCAGGCCACCCACCACATCAACTTCGCCCAGGGCGAGATGGCCACCTTCTCGACCTTCATCGCCTGGGCGTTGATCCAGGCCGGCTGGCCATACTGGGGCGCGTTTTTCTTTACCGTGGCGGTGTCGTTCCTGGGCGGCCTGCTGGTGCAACGCATCGTGCTGAGGCCGATAGAAAAAGCCCCGGTGCTGACCAACGTGATCGTCTTCATCGGCCTGCTGCTGATCTTCAACGCGATGTCGGGCATGTTGTTCGACCACACGATCAAGTCCTTCGCCAGCCCCTTCCCCAAGGATTCGGTGCTGGCGTCCAAGTACTTCTCGGCGCACCAACTGGGCTCCGCCGGGGTGTTGCTGGTGGTGCTGGTCGGCTTGTTCCTGTTCTTCAAGTTCACCTCGGTGGGCCTGGCAATGCGGGCGGCGGCGCAAAACCCCGACTCGGCCAAGCTGGTCGGCATCCGGGTGTCGTGGATGCTGGGCCTGGGCTGGGGCTTGGCCGCCGCCATCGGTGCGGTGGCCGGCATGATGGTGGCGCCCATCGTCTTTCTCGACCCCAACATGATGGCCGGCATCCTGTTGTACGGCTTTGCCGGCGCGCTGCTGGGCGGCATCGACAACCCGTTGGGGGCGGTGATCGGCGGGCTGGTGGTCGGCGTGCTCGAGAACCTGCTCGGCGCCTACGTCATCGGCACCGAGTTGAAGCTCACCGTGGCGCTGGTCCTGATCGTGGGCACGCTCACATTGCGGCCTGATGGCCTGTTCGGCAAGAAAGTGGTGACCCGCGTATGAAGCCGCTTGATCGCAAATGGGTCTGGTTCTGGAGTGTTCTGCTCCTGGTGGGCTTGCTGGTGCTGCCCTTCCTCGTCAAGAACTACCGCGTGTTCCAGTTCAACCTGGTGTTGGTCTATGCCATCGCCATCCTCGGCTTGAACATTTTGACCGGCTTCAACGGCCAGATCTCGCTGGGCCACGGCGCGTTTTACGCCTTTGGTGCCTACACCGCCGCTATCCTGATGGACAAGCTGGGCGTGCCTTACTGGGCCACGCTGCCTGCGGCCTTCGTGGTGTGTTTCTGCTTCGGCTTCCTGGTGGGCTTCCCGGCCTTGCGGCTGGCGGGGCATTACCTGGCACTGGCCACCTTTGCGCTGGCACTGGCGGTGCCACAGTTGCTGAAGTACAAGGGGATCGAGGGCATGACCGGTGGTGTGCAGGGCCTGGTGCTGACCAAGCCCGAGCCGCCGTTCAGCTTCCGCTTTCTGGATCAACCCTTGAGCGCTGACCGTTGGCTGTACTTTTTCAGTTTGGCCGTGGCCGGGTTGATGTTTCTGTTGGCCTGGAACCTGCTGCGCGGCCGGGTGGGCCGTGCGCTGATCGCCGTGCGTGACCACCCGATCGCCGCCACCGCGATGGGCATCAACCTGCCGGTGTTCAAGTCGATGACCTTTGGCGTGTCGGCCGGCATCACCGGCCTGGCCGGCGCGCTGGGCGCGATCGTGGTGGCTTTCGTGTCGCCCGACAGCTTCACCGTCAACCTGTCGATCTTTCTGCTGGTGGGCGTGGTGGTGGGCGGCCTGGCCTCCATCCCCGGCGCCATCTTCGGTGGCATCTTCATCCAGTTCGTGCCCAACATCGCCGACGAGATTTCAAAGTCGGCACCCGCGGCCATCTACGGCCTGCTGCTGATCGGCTTCATGTACCTGCTGCCGATGGGCGTGATGGGTGGTGTGTACAAGTTCTGGATGCGGATGCGCACCAAAACCGCGGGTTGATACGGACAACCCTTCCTGGCCCCTGGCGTTTGATCTGTACCCTTTCCTCAAGGAGCTTTGCACCATGCGTTTGAACACCTTTACCCTGGCCATCGCCACCCTGGCGGCGCTGGCCATCAGCTCTTCTGCGCTGGCGCAGAAGAAGTACGACACGGGCGCCACCGACAAGGAGATCAAGATCGGCGGCATCAGCCCTTATTCGGGGCCGGCGTCCGCCTATGGCGCCATCGGCAAGGCCATTTCGGCCTACTTCGCCAAGATCAACGAGGAAGGCGGCATCAACGGCCGCAAGCTCAACTTCATCAGCCTGGACGACGGCTACAACCCGGCCAAGACGGTGGAGCAGGCCCGCAAGCTGGTGGAAGAAGACGAAGTGCTGTTTATCTTCAACACCCTGGGCACACCGCCCAACAGCGCCATCCACAAGTACATGAACGGCAAGAAGACGCCGCACTTGTTCGTGGCCACCGGTGCCACCAAATGGGGTGATCCGAAGAACTTCCCCTGGACGATGGGCTGGCAGCCCAACTACCAGAGTGAGTCCAAGGTGTTTGCCGGCCACATCATGGAGACCAAGCCGAACGCCAAGATCGCCATCCTGTACCAGAACGACGACTACGGCAAAGACTACCTGAAGGGCTTCGAAGACGGCCTGGGCGACAAGGCCAAGACCATGATCGTCTCGAAGATCAGCTACGAGGTGACCGACCCCACCATCGACAGCCAG
>JBBQAH010000262.1:0-1554 GCA_038316145.1 Burkholderiales bacterium
GATAGGCAATACGTTTCCAGATTCATCGGATGCTTTCTGAAAGAATCGAACATGGCCTGCTTTTAAAACACTGCTCAGTGCCAACTGATGGTCCGACTGATTTAATACACCGAAAAGGGGCGACAGAATTTAGTTAAGCATGTACGAGGAAACCTGCCGCGCCAAGCTTTAATTTACGTATTGTTGTCTTCTCGGATTTTTTGTTCTACAATTCAGGTTTCGTTTTGTGTCCTACCCCATATTACTGAATAATGATTCATTTAAATCATGCTTTATCGCAAGGTGTTTGGGTAATTTTCAGGGCAATCTGTTTTAACCACTTCGCCTCGATGAGCTGATATTATTGACATGATTGAAATCTTTAACCAAAAGGCATTTTTATCAGCGTTTGTGGCTAGTATAGTCCGATTACTGGCGTATTTGGTCGATCAGACTTCTGAAAGTTCCTACAATGTCCCAAAAACATACAGCTGTGCCTGATTCAGCGTACTGTTCATGCCAGGTTCTTATCCAGACCGGGTAATTCAGGTCGTTTTTCCATAGGCTTTGATGGGCTACCGAACCACCATGTTTATTTCGCAAAAAACGTCTACGAAGTACAGACGACCACTTGAAAAATCATGGAGAAAAATCAGGAAACTCTGAGTCATCATGGATAGGTGCATGGGCGAACTAGTTTCCGGTTTTTTTTCGCGGGAATGAGTAAGTACTGTATTCAATGGGCAAAGTCCAGCCGATTTGTTGTGGTTTTTTGTTTGCTACCCACAAGTTTATCCGCAAACTCTGACCTGTTTCAACTTGAGCATTCTGATGCAAATATTGAAACTTTGTTTTGGGTGGAAAATGAAGAAGATAAACGCAGAACAAAAAGAGTTCTGGCGTTTTCGGAACTGTCGGCTCTCTTTTTCCATCAATCAATCAATCAACCCACGGCTGTGTCCAGCCGGTTTGTTGCGGCATTCTGTCTTTCCTGATGACTTCTCCCGCAAAGGTTGACGTGCCGTGCGTTGAAAGTATGTCTTGTATATTAAACCTTAGTTTTGTGCAAAACATCAATGTTGGTAATCCAGAACTGCATGACTTTTGATGATTAAGAATTGGCCGCTGTTCAGATTGTCCAATCAAACATCAGGCTCACCGGCATATTCCAACCACAGAACAGAATAAGGTACTCGTATTCGGTTAATTGTCTGATTGCGCCATGTCAATGGCGGCAGATTTTTTGACATCAAAAGCTGAAAAATGCTGTTTCCCTTCTTCCTTTTGTGCAAGAAACTATATTTAATACGTGAAACATAATTCGAAATTGCAAGTGGGCAGCAAGTCTGGGAAATGTCGTCAGGAAAGACGGAATGCCGCAACAAACCGGCTGGACACAGCCATGGGTTGATTGATTGATTTATGCGAAAAGAGAGTTGGCAGTTTTTGACTCTTTTTGTTCTGCGTTTATCTTCTTCATTTTCCACCCAAAACAAAGTTTCAGTATTTGCCTCAGAATGCTCAAGTTGAAACAGGTCAGAGTTTGCGGATAAACTTGTGGGTAGCAAACAAAAA
>JBBQAH010000437.1:0-2446 GCA_038316145.1 Burkholderiales bacterium
CGGTGGCGCATGTGCAGCCGCAGACCGGCGCCGCGCAAGCGCTGCAGCCAGGCCCGCAGCAGCGGCGCGGCTTTCATTTCGGCCGGGAACACCCGGCCCGAGCTGCCGACGAAGGTGGCCACGCCCAGGCCAGCGGCCCAGTCGCGCAGTGGCTGTGGGCCCAGCACCTGCAGCCAGCGCGCCACCTGCGGCGCACGCTGCTCATAACGGCCGATGAAGGCCTCGATCGGCTCGCTGTGGGTGAGGTTGAGGCCACCCTTGCCGGCCAGCAAGAACTTGCGGCCCACCGACGGCATGGCGTCGTAGAGGTCAACCGACAGGCCACCCGCAAGCAGGGTTTCGGCCGCCATCAGCCCGGCGGGGCCACCGCCGATGATGATGGCCGCAGCGGGTCTGTGCGGTGGGGCAGACGGGACAGACGGGACGGCGGTCATGGGTAAAGTCTATGCGCAGGTCTTGCAACGCCTGGGTGCCCGGCTTGGCGCGGGGCTCCGGGCGCCGGAGCACGGGCAGTTGGCATGTCGAGGGCATGTGCTCGGGCACGGCAGGCTGGCTGGGAGCAATCGGCCAGAAGCAGTTGGTCGAGTGCGTGTTCGGATAGCTAACTTTCGCCGCCGAAGGCCGGTCAAGCGTTACGGGCAACGCTCGTGGCCAACCCAGCCAGTGCACACTGCAAAAGTCGAGTCGTGCATCAAAAGCCAGAGCCAGAATGCGTGGCGCGGAACCGGCCGGGGCTTGTTGCGGCGACGCGCCTGAACATGCGCGTGAAGTTCGCCGGTTCGCTGAAACCGAGCTCAGCGCCGATCCGCTCCACCGTGAGTGCTGTATGGGCCAGAAGCCGTTGAGCTTCGAGCACGAGCCGCTGCTCGATCATCGCTTTTGGGCCGAGCCCCCGCATCGCCACGCAGCTCGCGTGCAAGGTCTTCGGTGAACAGCCAAGCCAGCGCGCGAAGTCGTCGACGCGGTTGCTCTGACCAAGCCGCCGTTCGAGTTCACGTTGAAACCGAGCGACCGTGCGCGAGGCTGCGGTGAACGGGACTGCTCCGTGCTCCTTTACCGCAGACAACTTGGCGAGACGCAGCAGCAGCACATTCAGCAGGTGCTGGATGATGCGCACCCCGAGCAGCGTTTCATCGCCGCTGCCGTACTCTTCGGCCAGCCGATTGAAGTCCTTCGCCGCCAGTCGCGATGCTTCCGCAGTTGATTCCAGAGAACCTGTCGGCAAGACGTGATCAACCAAGCTGTCGAGACCGCTCAGCTCTGCGAGCGCACTGTCCGGCAGGACAAACATCGGCGAAAAGAGCACAACGATCGCCTCGAATGTGCGGTCGCCCAGGTACTGCTGCACCTGGCCGGGACGAACGTGTAGCACGGTGCCCGGCCGGCAAGGGTGGATGCGGAAATCGATCAAATGGCGGCCTCGACCCTTCGTGACGAGGAACAGCAAATGGAACTGCGGCCGCTGCGGCGGCCCAAAGTGAGCCTTATCGACCCGATCAAACAGTTCCGACAATCGCACGACCTCAAGATCGAACCCGGGCCGACGTGGATTCCGGTACCCGACATTCTGAATTTTGGAGGAAATCTTGCGCATGTCGCTGTCGGCCGAAATTGACTACCGCCGGTGCTATTTTCGACGTGGATCACAAGGCCGCTTCATTGAATACTGAGGCGCCCCCCGTTTCAACATGGAGCAAAGCATGACACATGATCGACGCATCATTCTTGGCGCAATACCCGCACTTGCCGCAGCCGCACTGTGGGCAGAAGACTCGGCCGCCCAGCAGTCGTCCTCCAGCGAGGAACTCATGGCGGCGAACCAGGCCTTCGATGAGGCGCTTTCCCGGCTCGACATCGCGGAGATAGAGACGCTGTCGCTGCAGGAGTCGCATGTGATGGCGATCCATCCGAGCGCCCGACAGATCACCTTTGGTTGGGACGCCGTGCGTAAAAGCTGGCTGGCGGTTGCCGAGCGGTTCGCTGAGTTGTCGGTGAAGCTCGAAAGCCCGCGGGTGGTGGCCCGTGACAACGTCGGCTGGGTCGCCGGCACCGAAGTCGTCAGCGGGAAGCGCAAGACTGGCGAGCTGGTTACTTACACGGCGCTGACCACCAATATCTTCGAGAAGCGCCATGGGCGCTGGCTGCTTTCATCCCACCTGACGGCTCGGCTACCTCAGTAACGGTCCTAGACGGCACTCGCGAACGGAGCACCGTCGGCCACTATGAAGACTTCGCAGTGACGCGGCACCTTGGGGCATGCAGTCGCGAAAGCCGCTCGACCACGTCTGCAGTCGTCCTCAACGCGCAATGCGGGCGACCTGTCTGCTTGCCCCGACCTTGCGCTCTGGGTCACAAGCCGTCAGCCGAGACGACTTGTCCACACAGCACCCAGCAGCAGCCTGCCCAAGCCCGCCGCAACCGGCCTTGGCGCAAACAGGTCGCCAGT
>JBBQAH010000549.1:0-1874 GCA_038316145.1 Burkholderiales bacterium
AATTTAAATAATAATTTAATAATTCAATAAATTAGTTTTACCATTGTCATTATTATTGATTGTCAAGCGCATCGGTGCAATATTCGTGGCCAGCCGAAAGGCGATCCAAAAAGGCTCTTGCAGGGTAAAAGTCTCCCGGAAAAAGAGTTTCCATGTGTTGGGCGGTAAGTCGGGGAAATTGCCGGTCATTTCGCGGGAAATGAAGCGGCGCTCGTGATGATAGAACCAGCCGAGATCCAGCCACTCGGCCGGGAGGTTTCGGCAGAGATTGCGGAAGAAACAGTTGGCGACGGCTTGCTCATTCCGCAAAATCGCATCAAACATATCCTGAAATATTACAATATGCTTTAAAACTTGGAGTTTTCAGTTCTTAGAGTAATATCTAATGAGCATGTAATTTAATTACAGAAATGTTCCATAAGTCATTGTTTTGTTATAACATTGTTTCAAGGTGATGAAAGAAGTTAATTGAATCTAATGTATGTCAACGTCATAAATTTGAAAAGGTTTATTCAGTTTGAGCGTTCTATTCTATGTGTACGTTTTCAACAGTTTGGGCCAACGTCACTAAACAACTACACTTGAGCTGTCTTTAAATAATTTAGCAATCTAAAGGCAATTCAACGAACATAATATTTTTTTTGCTTGCTAGTAATTTCTTATTTTTGATTTATTTAAAAAGTTTAGGTTTAGTTATATTCCCGCCATTTTCAATACAAACCAGTAATGATAATCGGATGATTGATTGATTGGTTGATGATTCATGAAAGACAAAGTTCACAGCCATTTTCACCAATTAATCAATCAAGCATCCAATTATCATACTGGTGTGCAATTTGTAATGATAATGGTCAAAATTTAACCTTTTTTTCAAGTATCTAAAGTGAACATCTGCCGCTGTCTTGAGCACTATTGTTCACATTATTTTTCGCTGTATTGATCGATACGTCAATAGTCAAAATCGGAGGGGGAACAATGTATTTATTTACCTGCGCCGTTTTTAGAACCGCCTCCTTCTTTTTACTCCCCGCCTTCCTCGCTTGCAGCACATTCGACGCTTTGGCCACCTGGAAGTAGACTCCCCACAACGTGACCGCCTTCAGCTCGTTCTTATCCAGCCTTGTCTTCTTCTTTTTCTCCTCTGCCAGTAGCCGTTCCTTACGTGCCTGCATTAACCGTTCGCGTTGCCCTTCCCGATCCATCGCCGAAGCAAACCGCTCGGACTGCTTGGAAGACACCGCTGAGCGAGCCTCAGCAGTCAGGTCCGTGCCTTTCTGTTTGTTCTTCTTTCCACCGCCGGCTATTACAAAAAAAAACGCAAATTTTTATAACATAAAGATTGCCAAGTGGGAAGATCAACACCTCGTTGAAATCAGCGTTCATAAATTACGAACATCATCAAAATCCAAAATGAATGCTAAAGTCACTTGCAAAATTTGGTCCTGAATATACATATCCAGTATGTACATTAATCAAAACTTTAAATTCCGTTTCGGACAGATTTTTGTACTTTATACTCTGTACGAGAGGTCACGAAAATGAAGCAGTTGATTCTTGACGGGTCAACATGGTTTTAACGAAGACTTCACATTGCTCGTTGCAAAAATGTAAAAAAGGCGCATTTCTGAATGGTTGTTCACACCTGACTGGACGACCTTTACTGTACATGTTAGTTGACTCCGCTCAATTATACTGACGCCAGTATCGGCATTAAAATAGGGAGAAAAATGTTAGAACGACATTCAACATATCAAATCTTGAATTACATGCAGAACTGAAATTAAGCTCCTAAACAATTGGAAGCCACTTAAAACACACAATGACCAAAATTGAGATTGAAATTATAAACTGAATTCAAATTTGGAAACCACACC
>JBBQAH010000563.1:0-1772 GCA_038316145.1 Burkholderiales bacterium
ACCATTTTCAATGCAAACCAATATGATTCTCAAACGATTGATTGATTGATTGCTGAAAATGAAACGTCGATGTCATTTTGTACAGTCATTTTCACCAATCAACCAATCAATCATCCAAAAATCATACTGGGTTGCATTGAAAATGGTCAAACTTTAACCTTCTTTTCAAGCATTTAAAAGTGAATGTCTGCCGCTGTCTTGAGCACCATAGTTCACACTATTTTTCGCTCTATTTATCAATACGTAAATAATTAAAATCGGAGGGGGGAATAGTACATAGTTTGCTACTGAAGAGTGCATCGGGATTTTTGTTCGTGTTGTCCCATGTGATTTATTAATAGCGGAAGGCGCTGATTAAATTACACTCATCTTCTTGAGTGTAGGCCGAGATATTATTTCCGAAATATGGCATCTCTGATAAATGTGTCTCTAGCCTACCCCATGTTTTATATCTTGATAACGCTGACAGGTCCCTTCGGTCCCCCGCCGTTACAACAGCACACGCCAACGTAATTGAATATTTTTATCGGCGAGAGGATGTGCTGCGATTGATTTGTTTTGCGCGCACTCTTCAGATCTATATGTACCACGGGTGAAACATATATTTACCGGCAGGCCGAATATGGTTTAATAAATTCGTTTTATTTAAAATTAAAAAACGAATAGATTTAGGTACATACAGGTCATAAGTTTTTCTCCAAACTTTTTTATAATAGAATCCGTTTTTTTTTAAATATACAGATATATATTTTATGTATGCTGTAAGTACTAAAGTAGCCCAATCCGTTGTAAGGGAAGATAAACATATTACGTAATCAGAAAAACTAGATTTTTGAGACCCATCGTAAGCAACAATCAATCAATCAACTGGACCCTATAACATTAGCGTAAGCAAACGGCCAAAGACCCCCTCCCGCCTCTTTCATCACGTAATATGTTTATCTTCCCTAATTATTCCCGTTGGATTTAAGGCCAGTGCGGGCTGAATCAGACCAGAAATGAAGAAGCAGGCGTAAAAAATGTCCGGAATTGGGAGTCAAAACACGCTGTCCGGAATTGAGTGCCAATCCTTGTACATCACACTTTTTTTCTACCGTGCCATTTTAGAGCCGCGGCTTCCCGCTGAAAAGACGTCGAAACTCACCGGAAGATGAAATAAAAACTCCCGTATCATTGGGAGGCAAAAAACCGGGGCCAACAACGCGATGACTCTGTTGTCGCCTTCAAAAACGCACCCGTGCAACGTGAATAGTAATACTGTATAATGTATATACTGTATATATCGCTCCCGGCAAAACTGTAGACTCAATAGTAACGGTATTCAGACGAGCTAATCACGCGTCCTTTTTTCCAATATAAAACGGCTCCAGTCAGTCGGAATAAAAAATCAGCAGTCAACGCACAACATCCAGGTGGGTCATTTTTTTAAATAAAAAAAAGAACACGATACGAGAATAAAAAGACGTTGGAAATCGGCATAGAAAAATTTGAACGGCTCCCTATCCGTCGATCCACTTTGTTTCCCGCTAGCTGCCTGTTGTATGTACAGATTAGAAAAGATGAACATATTACGTAAGCAGAAAAACTATATTTTTGAGACCCCCCACCCCCCATCGTAATCAACAATAGTAAGTGGTATAGAGTGTTGGAAAGTTGGTGCTACATAGTTGCTCGTTTGCATGTATTTGTGATTCTGTTGAGATAGAATTTGTCCCATTGCTAACTGGTTCAAATGTTAAAACACAAATGGTTGCCCTGGAAGTGGATTCATA
>JBBQAH010000225.1:0-3155 GCA_038316145.1 Burkholderiales bacterium
TGAAGGACGCGCTCAACGAGGCGCTGCGCGACTGGGTGACGAATGTGGAGGACACCTTCTACATCATCGGCACGGTGGCCGGACCGCACCCCTACCCGATGATGGTGCGCGACTTCCAGCGGGTGATTGGCGACGAATGCCTGACACAGATGCCCGAGATGATCAGCTACTTGGGTGGACCGGCAGGCGCGCAGCCCGACGCGGTGATCGCCTGCGTCGGCGGTGGCAGCAATGCGATGGGTATCTTCTACCCCTACATACCGCACGAGGGCGTGCGGCTGATCGGTGTCGAGGCCGCCGGCCTGGGGCTGGACAGCGGCAAGCATGCGGCCAGCCTGTCGGCCGGTTCGCCCGGCGTGCTGCATGGCAACCGCACCTACCTGCTGCAAGACGACAACGGCCAGATCACCGAGACGCATTCGATCTCGGCCGGGCTCGACTACCCCGGCGTCGGCCCCGAGCATGCCTACCTGAAAGACATCGGCCGCGCCGAATATGTGGGCATCACCGACGAGGAGGCGCTGGTGGCCTTCCACCGGCTGTGCCGTACCGAAGGCATCATCCCGGCGCTGGAATCGAGTCACGCGGTGGCCTATGCGATGAAGCTGGCGACCACGATGCGGCCCGACCAGCATTTGCTGGTCAACCTGTCGGGCCGCGGCGACAAGGACATCGGCACCGTCGCCGACTTGTCGAACGCCGAGTTCTATTGCCGGCCGTCCTGCAAGGGGCAGACGGTCAAGGGTGGTGCGCAGCCGGTGGAACTTGTGCGATGAGCCGCATCGCCACCACCCTGCACGCGCTCAAGGCCGCCGGCCGCAAGGCCTTGATCCCCTATGTCACCGCAGGTGACCCTTTCGTCGACGCCACACCCGAGATCATGCAGGCGCTGGCCGATGGCGGCGCCGACATCATCGAGCTGGGCGTGCCCTTTTCTGACCCGATGGCCGACGGTCCGGTGATAGCCCAGGCCAGCGAGCGTGCACTGGCGCGCGGCATCGGTCTGGTTCAGGTGCTGGCGATGGTGCGCGACTTCCGGGCCGCCAACAGCCACACGCCGGTGGTGTTGATGGGCTATGCCAACCCGGTGGAGCGCTACGACCAGAAGCACGGCGCCGGCGCCTTTATCCGCGACGCGGCGGCGGCCGGCGTTGACGGCCTGCTGGTGGTCGACTACCCGCCCGAGGAGTGCGAGCAGTTCGCCGCCGATCTGGCTGCCGCCGGGCTGGATCTGATCTTTCTGCTGGCACCCACGTCCACCGAGCAGCGCATCCAGTTGGTGGGCCGCATCGCCACCGGCTACGTGTATTACGTGTCGCTGAAGGGCGTGACTGGCGCCGGCCACCTCGACACCGATGCGGTGGCCAAAGCAGTGCCGCGCATCCGGGCGCATGTCAAGGTACCGGTTGGAGTAGGCTTCGGCATTCGCGATGCGGTAACGGCGCAAGCCGTGGCCCGGGTCTCGGATGCGGTGGTGATCGGCTCCAGGCTGGTGCAGTTGCTCAATGAGCAGCCGCGCGAGTCCGCCGCCGCCGCCGGCAAGGCCTTCATGGCCGAGATCCGCCACGCGCTAGACACGCTTTAAAAGCAGGAGAGCAATCGATGAGTTGGCTTGAAAAACTGCTGCCACCCAAGATCCAGCAGACCGATCCCACCGAGCGCCGCTCGGTGCCCGAAGGCCTGTGGGTCAAGTGCCCGTCCTGCGAGACGGTGCTCTACATCACCGACCTGGCACAGAACGTCAACGTCTGCCCCAAATGTGCGCACCACCACCGTATCGGCGCACGTGAGCGGCTTGACGCCTTTCTCGACCCCGAGGGCCGCTGGGAGATTGGCCAGGAAGTGGTGCCGGTCGATCCACTGAAATTCAAGGACAGCCGCAAGTACCCCGAGCGACTGAAGGACGCGCTGGAGAACACCGGCGAGACCGACGCGCTGGTGGTCTTTGGCGGCGCGGTGATGAGCGTGCCCCTGGTTGTGGCGTGTTTTGAGTTCGACTTCATGGGCGGCTCGATGGGCTCGGTGGTCGGCGAGCGCTTTGTGCGCGGCGTGCATGCGGCGATCGAGCAAAAGCTACCCTTTGTCTGCTTCACCGCCACTGGCGGCGCGCGCATGCAGGAGGGCTTGTTCAGCCTGTTCCAGATGGCCAAGACAAATGCCGCGCTGACCCGGCTGGCCAAGGCCAGGCTGCCCTTCATCAGCGTGCTGTGCGACCCCACCATGGGCGGCGTTTCGGCCAGCTTTGCCTTCCTCGGCGACGTGGTGATCGCCGAGCCCAAGGCGCTGGTCGGCTTTGCCGGGCCGCGGGTGATCGAGAACACGGTGCGCGAGAAGCTGCCAGAAGGCTTTCAGCGCGCCGAATTTTTGCTGACCAAGGGCGCCATCGACCAGATCGTCGACCGCCGGCAACTGCGGCCGACGATCGCCTCGATGCTGGCGATGCTGCAACGCCAGAACGCCGACGCCGTCGCCTGATCCAGCCCAAGCTCAGGCGATCCGGGCCCTGCGGGGCCCGGACTGCTTGGTGACTACCCACCGCGCCGATGGACACCTGATGACCTTGCCCACCACGCTGGACCAATGGCTTGCCCACTGCGAGCGTCTGCACCCCAAGACCATCGACATGACGCTCGAGCGCGTGGCTGTGGTCTATCGCCGGCTCGGGCTGCGCTTTGGCGTGCCGGTGGTCTCGGTGGCCGGCACCAACGGCAAGGGCTCGTCGGGCGCCATGCTCGAGGCCATTGCGCTGGCCGCCGGCTACCGCGTCGGGCTGTACCAGAAGCCGCACCTGGTGCATTTTGAAGAGCGCTGCCGCATCAACGGCGAAATGGCCAGCGCGGCCTCGCTGCTGCCGCATTTTGAGGCAGTGGAGGCGGCACGCCAGGACAGCACGCTGACATGGTTCGAATTTACCACGCTGGCCATCATGCGGGCGCTGGCCGCCGCGCCGCTTGACCTGGTGATCCTGGAGGTCGGCATGGGCGGCCGGCTCGATGCAGTCAACGTGGTCGATGCCGATTGCGCGCTGATCACCAGCATCGCGCTCGACCACATGGAATTCCTGGGCAAGGACCGCGAGGCCATCGGCGGCGAGAAGGCCGGCATCATGCGAGCGGGGCGGCCGGTGGTGGTCAGCGATCCGCAACCGCCGGCCA
>JBBQAH010000458.1:0-1996 GCA_038316145.1 Burkholderiales bacterium
CTCTCCGTGGTCTTCACACTTGAGTGCCCCACTTTTTTTCTTATCGAATAAATATCCATTCCTTCTTTATGCTTTTGGCGAATAAAACTAACCCGCGAAGTGTGAGGATGAATATCTCCGCTAAGTCCTGCTTTTTTTGCCAGAACTTTCATAAGTCTTGCAAAGTTTTTACGATTAATTTTCCGGCCACTTCTGGTCTGAAATAAAAAGTCCTCGAGCTTAAGCTCTATGCCCGCCGCCGTAAGTTCTTCCAAAAACTTCCCCAAATAAGACAGCGCCAACTCATTAAGAATAACTTTGTGAACGCCCCCACCCTTTTGTTCAAACTCTAAAATATAATCGCCGAAATCGCGTTTAATCGATTCAATTTTTAACTTTAGCAGCTCACTTATTCGCATTCCGGTTTCAAAGAGAAAAACTATCATGGTTTTTTTCTGTAAATCGTAAAGCTTCATAGAGGGAAGCGAATTATACAATTGTTCAACTTCGTCCCTGGTAATGGCCACGGATGTGCCTACGTTTGCCATTTTATATCGTCTTACAAATTCACAGGGATTTTCTTCGACCACTCTTTTACTTTGAAGGTAATGAAAGTAGCTGGAGACGACGGCGAGTTTTTTATTAATGGTGGCCTTGCCATTCTTGCGATTGAGGAGCAGATGATTTTTGTAGGCATTCACATGCTCGCGCTCTGCTTTAAGCTCATTGATGGAAAACTCTAATCTTAGGTATGTGATAAATTCGGAAAGACCGCGTTTGTATTCAGCACGACTACCAACTGAATCTAATTCCATTAAAAACAACAGCCTGTTCTTTTCATTACTAGACAAATTACGACGTAGATTCCTTTCGGTCTCGTTTAAATTTATAACATTGCTCATGAGTGGTACTTCCACTTAATAACAAAATCAATCCACTTATATAGATCAGCACCCAAACAATTTTTAAGGGAGTCGTCTTCAAATTCTAAAAACGAAAGTATTATTTGAAGATCGTTTGAAAGGGCCTTCATTTTCTGATTTACCCGCTCCGTATTTTGATATTCATTAGCGTTGCTGGAATTTTTTTTGAACTCCACTAAATTGGATCTAAAATCATCAATGATTTTTTTAATATGTTTAAGCTGACGCTCTTCCCTTTTTTTAAGCTCACTAAAGTTTGCAATAAATTTTTGAATCAACTGCCCAAATCCAGCATTTTTTCTGAGTCCCCAATGGGTTTCTTTTTTCTTCGATTCCGTATTTAGAAAATGTTCTATTTTTTCGTCTATATAAAGATGCACTGATTTTGACCTGTGCTTTTTGGGACTTAATACCTGATCATTTTGTTCAAAAAATTTTTTATCATAATCGACAATAAGATGAGTGAGTTTAACATGGGAATCGCGCAAAGATCGATAGTCAGCCTCGGACTTTTTTTCTGCGCCGGTATGAATCTTGGAAGTTTCTATGTCGGGATGATCTTTCTTTTTAGCATCAAAAAAATCTTCACCTCTGTCGGCCCTAATTTTTTTTGATTCTGCAATGACTGATTTTATCAACGATATTTTTTTGTTTTCTA
Source organism: Burkholderiales bacterium (assembly GCA_038316145.1). Classification (GTDB taxonomy): domain Bacteria; phylum Pseudomonadota; class Gammaproteobacteria; order Burkholderiales; family Burkholderiaceae_C; genus Pseudaquabacterium. The sequence goes on from JBBQAH010000458.1 coordinate 1,561, forward strand.
CTTTTTCTTGTTCCATACAAATCATCCTTGATTTCACAGACTATTTTCTAATTTTTTAAACTACGAAGCTTTACTCCAAATCGTTTTTGTTTTTAACTTTTGATCTTTGCAATTTCTTAAAAAATCATTGAGCATCGTTTGATAAGGTGTATCTGTTTCTTCACTCAATGCTTTAAAAAAAAAAATAACGTAGGTATCAGGCCTAATCGTCACACTTTTATTAATCTTGTTAATATATGGATTTGATTTAAATTTTAAACTCTTTAAATCATATTCTTTTCTCATGATCCTGCTGCTTCCATGATATCTAAACGGCCTTCTTCTTATTAAATACTGCCTTTTCCAATTTTTTTACTCTATCTTCAAGTCCTTCTTCCCCCAGAACAACGAGTCGTAGTTTTTTGTTAAGCCAGGTAAGATAGCCCACACCCTCTTC
>JBBQAH010000343.1:0-1778 GCA_038316145.1 Burkholderiales bacterium
GTGTTTGTGTTAAGCAACTTGGGACTGTGACGTCACACGTAAAACAGTGTTTGTGTTTTGTGTTTGTTGTAGAGTCCAACTCTAAACGGGCCTTAACACGGCTAACAAGCGGTTCCGCGACACGATAGCGCTGTTAGTGTAGGCGGAAATGGCACGGCTTTGGGACAGAGGCAGGAATTCTGTCCATCGGACGAGCGTTGTTTGAACCGAAAACATTGGGAAATTTTGTGTTGAAAACCAAGGACAACGGTATAGCGTTTATTACATCTATAACGAAGAAAAACTTCGCGTATAATATTGTGTATTGTTTTTCGGCGTTGACAGATTTTTATATTGTAAAAACAAAAGTGGTTTTTGAGCCATGGCACGCGGGTAACCGACTGGGCATGAGCGCATCCCGCTGTTCTGGGAATTTCCCTCTTTGCCGGCTGGGATAGTAAATAGCACATAATATTCGTAGTTACTTTACTCATTAAGTACCGCGGCGTTGCTGTTGACGTGTCAACGCATACAATAATTATTTTTTCTCACTCCTGATAGAGTCCGCTACACTGGTTGTTTCACGTACGGTCATGCTGATTGAAATATCATATTCCTTTGTCAATTATATTATTGTCTGCATGGTCTACCGGTAGTCCAGTACCCATGCACGATCAAAACTTCTCGCTTATGCAAACATTGCAATGAGCACATGCACGTGAGCTCAAGCTGAAAAATGAACAGAATCAAACCACTACAAAGTACTACCAGTACAAGGGCTGGAACCCAATTCCGAACAGCGTGTTTTGGCTCCCAATTCCGGATATGAATAACTGTTACAGTTCTCAACTGATTCAGCCAAGTCTGATCTAAATCGAACGATAAAAATTTGAGAAAATCGCAGAAGCCAATAAGAGGGGAGTTTTCATCTTGAAAATGATCGAATTGTTCGTCTCAAACAGAAATAAAAACACGGGAAGGATTTTTGAGAGTGACATTTTGACGACGTTTTTAGTTATTTAAACTTTGATAACTTTACTTTTCAAGGTTTATAAATGTTTCTTGAATTATTCCCGTTCGATTAAGACCAGAATGGGCTGAATCAGATCAGAAATGAAGAAGCAGGCTTAAAAAATTTCCGGAATTGGGTTCCAGTCCTTGTACAGGGATTTTGCCTAAGTGTGCAAGCGGTTGGCATGTTCTGCTTTGAACGCTTGGTCGACCGAAGAAATTGTCACAAGCGCCTAAACCAACAACTTGCACGATGCAGAAGGGATTTTTTAATTTTATAATTCAAACAAAAACGAAATCGGAGATAAAGTTGTTGAATAAACTGGTTTTCCATCGGTCAGATCAGAAGAAACAAAATTTTCCTACGTAATTGTGCATCCATCATGCCTCCGTAGGCTTATCATTCCTCAGCCATTTCTGTCAGATTGAGCGAACAATTTTGCTCCCACTATCCGAGGGATCCCCTTGCCAGCCACTTTTGTTTCCACCGTGAATTAGCAAAATGTTTTCCATATCCATTGATGTGAAGGAGTTGGGGATCGTTGCAGCCTGTGAGATATGCCACGAGCGCAAAGTGGCGGATGCATACTTTTCCCGAACACGAGCAATGCACACTTAGGCAAAATCCCTCTACCAGCTAAACACCGCTAAGCATGACAGTTTAAAATTCTTTCCGAAATGATGGCAAGGTTTTGGTGGTGGCACAAGTGAAGTATTTTTTAAAATCTGCGTGCTCAACGACTGTGACGTATATTTCTTGCATTGACCTCGATTAATTTAGTCGAGGT
>JBBQAH010000550.1:0-1868 GCA_038316145.1 Burkholderiales bacterium
CGTCGTTTAGCTTGTACATGGTTGTCGGTGCCCACTTGGGCGAGCAGGTCGTCATTGACATTTGGGGCTGTATTTTTTTCAAGGCCGGCAAACCTGACTGGATCGTAAGTCGCGGTTTTGATAGGCTTTGGGTTGCCCTCGGAGACCAACCCGTGAAGAAGGCCAAGACCGCCGAAGCGACCGTCACCCACGACCTCGCCCCCGAACGGACCGACTGCCCACACTGCGGTCGCCCCATGCGGGCGGACTACGCCAACCGTCGAACCCTTCACACACTCGCGGGCGTGACACGCCTCAATCTCACCATCCGCCGCTGCCACCACCCAACTTGCAAGGCCCACAAGAAGCCCTATCGACCCGAAGTCGAGGGATCATTCGCACTCCCACGACACGAGTTCGGACTCGATGTCATCGCACTCATCGGACGACTTCGGTACGCCGAACATCGATCCGTACCCGAAATCCGTACCCACCTTGTTGGACGCAAGGTTGCCGTGTCCGAGCGGACCGTCACCAATCTCCTCGACCGATATGACGAACTCCTCGCCGTCTCCCTCGCGGATGATCGCCGACTCAAGAAACGGCTGGCCCAACAGGGACGTGTGATCCTGGCCATCGATGGACTCCAACCGGACGTCGGACACGAAGTTCTTTGGGTCATTCGCGACGTCCTCAGCGGCGAGATTTTGTTGGCCAAGAGCCTGTTGTCGGCTCGGAACAAGGACCTGGCTGCATTGCTCGGCAAGGTGAAGGCGGCCTGCCCCGTGACGGTTGCGGGGATCGTATCCGATGGCCAACATTCGATCCGCAAGGCGGTGGCCGCGACGTTTCCTGATGTGCCCTACCAACTGTGCCAGTTTCACTACTTGCGTGAGGCCGGACGCTTGATTTACGAGGCGGATCGGCACGCCAAGAAGGAACTCAAGAAGAAGGTGCGTGGCATCCGAAAAATCGAGCGACAGGTCGAAGGACGAACGGATACCGAGGCGGAAGTGATCCAGGGATATTGCTCGGCCGTCCGGAGTGCATTGACCGATGACGGTCGTCCGCCGTTGGAGGCCTCGGGGTTGAAGTTGCACAAGCGATTGTCGGCCATTGGAGAAAGCCTCGACCGCGTCGAGGAAAAAAGGGGATCCCGAAGGAACTCCAACAATTGAAGGGTACGGTGGCGAAGGGGTTGAAGGCGACCGCCAAGTTCTGGCCGGCGATTGTGGTGGCATTTGGGTGGCTGCATCAGGCCGCCCACATATTGGGTATGGAAGGCACATCGGGTTCAGTGATCCGCAAGAAGTTGGGCGGCTTATTGGGAGCGATGCGGCGTCATCGTGCCTCGGCGGGCAAGTTGACAGGTGCGGTGGATCACTTCGTGAAAGTGAGTCGGAGTTACTGGCGTGGTTTGTTTGCGTGCTACGACACGGCGGGTCTGCCGCGGACGAATAACGACCTGGAGCAGTTGTTTGGTTCGCACCGCTATCACGAGCGTCGCGCGAGTGGTCGCAAGGGTGGCTCTCCGGGGACCGTGCTTCGCGGAAGTGTGCGTTTGGCGGCCGCTTTGGCGACGCGGACGGGGGAGGTGACCTCGTCGGACTTGGCCGTGGCAGATCGGGACGAATGGAAGCGTGTTCGTGCTGAGTTGGAGGTGCGACGCCAGCGGCGGGTCGAACGAAGACGCTTCCGCCGCAATCCGGAGGAGTACCTGAATGCCCTGGAAAACAAGCTCATCCAGTCAGGTTTGCCGGCCTAGCTTTTTTTCGCACCGGTGTCGGGATCGATGACCGTCGCGACGCCGGCCATGCGTTTGCGGACGGCGGACCCGGTCGGGCACCAGGTGCGGGTCCGCTGGAACGTGTACCCAGCCCCGCGGAGAA
>JBBQAH010000128.1:0-9105 GCA_038316145.1 Burkholderiales bacterium
GCGCACTCGATAGCGTCGCGTTTCGTCGTGGCCAACTGATCAGCCCCGAATTCGAGGGGATTAAGACAGTGCAGAGCCTGCCCTGGTTACAGTCGCCGGTGCGCCAACTGATCAGCCCCGAATTCGAGGGGATTAAGACGCATCGAGCGGGCCGCCGGCCTGGTAGCAAAAGCCAAATGATCAGCCCCGAATTCGATGGGATTAAGATAGCGGCGGCCCGAGCGGCGTCCCATGCGGCGGAACCCAACTGATCAGCCCCGAATTCGAGGGGATTGAGAACCTCGGCGACCTTCCGGTCCACGTTCCTGTTGTTCCTACTGATCAGCCTCGCATTCAAGGGGATTAAGACAAATATTTTTTCCACCGGGTCACGGTATTGACCCTAACTGTCCAGCCCCGAATTCGATGGGATTCAGACTTGGCCTGCAAATCTTGAAGCAGATCCGGGCGTAAGGCTACCGGCCAACTCCTTCTCAGCGGCAAACTGCCCAGCAGCCCCGCCAAATGCACATCGCACGGCGCCGGCAAGAGACTGCGCCACTGCTGCCAAAGGGCCTTCGCGCCAACCGACCAACCTGCTTCGCCAAAACCCAAGTGACTGCCGCAAGCCATGGGAACCAACGCTTCTCTGTTGCAGCTCTTGGGCTACCATTTGAACTTGAGCGCCGAAAAGACAAATGAGTACCAAATTGCCAGAGTCCTCTCTCTCAATCAAAACTTTCAGGAATAGCGGATATGGCCCAAGTACCGGCCGGCGCGAACAAGGCGGCAAAGACCAAGTCCACGGCTTATGACGTGGCAAAACATCTGCGCACACCCGAAAAGATGGCCACCTGTCTGGACGCCTGGCTGGCCGATGCGCCTGAAGACATCGCTGCCAGCGCCCGCGCGCTGGGCGACATTGCCAGGGCCACGGGCATGTACCAGGTAGCCACGGACACAGTTCTGAGCCGCGAAAGTCTGTACCGATCGCTCAGCGCTGACGGGAACCCGAGCTTCGCCACCGTGCTCAAGGTTGCCAAGGCGTTGGGCGTTGGGCCGCATGCGCAGGCTGCGGCGAGCGAAACTTGATTCACCGCGCCCGTTGTCGGTGTGCCGGGCCCGGTGCTGGCGCTGCTGGCCCATCTGATCGCGGACGCGATGGTGTCGATGTCTGGTTGAAGGGGTGAACGCCGCGCCCATCGCCTCCACCCGCGCGCTCACCCTGGTGGTGGCCTCGGCGCTGTTCATGGAGGCGCTGGTCAGCACGGTGATCGCCACCTCGCTGGCGGCCATGGCCGCCGACCTGCAGGTCGATCCGCTGGCGCTCAAGCTGGCCTTCACCGCCTACTACGTGGCGCTGGCGATCTTCATCCCGGTCAGCGGCTGGTGCGCCGACCGCTACGGCGCCAAGACGGTGTTTGCCACGTCGATTGCGGTGTTCACCGCCGCGTCGGTGGCCTGCGCGCTGGCGGGCGACCTGCACAGCCTGATTGCCGGCCGTTTTTGCCAAGGCCTGGGCGGCGCCATGATGCTGCCGGTGGGCCGGCTGATCCTGCTGCGGGTGATCCCCAAACGCGAGATGGTCTCGGCGATGGCCTGGCTCAGCATCCCCACGCTGATGGCACCGATCCTGGGCCCGCCGGTCGGCGGCTTCATCACCACGTATTTCCACTGGCGCGGCATCTTCTGGCTCAACGTGCCGGTGGGCCTGGCCGGCCTGGCGCTGGCGGTGCGGCTGGTGCCGCAGGTGCGGGCCGACGTGCTGCGGGCGCTGGACGGGCGTGGTTTTGTGCTGACCGGGCTGGGCCTGTCGCTGCTGATCTTCGGCCTGACGCTGACCGGCAGCCGGGCTGGCAATCCTGCGCTGGCGGTCGGCATGATGGTCGCCGGTGCGGCGCTGCTGGCGCTCTACGTCTGGCACGCCCGCCGCACCGCGCACCCGATCATCGACCTGGACCTGCTGCGCATCGCCAGCTTCCGCATCACGCTGCTGGGTGGGGTGCTGTTCCGGCTGTCGGTCGGCGCCATCCCCTTTTTGCTGCCGCTGATGCTGCAGGTCGGCTTCGGTCTGTCGGCCTTTGCCTCGGGCTCGTTGACCTTTGCGTCGGCGGTCGGTGCGGTGACGATGAAGCTCACCGCCTCGCCGATCCTGCGGCGCTACGGCTTCAAGCTGGTGCTGTGTTTCAACGCCGTGATCAGCAGCGCGCTGCTGGCGGCCTGCGCGCTGTTTTCGGCCGCCACGCCGCACGCGGTGATCATCACCGTGCTGCTGGTCGGCGGCTTTTTTCGCTCGCTGCAGTTCACCAGCCTGAACACGTTGGGTTATGCCGATATCCACGGTGAGCAGATGAGCCGCGCCACCTCGTTTGTCGGCGTCGTGCAGCAGCTGTCGCTGGCCGCGGGCGTGGCGCTGGCGGCGATGTTGCTGGAGACATCGCGCACGGCCGACGCCCGCAGCCAGCTGCTGGCGCTGGACTTTGGCCGGGCCTTTGTGGCGGTCGGCCTGCTGTCGCTGCTGTCGCTGGTGTTTTACCTGCGGCTGGCGCCGCACGCCGGCGCCGAGATGTCGGGCCACGGGCCTGCCGCTGCCGAGTAGGCCAGCGCCAGGTTCAGGCTGACGGGTTGGACATACGGTTGTGTGGGGCATTTGTCTGGGTGGACCCCGTCAATACCGGCGGCCAGTCGTGCGGTCGCCGCGCACGGGTGTCAGGGGGACGGGGTGCGACATTCTCTCGTCCGCGTGTTGAAGCGCTGCAATCGACCGAGGGCCGCCGCGGCCACCCGGCAGAGCAGCGGCACGGCGGCGCGGCGGCGCGGCGGCAGGGCGGCAGGGCGACAGGGCGACAGGGCGACAAGGCTGCGGTGGCAGCGAGACGCGCGAGCGTGAGGCTCCTGGCGCCCCACCGAACTGGCCGCATGCCCATGCCGAAGCTGGTTTGCTAACCCGTGGTGTCGAGTGTGCTCGCGGCCTCCGGCCCAGCCCCCAGCGCGTCGGCAAGCAGGTCGAACACCATCCGGATACGCCTTGCAGTGCGCAGCTCGCGGTGGGTCACGAGCCAGATCGGAAAGTGCACCGGCGGCACGTCATCAAGCACACGGACCACGTCGGGCATGTCGCGCGCGATGTCGTCCATCATCGCGCCGATGCCCAAGCCTTGGCGCACCAGCGACCAGTTCGACGCGGAGTTCTCCGCATAACAAACGAAGTTGGCCGTCTCTAGCGGCAGCCCGTGCTGTCGCAGCATCTCCAGGTAGCGGCCCGATCGATCCGAGCCGACAAAGCCGTGTCGCGCAGCGTCGCCGGGCGTGCGCGGATGTCCATGCCGGGCCACCCACGCCTTAGACGCATAAAAACTGGCGCTGGCCTCGCGAATCCAGCGCCCGATGAGATCCGGCTGTTCGGGCCTGACGTGGCGGATGGCGATGTCGGCTTCACGGCGCCGCAGATCGCTCAGCGCGTCCGACGCGACGAGGTCGATGACGATGCCCGGCGCCTGCTGACGCAGCCGGGACAGCACACCGGGCAACAGGTAGGCTGCCACGGCTTCGCTGGCCGAGATGCAGACCACACCATCGACCGCCTGCGACTGCCCGGTGGCGGCCATTCGCAGGTCCTCGGCAGCCGCACCCATGACGCGCGCGTGGTCCAGCAAGGCCAGCCCGGTGCCGGTCAGGGCCATGGCTTTGCCGACCCGCTCAAACAGCGTCACACCCAGTTGTCTCTCGATGGCCGCCACCTGTCGGCTCAGCGTGGGCTGCGTCAAGCCGAGCTTGCGGGCAGCTGCCGACAAGGAGCCGGCCTCTGCCGTCTCGAGAAAGGCCTTGAGCTGGTTCCAATCGAGTTGATCCATACGCCGATGCATGAGTGGTCTGCAATTCTCAGCGATGTCAGACGCGCAACGCATGGATAGCATGCTGTTTTCCATTCTTGCGCGCAGCCTCTCGCCGCCCTGACCATGATGCACTCAGCCCCCACCTCACGCCCTGCCACGACCCCGGCCGACACGGTGGCGGCGGCCGCCAAGGCCCGCTTCTGGAACCGGGTGGCCCGGAAGTACGCTGCCGATCCGATCGCCGACCTGGCCGGCTACGAGGCCACCTTGCGGCGGGTGCAGGCCTTGTTGTCGCCAGAACAGTCGGTGCTGGAGATCGGCTGCGGCACGGGCACCACCGCGCTGAGGCTGGCGGCATCCACACGGCGGATGCTGGCCACCGACGTGTCGCCCGAGATGATCGCCATTGCCCGCGAGAAGCTGGCGTCGCAGTCGCAGCCGTTGCCGCAACTGCGGTTCGGGGTGATCGACGCCGAGACGCCCGCGCTGTATGGCGATAGCCACGACGCCGTGCTGGCGTTCAACGTGTTGCACCTTGTCTCGAATCTGGACCTTGCGCTCCAGGCGATCCTGCCTACGCTCAAGCCAGGGGGGCTGTTCATCTCGAAGACGCCCTGCCTGGCCGAGATGAATCCGCTGATTCCGCGCCTGGTCGTGCCGCTGATGCGCGCCTTGGGCAAGGCGCCCGACGTGCTGATCTTCACTGCGGCGCAACTGCAGGCGACCTTTCAGCGGCACGGGCTCGAGATCCAGGCCGTCGAGCGGCACGGCACCCAGCGCAAGGACATTCGCGTGTTCATCGTTGCCCGGTGGCCTCGATGAGTCGGGCGTTTGCCAGCTTGATCCAGCGCTGATCTCAGGCCGGTGCCCCGCCGCAGGGCCGGTCAGGACGTCAAGGCCAACCTGCCGGGAAGCCATCGACATCCAGCACCGGGCCGCGCGCAGGTCTCTCGGCTGCGCTGCCCGTCCGGGGGTCGGACGCGCGGCTCATGCTGCCCGCTGTAACGCCGCCCAAGCCTGGCCATGCCCCAGGGTGCGCACGCCCAGCGCCCGCACCGTGTCGAGGAAGGCCTCGGCCTGCGCCTCGAACCCACTGACCGGGCTCATGCAGTCGGTCAGCAGCAGCAGACGCTCGGGTCGGCCCGACGGCAGGTGCGCCAGCAGGTGCTCCACCGTGGCCTTGACGCAATGGCTGCTGGCCTGGCCGGCGATCAGCAGGGTCTCGGCCCGGTCCAGGCGGTCGAGCAGCGCCTGGTTCATCGCGGTGGACGGATCGGCGGCATCGGGCACCTCGGCCTGCAGCGCGCTGTAATGCTCCGACCACGGGAAGCTGCCCTTGTTGACCACCCGCACCGGCGCGTTGTGGCCGTCTTCCCAGGCGTTGCAGGCGGCCAGCACGTCGGCATGCAGGCCGTGGCCCCAACTGCCCATTTGGCAATGCAGCGGCCAGACCATCAGGGTGTAGCGATTGGCAGCCTCCAGCGCGTCCAGGTAGGCCAGCGTGCGCCCGGTCTCGGCCGCCACCGCGGGCCGGAACTCGCCGGCGCGCACCTGGGCAGCGGTGATGGGCGTGAACGGCGCCACCGGACCGCCGGCGCCGGTGCGCCAGTACGGCGGGTGGGCGATGTCGTGGCGGTGGTGCGAGTCGAGCGTGACCGTGATGCCGGCGATGTGCGGGTGCGCGGCACCGATGAACCCTGCCAGCCGCTCCAGGTCGGCATGGGCGCCGGGCACCGGCAGCGCCGGCGTCAGGCGCTGGCCGCTGCGGGCGTCGACCGGGCAAAAGGCCGGCGGCAGATCGCAGAAGTCGTTCTGTGCATCGATGATCAGCAACTCGACATGGGGGGCCATGGTGGGATCTCGTGGCGGCATGGGCAAGCACGGCGGACTTTAGCCCACGCACCGGGCGGCCGCGACCCGCGTCGGCCCGGACTGCTTGTCCCTGCGCCAACCGGGAGCCCGAAGACAGGCATTTCAGACCTGTTTTTGGGCCGTTGACAGCCCATCGGCGGGGTCGTCTGGGGTGCTCAGAAAGCACAAGGCGAACGGTGCAGCAACTCGCCGCAAGTGATGCCGCTCTCTATTGTGGCGGCCAGGGGTTCTGGTTTAACTTGCTGCAGGTCGCCCGGCTGGGCGCCCGCCACCCCACTGGAGCCCCGCCATGTCCCCACAAGATCCGTCTTCAAGCCGTGATTGCGCCGGCGATGCCCTGTCCGCTTGACTCCAGTGGCCGGCGCGCTGTCCTGGGCGCCGCAGCGGCCTCGGCCGTGGGCGCGCTGCTGGTGCTGCCCCAGCGCGCCAGTGCGCAGGCCCAGCCCGGCGTCAGCGCCACCGAAATCCGCATCGGCAACACCACCTCGCTGTCGGGCCCGGTGTCCGCGCTGGGCACCATCGCCCGCGCGCAGGCGGCCTTCTTCAAGATGATCAATGACCAGGGCGGCGTGGCCGGACGGAAGATCACGTTCATCTTCTACGGTGACGGCTTCAACCCCGCCCAGAGCACCGTGTACGCCAAGGACCCCAGCGACCCCGGTCTGGCCGATGACCCCGGCATCAAGGGCTACAAGGCGTTCATGGCCAAGTGGTTCCCCGAGGGCAACCCCGATGACTTCTACAACGCCTACGGCTACATGACGGCGATGGTGATGACGCGGGTGCTGCAGCAGTGCAACGGTGACTTCTCGCGCCGGTCGATCATGGCGCAGGCCAACAACTTGAAGGACCTGGAGAACCCCATCCTGCTGCCCGGCATCCGCCTCAACACCAGCCCCACCGACCACCGCCCGCTCAAGCAGATGCAGATGCAACGCTTCGACGGCAGGCGCTGGGTGCGCTTCGGCCCGATCTTCGAGGGCTCGAACGTGTGAGCCCTGGGTATGCTGCGGGCATGACAGCTTTCCGCAATGCATCGCCCCGCCGCCTGGCCGCCGGCCTGCTGGCCCTGCTCGGCCTGGCGGCTGCCGCACCAGCCGGCGCCCATGACAGCTGGCTGCAGCCTGTGCCCCGAAGTGGCGCAGCCGGCCTGCTGTTGCTGGGCACCGGCAACCGGTTTCCGGTGTATGAGGTGGGCATCGACCCGCACTACCTGGTCAATCGCGGCTGCGCTGGTGCAGCGGGCAGGCGGCAGCCACTGGACGCCCTGCGCAGCCTGCCCAACAGCCTGCTGCTGCGCACCGGCGCAGCGGCCGAGAGCTGCTGGTTGCAGCTCACGCCGTTCGACCTGACGGTGCCGACCGACAAGGTGCCGGCCTACCTGGACGAGGTGCGTCCGCCGCCGGCCCTGCTGGCGGCCTGGGCCGGCATGCAGGCCCGTGGCCGCCCCTGGCAGGAACGCTATACCAAACATGCCCGCATCGCGCTGCCCGGCCCGGCCGGCGACATCGGCCCGGCCGCGGCCCAGCCCGCGCCGCTGGGCATGGACATGCTGCTGGCCGAGACCGTGGCCGATACCGCTGGTGGCCTGCAACGGCAGCTGCAACTGCAGGTGCTGCGCGACGGCCAGCCGCTGCCGGCGCTGGCGGTGGAACTGGTCAACGCCGACCAGCCGACACCCGGCACCTGGCTGCAGACCGATGCCGCCGGCCGTATCACGCTGCCGCGGCCGCCGGCCGGCCGCTGGTTGCTGCGTGCCATCGACCTGCGGCTGGCGGCCGACACGCCCGACGCCTGGGACAGCCGCTTTGTGACGCTCAGCTTCAGCCTGCGCTGAGCGCTCGAGATTTTTGGCTTCGCCGAAACTTCGTTTTCTAATGCGCAGCCGCCATGCGTCGTTGGCCGAATGCTCGCTACGAAAAACGCTCAAGCGCTGAGCCGCCCTTCAGTTCAGAACGGCATCAGCTTCAGATCCAGCGCCCGCTCGGCCAGCCACACGCCGGCCAGCACGGCGATCAGCAGCGAGCCGCCCACCAGCACCGCGCGGCGATAAAACCAGCTGCGCCGCAGCGCATAGGCCAGCGGCAGAAAGGCCGCCACGATGGCCAGCTGGCCCAGTTCGACCCCCACGTTGAAGCCGGCCAACGCCACCGCCAGCGCGCCCTGCGGCAGGCCCAGGTCTTTCAGCACGCTGGCAAAGCCGAAGCCGTGCAGCAGGCCGAAGGCAAAGGCCACCATCCAGCGCCGGCCGTGGAACACCGGCCAGACGTTGTTCAGCGCGGCCAGCACCACGCTGGCGGCGATCGACGACTCCACCACCCGCGACGGCAGCGACACCAGGCCCAGCACCGCCAGCGACAGCGTGATCGAATGCGCCAACGTGAAGGCGGTGACCACTTTCAGCACCTCCACCACCGCCTGGCCGAACCGGTGCACCGGCTGCCAGCGCCGCCCGGCCCACAAGCCCACCGCCGGCAGCAAAAGGGAGAGCAGGAACAGGATGTGGTCGAAGCCGATCCAGATGTGCCACACGCCCTCTTGCACATAGGCCGCAAAGGCCTGCCAGCGGCTGATGCTGGCCAGCGTGAAGGTCTGCAGCGGCGCGTGCGGACCCAGGATGGCGGCGCGGCTGGCGCCCTCCACCGTCAGGTTCAGCAGGCCGCGGTGCTGCGGGTCCAGGTCGGCCAGCAGGGTGTAGCGCAGGCTCAAGCCCTGGGGCGCCGCCACCGCGCAGGCCAGCTGCAACGGCAGCACGCTGTAGGCGCCGTCGGTGTGCTCGTCCACCTGCTGCGTGCCCACCGCCAGCGTGCAGGGCCGGCCGTCGGCCTGCACTTGCAGCCGGGCCGTGGCGTAGGCGGCGATTGCCCCATGCTGGGCGCGCAGCTCGCCCCAGGTGATGCGGCCGTCGCCATCGGCGTCCAGCCCCACGGCCAGGTCCAGGTCACGCAGCGCGATGTCCCATTGGCCACGCAGCTGGCCGTCCTGCACGGTCAACGTCAGGTAGCTGTCGGAGGGTTTGTGGGCCTGCGCCGCACCGGCCAGCAGCGCCAGGGCCAGGCAGCGCCAGATCCACCGGGCAGCGCGGCTCATCGGGCAACCTCGCTGCTTCGCACGGCGGTGTTTTCGCCTTTCGCCTGACGCGTGGCCGGCTTCGAGAACCGGTGGCCGGCCAGGCTCATTGCAGCGCCCTCAGCTTGGCAGCCAGGCTGTGCAGCACCACGCTCTCCACCCGGTTGGCGGCCATCCAGTCCAGCGCCGGCCGGGCGGCAGCGGGCTGGCGCGCGGCCAACGCGGCCTCCAGCAGGATGCGGGCGTCGGCCGGCTCACGCTGCTCGGCGAAGTTCTGCTGCGCCAGCAGCAGCGCGCGGGCGGTGTCGCCCGTGCCACGCTTTAGCGCCAGCACGAAGCGCGATTCCTC
>JBBQAH010000123.1:0-9506 GCA_038316145.1 Burkholderiales bacterium
GGTACAGCGGGTCACGCTCGCGGTAGAGGTCGCGCAAGCGGCGCAGCGGGTCCTTGACCTGCAGCAGCGGACGCTGGGTGTCGTGGCGCAGGCGGCGGAACAACTCCTCGGGCGTGGACCGCAGGTAGACCACCTCGCAGCCTGTCTTCAGGGCCTGCCGATTGGCCTCTCGCAGCACCGCACCCCCGCCGGTGGCCAGCACCGCACCGGTCTGCTGACACAGGTCGGCAATGGATTGCTGCTCCAAGTCGCGGAAAGCGGCCTCGCCGTGCTGCTCGAAGTAGGCCCGGATCGAGCCGCCGATCTGGCGCTCGATCTCATGGTCGCTGTCGATGAAACGCCAGCCCAGCAGGCGCGCCAGATGGCGGCCGACGGTGGACTTGCCGCTGCCGGGCATGCCGACCAGGGCGATCGGCCTGGCCACGGACGTCACGGAGGACAGTTATTCGGCTTGGCTGGCGCCGTGGTGCTGTTTTGCCTGACGTTAATTGCGTAGGTAGTGCCAAGGCCGCTGGGGGACGTGAAGGTCACGAATACCACGCCGGCCGAGACGGTGTCGAAGGTGACACCCACGGCGCCCAAGGTCGCTTCTGTCGTGCTGGGCACAGGCGATCCGCCGCCCAACACCACCTTCAACCCGGTGGTCGGCGTCGACGCTGAAATCGTCGTGCCGGCGGCCATCGGGTTGAGGCGGCCAACCGTATTGTTCGGACCCAACGCCGGGAAGGTATTGGCGTCAGCCACGATGAAGGGCAAGGTCAGGGAGGCTGAGCCGTTGCCGAACCACGTCTGGCCACCCTGAACGGGAGTGAAAACCGCAAAAGTAGTCGGCTGCGGCCCAGTCTGCAGCGTCAGCGTGCCGCAACTGGCGTCGAGACCACTCTTGCTGGACCAGAGCGCACGCGCGGGGGAGGTCGAAAGCACGGTTTCGGCCGCGCGGCGAACGTAGACCTTGCCGGCCCCGCTCCAGGTGCTGTCACACGTGCCCGGCACGCTGGGGATACTGGCGTTCAGTGCGAGCAGCGCGGACGTCGCCGGCGTGGCGCCGGACGCAGCATTGGCGGCAGTACAGAGCGATGAATTGGAAATATTCGTCGGCAAAAACTCATCGACACCAGCGTCATAAACGCCGTCAAAGATACGGTCCTTGAAGACATCGCCCAAATCCTGGAACGGCTCACCGATGTCATAGCGGTTGTTGCCGTTCTGATCAATGAATGATTCTTCGCCCAATGAAAACGCCGTCACCGTGACGCGCCCATCCGCCGGGCGAGGATCAGCCGAAACGAAACCGGCTGTGGCCCGGGCCAGCCCGCCAATCAACTGTATCTGCTTGATGGGTTCGACCTGACCGCCTTCGGTCACAAAATTGATGGATGTGCCAGCCGGTACCGGGTTGCCGCTGCGGTCCGACGCAATGATGCTGTAGCCGTTTGGCGTGCCGTCAATATTGAAACCCTCAATATTCTTCGCTGTTTGAGACAGCGAAAAATTGAGCTGCGACGGTAGGCCGACAGCCACGCTCAGGTTGCTCGAAACCGTCGCAATCGTGGGCGTGTCCTTGAGCTTGGCGGACACCCGGATCGGCGTCGGCACAGTCCCTGAGTTGACACGCACCGTCACTCGCCCCGCGGCGTCCGAGACCTGCGTGACATCGGCAATACCGCCTTCCATCGTGACGCCGCCGCTCAGGGTCAGCAACGAGAGAATCACGCTGCGGTTTGGCAAGGTATTGCCCGCCCCGTCACGCACCTCAAAGGTCAGGGTAGAGGTTTCGGTGAATCCCGATGCCTTGATATAGATAATCTCTGGCGCGGCCGATACAAACGCCAAGCTGGACGCGCTGGGCACCGAGATAGGAAGATCCAGCGTGACATTGCTGGCCGCGCCGACAATGGTTGCCTGCAGCTTGTCGTTGGCCTGGATCGCGCCACAGCCGTTGTCCTTGTATTGCAGGTCCACCGTGGCGCTGGTCGCCGTGAACGTAGCCGGCGACAACGTGGCCTTGCCCTGGCTGACACACGACGAGGTCACGTTGACGTTGACCGGCGAGCCCACAGACGCGCCGGCGATACCCACGGTCAGCGTGGTTTGACCATAAGCGCCGAGATTGGCTACGGCTGACGTGAAACTGGACAGCGTCACATTGGTCGCCTGGACCTGGAAGCCCTTGGTGCTTTGCAGCGTCGTGCCACTCAAACTGGCTGACGCCGTGACCTCGTCGGCACCCGCCACGGTTGAACTTGCTGGCGACAGGATCACCACTGCGTTACCCGAGGCGTCGGTCAGTGCCGTGCCCACGTTGGTTTTGGCCAGCCCGCGCACCACCGTGAACGTCACCACCTGCCCGGCCACCGGCGCGCCTTTGCCGTCGGTCAGCGTGGCCGTCACGGTCGCCGGCGAGGCTGAACTGATCGAGGTCGATGACAGCGACGACTGCAACACCGGTGGTGCCGAGGACGAACTTGCCGACGTCACCTGCACCACTGTCTTGGCCGTGATGTCCACGCTGCCCACCGTGACCGTGGCCACGATCTGGTCTGCGCCGTTGCTGGTGTTGGTCTTGGGCGTAACGATCACCTTGGCCACACCGTTGATGTCGGTGGACGCGGTGGTGGCATCAAATGCGGTCAGCCCGAATGAAGAAGCCACCTTGACCACCGTGCCCACCGGCGCATTGGCGCCGGATGCATCCTTGACCAGGATCGACAGGGTGGCCGGCGCGGTGGCCGACACATTGGAGCTGCTGGCGCTGATCGATACCGACAGCGTGTCCGCGATGACCTGGACAGACAGGCTGCTTTGAATGGCGGCGCCCGCCACCGTGGCCGTGGCCATGAGGACGTCCGCTCCTGCCGCGCTGCCGCTGGCCGCTATGACCGAGACCGATGCAGTCCCGAAGCCATCGGTGACGGCCGACGGTGCCGACAAGGTCACCAGGCCCGCGGCGGTCGAAAAACCTACCGACTGATTGCTCAGCAGTTTGCCGGCAGCATCCTTGAGTACGGCGCGCAGCGTGACGGCACCAGTGGACGCCCGCAGCGTGGTGGAGCTGATCGTCAGCCCAATCGTGGGCACGCTGCCGGTGACCGAGAAGCTGACGCCGCCCTGCACGGTAGTGGTGCCCAGATTGGCCACCGCCACGACCTCGTCGGCACCGGACAACCCACCTGCGGCGGCTGACAGTGTGGCCGTGCCCGTACCCGCCGCGTCGGTGACGACAGAGGCCACGCTCAGCGTGGCCAGCCCACCGCGTGGGGTCTTCAGATCAACCACCTTGCCAGCCACGGGATTGCCCTTGTTGTCGCGCAAGGTCACGGTCACGGTAGCAGGGCTGGCGGCCGTCAGGACCGCTGATGACAAGGACACAACGACCGTGGCACCCGTGGTGGTGTCGCCGCCCAGCACCGGCGTTCCGCCCGCATCGCTGCCCCCACCGCCGCCACACCCCACCAGCGCCAGCACACACAACCCGGCCAGCCAGGTCTTGATCGTCATAAAACTCATGTCAAAAACTCCCAATCGGGCAAGGCGCTGATCTTGGCGCCAGTCAACGCGCTGCGGCGCGGTCGGTCACGATCTTGGGCGTGATGAAAATCAGCAATTCGGTCTTGACCGCGGTCTTGGTGGTGTTGCGAAACAGCGCGCCGACATAAGGCACATCGCCCAGCAGCGGCACCTTGTTGACCTCGTTGCTCTCGGTCTGGGTAAAGATGCCGCCGATCACCACGGTGCCGCCGTTCTCCACCAGCACCTCGGTCTGCACATGCTTGGTATCGATCGCAAAACCTTGCGGCGTGGACTGGCCGACGCTGTCCTTGTTGATGTCGAGCACCATGATCACGCTGCCCTCGGGCGTGATCTGCGGCTTGACTTCGAGCTTCAAGTTGGCCTTGCGGAACTGGATCGACGTGGCGCCGCTGGATGTGGCCACCTGGTAGGGCAGCTCGGTGCCCTGCTCGATGATGGCCTTGTTCTGGTCGGCGGTGATGACCCGCGGGCTGCTGATGATCTTGCCCTTGCCTTCGGCCTCCAGGGCCGAAAGCTCCAGGTTCAGGAAGCGGTTGGCCGCCGGGCTGAACAACGACAACGCAAAACTGGGCAGCGACTGCCCGCCAAAGACCGAGCTGATGGTGTTGGCCGGCAGGTTGACGAAGTTGCTGTTGGCATAGGCCGCGGCCTGTGCGGCGGTGCCGGTCAGGCCGGTCTGCAGCGTCTGGTTGGCCACGCCGGCGGCATTGCCGCCGACGGTCACGTAGTTGCCGTTGCTGAGCGAATAACCCGGGATGCCACCCTGGATGCCGCGCAGGTCGGACGCGCCCAGCTTGATGCCCAGGGTGCGGCCAAACTTGTCGTCGGCCTCGACGATGCGGGCCTCGATCAGCACCTGGCGCACCGGGATGTCGATCTTGCCGATCAGCACCTGCACTTCTTCAAGCTTGCTCGGGATGTCGGTGACAAACAGCTGGTTGGTGCGCGCCTCGAAAATCACGCTGCCGCGCGGTGACAGGATGCGCTGGGCCTGGGTTGACCCGCCGCCCGCACCGCCCGCGCTGCTGCCTGACGAACTGCCGCCCGCGCTGCTGCCAGCACTGCCGCCCGCTGCGCCTTGCCCGCCGCCGCCGGTCTGGCCGGACAAGCCCCGCGCCACGTCGTCGGCCCGGGCGTAGTTGAGCTGAAACGACTGGGTGCGCACCGGCTCGAGCTCGGCGATCTTTTTCTTCGATTCAAGCTCCAGCTGCTCTTTGGCCGCCAGCTCGTCCTTGGGCGCGATCCACAGCACGTTGCCGTTTTTGCGCACGCCCAGTCCCTTGCTCTGCATGATGATGTCCAGCGCCTGGTCCCAGGGCACGTCCTTCAGGCGCAGCGTGACGCTGCCGGTCACGGTGTCGCTGGTGACGACGTTGAAGTTGGTGAAGTCGGCGATCACCTGCAGCAGGGCACGCACTTCGATGTTCTGGAAGTTCAGCGACAGCTTCTCGCCCGAGAAGCCGGCGCCCTGGGTCAGCTTGTTCGGGTCGACTTTCAGCGGTCGCACCTCCAGCACAAACTGGTTGTCGCTCTGGTAGGCGCTGTGCTCCCAGTTGCCCTTGGGCTCGATCACCATGCGCACCCGCTCACCACTCTGGAAGGTGGACACGCTCTGGATCGGGGTGCCGAAGTCGGCCACGTCCAGACGCCGGCGCAGGGTCTCGGGCAGGCTGGAGCGCAAGAACTCGATCACCAGGCTCTGGCCTTGCTGGCGGATGTCCACACCCACTTGCGTGCTGGCCAGCGAGACGATCACCCGGCCGGCGCCGTCCGTGCCGCGGCGGAAGTCGATGTCGCGCAGCGGCAGCCGGTCGGTGTTTTGCGGCGTGGCAAAGTGCAGCGCCTCACCGGTGGTGGCGGCCACCGACGGCGCGCTGGCGTTGTCCAGCACCACCACCAGGGCCTTGCCTTGCAGCTCGGTCCTGTAATTGGCCGGCTGGCGCAGGTTGAGCACCAGGCGGGTGCGTTCACCGGACTGGGCGATGGCCACCGAGCGCAAATTGCCCTGGTTGATGTCGATCACCGATCTGCCCACGCCGTTGGCCACACCCGGCAGGTCGATCGCCACACGCGGCGGCGTCTGTACCGAGAACCCGGTGGGCACCGCCGCCAGCGGCTCGGACAGCTCGATGCGCACCACGTCGGCGCCCGCCTGCTGGGTGCTGGTGACACCCAGGATCGAAATCTCGGCCAGGGCGATCGCGGGCACGGCCCAGGCCAGCACCAGGGCGGCAAGCCGGACGCGCCACTTCAACATGGTTGTTGTCTCCTGCGGATTGTTCATCGCGCCTTCTCCTGTGCCCGCTCTTGCAACTGCAGCGAGGCGGGTCGCTCGGTCCATTCGCCGACGGCGTCCTGCACGATTTCGCGCAGGGCCACTTCGGTCTCGGTGATGCGCGTGATGCGGCCGTAATTCTGGCCAAGATAGTCACCCGGCTTGACCTGGTAGAGCAGTGCATCGACCTTGAGCAGCGCAAACGGCCGCCCGGCCTTGCTCACGCTGCCCACCATCGTCATGGTGTCGAGCGGAAACGACTCCAGCGGCTCTTTGCGGCGGTTCAGCTCGGCGGCCAGCAGCGAGTTGGGCTGCTTGGTCTCTTGCTTGATCGCCACGCTGAGCTTCTGGGTCGAAAACGGGTCGGCCTTCAGCGCATTGGCATAGGGCACCGGGTCGAACTTCTTGGGCGCAGCCAGCGGCTGCACCTGGGGCCGCACCTCGCGGCGCTGCTGCTCCATCCAGGCCTGCAGCTCCTGGTTCTCGGCCTCGCAGCCGGCCAGCAGGCCGGCAACACCCAGTGTCATGCACAGCGTCAGGTAGAACGTCAGGGCTTGGCGGCTCACTTGCGCGGCCCCTTGACCTTGGCTTCGGCCTCCAGGCGCGCCTTGCGCACGTCCGCCAGCTCGGTCGTGTCGAGGTAGCGGTAGGTGCGCGCCACCGCGTCCATCGCCAGGTTGCCACTGGCATCCTTGGCCACCGGCGCGATGCTGAGGTTGTGCAGCGTGACGATGCGCGACAGGTTGGCCACGTCGGCGGTGAAGGCGCCGATGTCGTGGAACTTGCCGGTCACGCGCAAAGCGATCGGCAGCACCGCGTAGTAGTCCTTCAACTCGACCTGGCCGGGGCGGAACAGCTCGAACTGCAGGCCGCGGCCGATGCCGGCCTGGTTGATGTCCGACAGCAGTGCGTCCATCTCGGCCTTGCCGGGCAGCTGGCGCTCCAGCTGGGTGACGTATTCCTGCACCTGCTGTTTCTGCTTGCGCAGCTCTGACAGGTTGACGGCCTGGGACAGCTTGCCGCGGTAGTCTTCTTTAAGGCCAGGCTCCAACTTGCGTTCGACCTCCAGCTGGTCGGACGCACCCGACACCAACAAGAACCACACCAGGCCCAGGGCCGCTGCGGCGGCGGCGATCCAGGCGCAGACCTTGGGCAACAGCGGCCACTGGCCGGGCTCTTGCGGGTTGAGGCCCTTGAACTGCAGCGACGCGCGGTCGAACGCGGTGGCCACATCGATAGTCATCGGGCGCGTGGTGTTGTTGACCATGGCCGTGTCCTCAGGCAGGCTGGCGGTTGACGGGCGCGCTGGCGGCGCGGCCTGGGCCGGACGCCGCGCCTGCCGCCACACCCGCGCCACCCGCACCACCCGCGGCACCCGGCGCCGATGCCGCCACGCCGGGCAGCTTGATCGACACGCGAAGCGAAAACTCATACAGGCGGCGTTGCTCACGCGCGCCCGGGGTCACCGGCTGGGTGATGGCCTTGATCTCGACCAGCTCCATCCGGTCCAGCCAGGGCGAGTCGGTCTGCGCGATGCGCAGAAACTCGGACACCCGCTCGTTGGTCTGGGCCACACCGCTGACCAGCACCACGCCGTCGGTCTGCTTGATGCTGGTGAGGTAGACGCCTTCCGGGGTCATGCGCACCAGCTCATCCAGCAGGTGCACCGGCACGTTGCGGTTGAGCTGCAGGTCTTCGACCGCACGCTGGCGGGCCTTGAGGCCCTCGATCTCGGTGCGCAGGCTGGCGATGTCCTTGATCTGGCCCTCCAGCCGGCCGATCTCGGTGCGCAGAAAAGTGTTGCGCGCCTGCTGGATCTGGGTGAGTTGCTGCACTGCACCGAACCACATCAACGCCACCACCACGCCGCCCGCAGCGGCCACGCCCAGGCCGACAAAAAACAGCCGTTTGCGCTGGCGCCGCCGCTCCTCGCGGTGCGGCAGCAGGTTGATCAGGATCACGGCAGAAACCTCCGCATCGCCAGGCCGCAGGCGGTGAGGTAGGACGGCGACTCTTTGCGCACCTTGGCCTCGCGCACCCCCGAGCCGACCTTCATGCCGTCGAAGGGGTTGACCACCATCGAGGCAAAACCGGTGAGGTCGGTGACGCGGTCTTTCAGGCCGGGCAGTGTGGCGGTGCCGCCGGCCAGCATCACGTAGTGCACCTTGTGGTGCGGCGTGCTGGTGAAGAAGTACTGCAGCGCACGGCCGATTTCTTGCGACAAGGTGTCGACAAAGCCGGTCAGGATGGTGCTCTCAAAGTCCTCGGGCAACTCGCCGGCCAGCTTTTTTTGCTCGGCCTCTTCAAACGAGAAGCCGTACTGGCGCGAAATGAGCGTGGTGAGCTGCGAGCCGCCAAACGCCTGGTCGCGGTCGTAGAGCATCTCGCCCTCGCGAAGCACTTTCAGGCTGGTGGTGTCGGCGCCGATCTCGAACAAGGCGATCAGCGCGTCCTGGCCGGCATTGGGCAGGGCCGCCACCACCCGGCTCATGGCCAGCAACGAGGCGTGGCTTTCGATGTCCAGGATCACCGGCTTCAGGCCCGCCGCCTCGGCCAGGCCTTGGCGGTCCTGCACCCGCTCTTTGCGGGACGCGGCGATCAGCACCTCGATGTCGCCGCTGGAGGTTTGGCTGGGCCCGATGACGCAAAAGTCCAGGCTCACCTCATCGAGCGAAAAAGGGATGTACTGGTTGGCCTCGGACTCGACCTGCAACTCGAGCTCTTCATCGCTCAGCCCGGCCGGCAGGTTGATGCGCTTGGTGATGACGGCCGACTGCGGCATGGCCATCACCACTTGGCGGGTCTTGGTGCCGCTCTTGTCGAGCAGCTTGCGCACCGCGGCCACCACCTCCTCGAACTTCTCGATCTGGCCGTCGGTGATCCAGCCCTTCTCGAAAGGCTCGGACGCCAGACGCTCCAGAACGTAATCGCCAGAGGCAGACCGGCTCAACTCGACCAGCTTGGCGCTGGACGAGCTGATGTCCAGCCCGATCATCGGCGCATGCTTACGGCCCAGCAGCAGGTCCAAAAGGCTCACGGATGGCGTCTCCCAACGTCAAACAGGGGGTTGCAACACTTAAGAAGTTACTTCAATGCTAGCAGTAAAGCCTTTGTAGCCCAAAGGAAACTACCCGCTTGAAGCCTGCCTGACGTTGCGATTGACCGACGACTGGCGGGCTTTTTGCAACAAGGCGCAAGCGCGGGCAAGGCAGCCGGGCGGCGGCCGGGGCTGGCAGCCTGGCTGGGCTGCTTCTATACACTCGGAAACTCTATGAGCGACACCGAGCGCGCCCCGACGGCGCCACCCAAGGCCGCGTCGGCGGCCGCCTCCCGCTCAGCGCGGCGCCCCGCGCGTGCCTTGTGGGTGGCGCTCGCCTGGTTGCTGGCGGCCGCGGGTGCCGCGTTGCTGACCGGCGCGCTGCTGCTGGGGCTGGCGCTGGCCGTGGCCTACCCCAACCTGCCCGAGATCAGCGGCCTGACCGACTACCGGCCCAAGCTGCCGCTGCGGGTGATCTCGGCCGACGGCGTGCTGCTGGGTGAATTTGGCGAGGAGCGCCGCATTTTCTTGCCGATCGCGCAGATCCCCAAGGTGATGCAAGAAGCCGTGCTGGCGATCGAGGACGCACGCTTCTACCAGCACCACGGCGTGGACTACCTGGGCGTGATCCGGGCCGGCCTGGCGCAATTCAACAAGGCCAAG
>JBBQAH010000114.1:0-10157 GCA_038316145.1 Burkholderiales bacterium
CTTGTTGGCCGCACTCGGGTGCGCGGCCGAGTAGTGGTGGCTGTTGACCACGCCGAGTGCCACATCGCCCATGTCGTTGAGCTGGTCGTCGTCGGTGACGTCGCCGGTGGCGATCAGCTTGATGCCGGCCTTGTCCAGGCCCCGCTCGGCAAACTGCTTCATGAACTGCGCGCCCTGGCCCGAGGGCAAAAACACAAACAGTGCATCGGGCGTCAGGTCACGCACCTTTTGCAGCGCGGGCGCAAAGTCGGCGCCGCGCAGCGGGGTGCGCAGTTTGTCGGCGATGGTGCCGCCGTTCAACTGGAACTGGCTGGAGAAAAACTTCTCGGCGTCGTTGCCCGGGCCGTAGTCGGCCACCAGCGTGACGACCTTCTTGATCTTGTTCTTGGCCGCCCATTCGGCAATGGCCGTGGCCGCCTGCGGCAACGTGAAGCTGGTGCGCACGATATAGGGCGAGGCCTCGGTGATGATCGAGGTGGCCGCCGCCATCACCACCATCGGGGTTTTGCTTTGTGTCGCGATCGGTGCGGTGGCCAGTGCCAGCGGGGTCAGGCCAAAACCGGCCAGCGCCACCACCTTGTCGTTGACCACCAGCTCTTGCGCCAGGCGCCGGGTGGTGTCGGCCACGCCGGCGTCGTCCTTGATCAGCACTTCGACCTTTTTGCCACCGGCCTTGCCGCCGCTTTGCGCCATCCACAGCTTGATGGCGGCGTCGATCTGGCGGCCGGTGGACGCAGACGGGCCGGTCATCGGCAGGATCACGCCGATCTTCACGGTGTCCTCAGCCCGGGCCGGGCCCGCGGCCAGCACCAGCGAGGCTGAGGCCAGGCCCGCCAGCGTGGCCAGGTGGTGTCGTCGTGTGGTCGTGCTGTGTGTCATGGGCGGGTCTCCGAAAAACGTGGGCGGGATTGAGGCGGTGCGGATTTTGCGGTGCGGAAGGGCGAGCGCGGCTGCGGTGCGCGTGTGCCTGGCGATTGTGCGGCGCCTCAAGGCGCCAGGCTCCCCGCGCAAGCCCCTAAGCCGGCAGCGCCAGGTCACTATCAGTTATCGCACGGCGGCATGGCTCGGGCGGATGAGTGATCAAATATCCAGCACCAGCCGGGCTGATCTGGAACGTGAGCAACAAGGCAGAAACTGGTCGTTGGCGGCCTGCTCCTCGGGCGTCAGGTAGAGGTCACGGTGCTCGGGCTCACCCGCCAACACCCGGGTCAGGCAGGTGCCGCACACACCCTGGCCGCAGGAGGTCATCACCTCGATACCCACATCGGCCAGCGCCTGCACCACGGTCTGGTCGGCGGCCACCGACACCACCCGGCCCGAACTGGCGAGTTGCACCTCAAAAGCCGCATCACCCGATATGGGTGCAGCCGCCGCGCCAAAAAATTCAAAATGCAGCTGGGCCTCGGGCCAGCCGGCCGCCCGGGCGGTGCCCAACACCACGTCCATGAAGCCCTTGGGGCCGCGAACATAGACCTGTTCGCCATCGCGGGGCACGCCCAGCAACGCGGCCAGGTCGAGCTTTTGCTCGGCTGCGCCATCATCGAGGTGAAAGCGCACCCGGTCGCCAAACGGCGCTGCGGCGATGCGACCAGCAAACGCGGTGCGCTTGTGCGAGCGTGTGCAGTAGTGCAGCTCAAAATCGGCGCCGGCCTGGGCCAGGCGCTCGGCCATGCACAGCAGCGGCGTGATGCCGATGCCACCGGCCAGCAACAGGCTGCGCTGGGCGGCATGCGCCAGCGCAAAGTGGTTTTTGGGCGGGCTGATCTGCAGCAGTTGCCCAACGGCGACCGCGTCAAACATCGCCGCAGAGCCACCGCGTGAGGCCGGATCACGCAGCACCGCGATCATGTAGCGGTGGGTTTCTTGCGGGTCATTGCACAGCGAGTATTGGCGGGTCAGGCCGCCCGGCAGCTGCACATCGATGTGCGCACCGGCGCCAAACGCCGGCAGCGGCCGGCCGTCTTCGGCCGCCAGCTCAAAGCTGGTGATGTCCAACGCCTCGGTGGTCTTGCGCAGCACCCGAACAGTCAAGCGGCTCATGTCAGCCGACCCCGGTCAAATCGCAGCGACCGGGCTGGCCGGCACGCCTGCCAGCTCCGCCGCAATCAACCGGTCCAGCACGCGGCGGGCCTGCACGCCGCCCGCGTCGATGTTGAGCTTGAGCAGCGCCCGCTCGGGCCAGGCCAGCAGGTTCTGCTGCTGGCGCTCCAGCATCTCCAGGTCTTCGCTGAAAATCTTGCTCTGGCCCTCGCGGACAGTGGCGGTCAGCGCCTCGTCCAGCGCATTGAAGTTGCGCGCCATGCCCCAGAAGTACCAGATCGAGGTGTCGGTCTCGGGGGTGATGAAGTCCACCACGATGCTCGACGCCTTGACCTTGGCGTCGGCGTGGTAGCCGCCCTGCCCGGCCAGCGCCACGCCCACCTCGATCATCACCTGGCTGGGCGGTGAAAAGTGGCAGATCTGCCAACGGTCCACCGGCTGGTCGTCGGGCAGGTGGTTGCCGCGCAGCGCCAACTTCCAGAACGGCGGCGGCGTGATGTTGGCCATGAAGCGCGAGGTGCTGACCTCGTCGCCTTCGGTTTGGGTCACCGACGGGGCTTGGTCGATCTCCTTCTGGCCGATGCTGCTGGCGTGCACATAGGTCTCGTGCGTCAAATCCATCAAGTTGTCGACCATCAGCCGGTAGTCGCAGCCGATGTGGAACAGGCCGCCGCCGTAGGCCCAGTCCGGGTCATGGGCCCAGGCGCAGTCGGGAATCAGCCCAGCATCGGCCAGCGCCGCATCACCCGGCCAGACCCAGACAAAACCGTGGCGCTCGACCACCGGGTAGCTGCGGATCGCCGGAAAGCCCCGCACCCGTTGGCCGGGCATCGCGAGGGTCTTGCCGTCGCAGCCCATCTCCAGCCCGTGGTAGCCGCAGACCAGCTTGCCCTCGATCACCCGGCCCAGCGACAGCGGCGCACCGCGGTGCGGGCAAAAGTCCTCCAGCGCGCAGGCGGCGCCGTCGGCCCCTCGGTAAAACACGATCGGCTGCTTGCAGACCGTGCGGCCCAGCGGCTTGTCGCCGATCTCGGCCGGCATGCACGCCACGTACCAGGCGTTCTTGAGGAACATCGGGTCACTCCAAGGCAAATCAGCAAATGAGCAAGCAATGGCGGGCGATGGTGGGCGATGGCGGGCGATGTCGAGCGACGCCGTTCAAACGCTGGATCGCGGCTTTCATTCAGCAAGCTGAATGTCATTCAGTGTACGCAATGAAGATAAAAATAGAGCAACCAAAACCTGTGGTTTACCCGATATCGGCCGCCGCACTGCGCATCGGCGCCCGGCTCTGGTCATTGTTGAGCTGCACAAACTTGCGCAGCAGGCGCATGAACTCG
The DNA here is from genome assembly GCA_038316145.1 of Burkholderiales bacterium. Lineage (GTDB taxonomy): Bacteria > Pseudomonadota > Gammaproteobacteria > Burkholderiales > Burkholderiaceae_C > Pseudaquabacterium. Next base: position 3,381 of record JBBQAH010000114.1, read on the forward strand.
GCGCGCTCGGGCTCGTCGAGCCGGCTCAGCAGGCCCCGGTTCATCTCCAGCAGGCCAGGCACCAACCGGGCCAGTACCGCCTCACCGGCGGGGCTCAGCACCAGGCGGCGCTGGCGGCGCGGCAGCACCTCGCGCACGATCCAGCCCTTGGTCTCGAGCCGGGCGGCGATGTCGGCGGTGGTGGAGGTGTCGAGCGCCACCTCCTGCGCCAGCGTGACCTGGTCGATGCCGGGGCGCTCTTGCAGCATGCGCAGGATGGCATACTGCACCGGCGTGACGTCCCGGCCCAGCGCGTCGAAAAACATCGACACGGCGATCTGCTGCGCGCGCCGGATCAAATGGCCGGGCTGCTCGTACAGCTCGATCGTCAAGGCATCGCGGGGTGGGGTGCTCATCGGCGGTCAACTTTGATGTGGGTCGGGCTTGGCCGCATTTTCAACCCGGAAGCGCACCCGTTTGACCGAGAGCACCCGGCTGATCGGCTACCCTGCCCGCCTCAAACACCCAAGCCGCCCCTGTGGCGGCGACCCAGGAGACACCCGCATGCTGCCCATGACCCGACGCCACGCCCTGGCATCGTTGCCCTTGTTGCTAAGTACCGCTGCCCAGGCCCAGGCCTACCCGAACAAGCCCATCGAGTGGGTGGTGCCCTACCCCGCCGGCGGCGGCACCGACGTGGCCGCCCGCACCCTGGCCGAGGCGATGGGCAAGACGCTGGGCCAGACCCTGGTCATCAACAACCGGCCCGGCGCCGGTACCAACATCGGCGCCGAGTACACCGCCCGCGCCAAGGCCGACGGCTACGTGATGATGACGGCCGACACCGCCACGCTGGCGGCCAACCCGTCGCTCTACAGCAAGCTGGGCTACAACGCTGAAAAAGACCTGGCGCCGGTCGGCCTGATCGGCCGCTTCAACCTGCTGTTGGTGGTCAACCCGGCCGTCCCCGCCACCACGGTCAAGGACTTTCTCGCCTGGGCCAAGGCCCAGCCACAGCCGATAGCCTTTGCCAGCCCGGGCGCCGGCAGCCCGCACCACCTGGCCACCGAGATGCTGCGGGTGCGCACCGGCATCAACCTGACCCATGTGCCGTACCGCGGCGCGGCACCGGCGATCCAGGACGTGGTGGGTGGCCAGGTGCCGTTCATGTTTGTCGATTCAGCTGCGGGATACCCGCAGATCAGCGCAGGCCGGTTGCGCGCGCTGGCAGTGGCGTCGCCCAAGCGCCTGAGCTCACTCCCGGCCGTGCCCACCTTTGCCGAGCAAGGCCTGGCCGCATTCGAGGCCTACGCCTGGCAAGGCCTGGCCGTGCCCAGCGGCACGCCCACACCGGTCATCAACCAGTTGTCCAAGGCCCTGCGCGAGGCGCTGGACAGCACCGCCATCCGCGCCCGGTTCCAGGTGCTGGGTATCGATCCGACCCCGGGCACCCCCGAGGCCATGGCCAGCTACGCCAGCGCCGAGCGCGCACGCTGGGGTGAGCTCATCAAACAAGCGGGCATCAAGCTGGATTGAGCGCAAGCGCTGCGTCGCGGACTGTCGCCGCGGTGCAGCGCAGCGCAGCAGGCTTCAGGCAGCGGGTTCTGCCGGCACCGCGGCCGCCGGCGCGTCGCCGTAGCGCTGGGTGTGCCAATCGACCAGCCGCGCCATGTTGCCCAGTGAAATCTGGTGCGCGTGGATCAAGCCCATCAGGCCGTTGCGGTGAAAGTTCAGGATGTCGGCATCCGACAGCGCCGCCAGCTTGTCCTCGTCGATCGTCAGAAAGCCGTCCACCACCAGCTTGCTGCCGTCGGGCATCGTCGCGTCGAAGCGCATTTCACGCAGCAGGTCTTTCTCGACCAGCAAGGCGCCTGCCATGCGGGTGCGCTCGACTTCCGCCTCGAAATTCTCCAGCTGCTTTTGCACGTTGCTGGTGAAGGCGGTCGGTGCGCCACTGGCATCGAACAAGGCCTCGCCCTCGGTGCCAAAGCCCGACCAGGACTCGTCGATGCAAACCACCATCTCGTTGGCCGCCACCCGGGCCATGGCAAACGGGTACAGGCGCAGCATGGCCGGCACGTAACGCACCCGCCAGGCGCCGGCGTCGATGCAAAGGTTCTGCTCGGCGCGCAGGCCGAACACCGCGATCGGCGCCACCTGGCCCCGTCCGTCGTCGCCCTTGCCGGCCAATACCCACACCACGGGGAAGTCCTTGCAGGCATCGGTGAACTCGGTGCCCGCCACAAAAAAGGCGTTGAGCTTGCTGACGTCCGACAGGTCGCGGGTGCTGGTGTCGAGCTTGAGGTCCCGGTGCTTGACGCGGTCCAGGGCGACGGCTTTTTTATGCAGGTTTTCGTTGATCATGGTTTGCTTTGCTTGTCTTCGGTTGGGTTGATGCGGCTGACCAGCACCTTGTCCACACGCTTGCCGTCGAGGTCGACCACCTCGAAACGCCAGGCATCCCATTCCACCACATCGGTTTCTTGCGGCAGCCGGCCCAACAACAACATCACCATGCCGGCCAGCGTGTTGTAACGGCCGCGGTCTTCTTCGGGCAGGTCACGAATCTCCAGCCGATCTTTCATCTCGGGCACCGGGATCAGGCCGTCCATCAGCCAGCTGCCGTCGGCGCGCCGCACTGCCCAGGCATCGTCGGCGCTGGGTGGCGAGAACTCGCCGGTGATCGCCTCCAGCACGTCGCGCACCGTGATCACACCCTGCACCGCGCCGTACTCGTCCACCACAAACACCAGCTCGGCGCCGGTGGCGCGAAAGTGGTCCAGCAGCTCCATGCCCGACAGGGTTTCGGGCACAAACACCGGCGGCTTCATCAGTTCAGCCAAATTGGGCATTTCGCCGAGCGACAGCGGCACCAGCAGGTCCTGCGCCTGGATCACACCGACCACGTCGTCCAGTCCGTCACGGCAGACCGGGTAGCGCGAGTGGCCGTTGCTCGTCATCTGCGACAGCATCTCGGGCAGCGGCGCGTTCTGGTCCAGCCAGGTGATCTCGGCGCGCGGGATCATCATCGAGCCGATCTGGCGCTCGTCCAGGCGGAAGACATTGCGCACCATCTGGTGCTCTTGCGCCTCGATCACGCCGGCGTCCAGGCCTTCTTCCAGGCTGGCGGCGATCTCCTCCTCGGTCACGCTGCGCGAGGGAGCGTGGCGGATGCCCAGCAAGCGCAGCGTGGCCTGGGTGCAGGCCGAGAGCAACCAGACAAACGGCCGCACGGCGGAAGACAGCAGGTCCATCGGCCGCGCCACCAGCACCGCCACCCGCTCGGGGTACATCTGGCCTAGCCGTTTGGGCACAAGTTCGCCGAAGATGATGGTCAGGAAGGTGATGATCACCACCACCAGCGCGGTTGCCGTCACCTCGGCCGCACGGTAGCCCAGCAGCGGAAACAGCTTGACCAGCCAGGTGGCCAGCGGCTGCGAAAACGCGGCATCGCCGACGATGCCGTTCAGCACGCCGATCGAGGTGATGCCGATCTGCACAGTGGACAGCCACTTGGTCGGGTCGTCGTGCAGCACCTGCGCCGCCAGCGCCCCGGGCTCACCGGCCTCGACCATCACCGCCAGGCGGGCCTTGCGGGACGCGGTCAGCGCCATTTCCGACATCGCGAACAAGGCATTGACCAGGATCAGAAAAACCAGCAGGGCGACGTCCATGCAGCGGCACCGCTCGTGGTGCCCCGAAGTGAAGTAGCAGCCAGCGTAGCAGAATCGCCCCATGGACTATCTGATCGGCGACCTGCAAGGATGCTGCGACGCCTTCGAGCGCCTGCTGGCCGAAATCGGCTTTTCTCCGTCGCGCGACCGCCTGCACCTGCTGGGTGACCTGGTCAACCGCGGGCCCGAATCCCTGGCCACGCTGGACCGGCTGATCGGCCTGGGCGACGCCGCCCAGTGCCTGCTGGGCAACCACGACCTGCACCTGCTGGCCGTCTCGGTGGGGGCACGCAAACCGCACCGCGGTGACACCTTTGGCGATGTGCTGGCCAGCCCGCGGCGCGCTGCGCTGCTGGACTGGCTGCGCCGCAGACCACTGGCCACCCAGGCCCAGGGCTGGCTGCTGGTGCATGCCGGCGTGGTGCCGCAATGGGATGCCGCGACCACGCTGGCGCTGGCGACGGAGGTACAAGACGTGCTGGCCGGCCCGGCGATGGCGGACTTCTTGCGGGTGATGTACGGCAACGACCCGGCGCGCTGGGACCCAGCGCTGACAGGGGCGCGGCGCTGGCGTCTGGTGCTGAACGTGCTGACCCGTATCCGCTACTGCACACCCGAGGGCACGCTGGAGTTCGACACCAAGGACGGCTCGGGCGTGCCGCCGCTTGGCCACCTGGCCTGGTTCGACGTGCCAGGCCGCGCCACAGCGGGTGTACCGGTCGCGTTTGGGCACTGGTCCACGCTGGGCCTGCAAAACCGGCCCGACCTGCTGGCGCTCGACACCGGCTGCGTCTGGGGAGGATCGCTCACTGCGGTGCGGGTGGACGGTGGCCGGCGCGAGGTGGTGCAGGTGCGCTGCCCGCAGGCGCAGGCGCCCGGCTGAGCGGCCGCTATGGCACGCTTTTGCACGCTCCGGTCTGCCGGCAGTGCCAGATTGACCGCCTAGAATGCGCGGCTGTAGGAAGCGTGGCCGAGCGGTTTAAGGCTGCAGTCTTGAAAACTGCCGAAGGGGTAACTCTTCCGTGAGTTCGAATCTCACCGCTTCCGCCAAAACCGCCAATCAGGCGGTTTTTTTACGTCTCAATCCCCCCATAGAAACAGCATTTCTCCTGTAGAGTCCGAATCTTGCCGATTCACACCGTTTCACACCATCGCATAACCGGATGGGGGGACGGATGGGAGGCCAGAACGGACAAGGGGGGACCGCGTGCCGAAGATTGCCAAAGCGCTTGGCGCAATAGAGGTCAAACGACTGACCGCGCCGAAGTTGCACCCCGTGGGGACCGTGGCCGGGCTGCGCCTGGACGTGAAGCCCACTGGTGCCAAGTCGTGGGTACTGCGAACAATGGTCGGCAGCCGACGTGCCGAAATAGGTCTAGGGGGCTACCCCACCGTGACCCTGGCCCAGGCCTGCGAGGACGCCCGCGAAGCGTTGCGCAAGATCAAAGCGGGCATAGACCCGGCCGCCCAGCGACACGCCGCACGGGCAACGATTGAATGGACGTTCAAGCGAACGGCAGAGGCCTACATGGCGGCCCACCGCCCGGGTTGGAAAAACGCGAAGCACGCCCAGCAGTGGGAGAACACGCTCACCACCTACGTCTATCCCGTGTGCGGGAGCAACCACGTTCGGGACGTCACCAAGGCCCACGTGATCGCCGCCATCGAACCCGAGTGGGCAACCAAGAACGAGACCATGGTGCGCGTGCGCAACCGGATCGAGCTGGTCTTGTCCTACGCCATGCAAAAGGGTCACCGGCCCGAAGGCCTGAACCCTGCGCGCTGGCGTGGGAATCTGGACGCTGTTCTTCCCAAGCCGTCCAAGGTGAACGACCGCCAACACTTCGAGGCGGTGCCGATTGACGAGACGCCCGGGTTCCTGCTGCGCCTTCAGACCATAAGCGGGGCCAGCGCGCGGGCGCTGGAGTTCAGTGTGTTGACCGTCGCCCGGACGGGGTCGGTTCGCGCCACCACCTGGGGCCAGATCGACCTTGAGGGGCGAGTGTGGAATATCCCGGGCGCCAACATGAAAGCCGGCCGGCCGCATCGCGTGCCACTGTCTGATCGAGCAATTGAGGTGCTCCAGGCCTTGCCGCGTTTTGAAGGCGTCGACTGGGTGTTCCCTGGCCGCGGCGGGATGCTCTCGGACATGAGCCTCACTCAGACCATGAGGCGCCTGGGGTTGACAGCTGTTCCGCACGGGTTCCGCAGCACGTTTAGCGACTGGTGCGCCGAACGCACCGCAACGCCCGCAGAGGTGCGCGAGATGGCCCTCGCCCACGCGATCGGCGACCAGACCGAGGCCGCTTATCGGCGCGGAGACCTGTTCGAGAAGCGCCGGGCCCTCATGGACGAGTGGGCCCAGTTCACCGGCACCACCACCACCGCCTGACGCCATGGCCGGCACACGTGAGACCAACCGCCGGCAGTGGCTGGCTATCCGCAATGCCGAATTCGACGCGGGGTCGCTGGCATGGCTGCAGGGTGTGGCCGCCGCCCTGCTGAAGGCCGACGACATCCCGGGCGACAACGCCCGGCGCGCCGCCCTGCCGGCCGCCCTGGGGCTGGCCGGCCACTACCGCGGGCCGAAGGGGCCGACCGCGGCCGGACCGTTTGAGGCGGCCGCTGAACGGCGTGCAACAGCGCGCAGTCGGTGGGAATCGCTGGCCCTGGGCCAACGTGGCCGGCGACGTGCTGGCCGCGGACAGCGAGGTCGACAAGAACACGCGCCGCGCCCGGCTGGCCGAAGCCGTCGGCTTGGTCGGCCCGTTCTCCGTCGAAGCTGAAGCCGTCCGCCAGATCGCCCGCGACGCTGACCACACTTCGGGCCTGATCGAGCAACACCAGGCCCGGCAGCCGGCCCGTGGGGAGCGTTCCCGGCGACGGAGAAGCTACGTCTACGCCGCAGTGCGCACCGCCGACCGTGAAAGCCCCGAGACGATAGACGCGCGCATCAAGCGGGCCTTGAGGGACGACGCCGAATAGGCCCGACGCTGGCCGGTGCTGCCCGGCCCACCCAATCCACCACCGGGCAGTACCGGCCAGCGTCGGGCAGCACCGGGCAGCGACGGCCACCACCGGCCAGCGTCGGGCAGCACCGGGCAGCGACGGCCCACCGAACGCT
>JBBQAH010000178.1:0-5496 GCA_038316145.1 Burkholderiales bacterium
GTCGATGGTCAGCCACATCACGCCCATCTGGCCGGTCATCACGCCGTCGCCCGGCTCGGGGATCAGCGCGGCGTCGGCGGTGTAGCCCTCCAGCAGGCAGGCCAGCGCGCCGTTGCCGGTGCATTCCTCCTCGACCACCGACTGCAAATAGACCGGCGCGGCCGGCTCGTAGCCCAGCCGCTGCAGCGCCCGAAAGGCCAGCGTGTAGGCGACGATGCCGGCCTTCATGTCGGCGGCGCCGCGGCCGTACAGCCGGTCGCCGTCCACCCGGGGCTGAAACGGCGGGTGCGACCAGAGCCGCTCGGCGCCCACCGGCACCACGTCGATATGGCCGTTCAGGATCAGCGATTTGCCGCGCACCGGGCCGGCCGGGGTGTGGATGCCGACAACATTGTGGCGGCCGTCGTAGGGCAGGATCGACGGTGAATAACCCGGGTGGTCCCGCAGCTTGGCCTCGTCGATGGCGAACTCGTGCACCCGCAGGCCGTTGCGCTCAAACTCGCGCCGCATCAGCGCCTGCGCGCCCTGCTCGGCGCCCAGCAGCGACGGCTGGGCCACCAGTTCACACAGCAGCGCCACCGCCTCGTCGCGCTGGGCGGTGACGGCGGCTGCGATCTGGTCTTCGGTCAGCGGGTTCAGGGTCTGGGTGTCCACGGGTTTGCCTTTGGGATGGGTCGTCGCTGCCAGCAGGGCTGCGCGGCTGGGCTCAAGCCAGGTGCTTGCCGAAGAAGCCAAACGTGCGGTCCCAGGCGATCTGCGCCCAGGCGGCGTCGTACTGGGCGATGGCGATGCGGTGGGGGCCGACCGCGGTCTCGTTGGCAAAACCGTGCTGCGCCAGGTAGCGGTGGAAGGTGAAGCCCACGTCGGCACCGCGCAGACTCACTTCCAGCGCGTCGATGGTGGCGATCGGAAAGGCGGCGTCCTGCGTTGCAAAGTGGCCCAGCAGTGGCGCCGTGATGCGGCTGGCGTCCAGGTACTCCAGTGGCGGGCAGCCGTACCAGACCACGCCGGCATCGATCCCCGGCACCATGCTGACCGCCAGCAGTGTCAATGCACCACCCATGCAAAAGCCGGTGACACCGACCTTGGCGCTGCCCGTCTTGAGATAAGTCACCGCGCCCGCCACGTCCTGCGACGCCGCATCGCCAAAGCTCAGCGACGACATCAGGTGGTGGGCCTCTTCGGCCTCGGTGGTGGACTTGCCGCGGTACAGGTCGGGCACCAGCGCCCGGTAGCCGGCCTGCGCCAGCCGGTCGGCCACGCCGCGGATCTGGTCGTTCAGGCCCCACCATTCCTGGATCACCACCACGGCGGGTGCGTTTTGCGGTTGTGCCGGCTCGGCCAGGTAGCCTTGCACGGTCTGCCCATCGGGGCGGTTGAAACTGACAGTGGTGCCCATGCGGTGACTCCAAGCGGTTGGCAAATGAGCGTCCCGAGGCCGACGACGGGCGTCGTCCGCCCCCGGGGGGACAAGAAAACTCGGGAGCGGCCCTTCATTTTCTTCAGAGACGGAAGTAGAGGACAGGTCGGCGCCTGACGTCAAGCAGCCCGGCGACCCGGGCGGGTGATCGTCCCCAAGCAAAGGCGCAGCAGGCTCGGGCCACCGGCCGGCGACAGTTCGTCAGGTCAGCGGGTCAGCAGGTCAGCAGGTCAGGCCTGCACCGAGTAGCCGCCATCGACCGGGATGGCCGTGCCGGTCACAAAATCCGACGCCGCGCTGGCCAGAAAGACGGCCGTGCCCGCCAGGTCCTCGGGCCGGCCCCAGCGGCCGGCGGGTGTGCGGGCAACAACACGTTCGTCCAGCCCGGCCACCTGGGCGCGGGCTTTCTGCGTCAGCGCGGTGTCGATCCAGCCCGGCAGGATGGCATTGACCTGGATGCCGTCCGCGGCCCAGCCGGTGGCCAGCGCCCGGGTGAGCTGCACGATGCCGCCCTTGCTGGCGCTGTAGGCCGGCGCAAACGAGGCGCCGAAGATCGACGTCATCGAACCGATGTTGATGACCTTGCCACCCTGCTTTTGCAGCAGCGGGTAGGCGGCGCGGCTGCACAAAAACGCGCTGGTGAGGTTGGTGTCGAGCACCGTGTGCCATTCGGCCAGCGTCAGGTCTTGCACCGGCTTGCGGATGTTGGTGCCGGCGTTGTTGACCAGGATGTCGAGCCGGCCGAAGTCCGCGGCCACCCGGCTGAACAGGGCGGCCACCGCCGTCTCGTCGCTGACATCGGCCTCGTAGGCCTGGGCCTGGCCGCCGTGTCGGGTCAAGGTCTCGACCGCAGCGCGCAGCTTGTCCGGGTTGCGCCCGACCACCGCCACCCGGGCCCCGGCGTCCACCAGACCCTGCGCTATCGCCAGGCCGATGCCGCCATTGCCACCGGTGACAAGGGCGGTCTTGGGTTGAAGCTGGAACATGGCGGGGTGCTTTCTTTGAACAGTAGGGTGGCGGGCAAGGCGGGGGCAAGGCGCAGCGGCAACAATCGCCGCTTCGGGTTGGGCGTATCGATTCTGACCGACCGGCCCCATCGCTTGCCCCAAACGCCCATGCCCCGGGCCCGAGCCCTGCAGCCCGCCAAGCCGTGCCAATCCCGCCATGAACGATCTGTTTGTCCGCCTCGGCCTTGAAGCCTGGAAACCGCTGCTCTCGGTGCTGGTGTTGCCGCCTGTGCCGTTGTTGTTGCTGGTGCTGTGGGGCGCCTGGCGCCTGGCACGCCGCCGCGCTGCGGGTGGGGCCGCCGGTTGGGCGGCGGTGTGGCTGGGCCTGGCGGCGCTGTGGGCCACCTGCACACCGGCGCTGGGCGATGCGCTGATCAAGGCCCTGACCACGCCACCGCCCGTGCTGCATGCTGGCCAGCGCGCTGCCCTGGCCGGCGCGCCGCGCACGGCCATCGTCGTGCTGGGTGCCGGGCGCAAGCTGCTGGCGCCTGAATACGCCACCGCCGACCTGAAACCGATGACGCTGGAGCGCCTGCGCTACGGCCTGTGGTTGGCAAAGCAGACCCGGCTGCCGCTGGCCTACAGCGGCGGCCTGGGCTACGGCAGCCCGGCCGGGCCCAGCGAGGCGGCGGTGGCGGGCCAGATCGCCAAACGGGATTTTGGCCAGACCCTGCGCTGGGCCGAAGACCGGTCCCGCGATACCAACGAAAACGCCCGCTTCACCGTGGCGTTGCTGCAGGCCGACGGCATCCAGCAGATCGTGCTGGTGACGCACGACTTTCACCAGCGCCGCGCGCTGGCCGCCTTCGAGCGTGCGCTGCGCGCATCGGGTGTGGCGATGCGGCTGGTGCCCGCGCCGGTCGGTGTGCGGCCTGATCTGGGGTCGGGCTGGGCGCTGGGCGACTACCTGCCCACGCCTGAGGGTTTTGCGCTGACCCGGCTGGCGCTGCACGAGTGGCTGGGCCGGTTGGCCGGCGCTTGAGGGCGGCGGTCGGGCGTTCGGGCGGACGGCGGGAGCGGGAGCGGGAGCGGGCCGTGCTGGCCACTGCCGCTGGGCCTGTCAGCCCGGCACGATGCCGGTGGCGGTCAGGCGCAGCACCCGGTCGGCGCGTGCGGCCGCGGCGGCCGAGTGGGTGACCAGCAGGCAGGCCGCGCCTTCCGTGCGCACCTGCGCCACCAGCACGTCCAGCATGCGTTCGGCGGTGGTCGGGTCGAGGTTGCCGGTGGGCTCGTCGGCCAGGATCAGCAGCGGGCTGTGCACCAGCGCCCGGGCCAGCGCCACCCGCTGCAACTGGCCGCCTGACAACTGCGCCGGGCTGCGCCCGCCCAGCCCGGCCAGGCCCACGGCCGACAGCAGGCTGGCAACCCGGGTCTCGTCCGGCCGGCCCAGCAGCAGCAGCGGCAGGGCGACGTTTTCAGCCACGCTCAGGTGCGGCAGCAGATGGAAGGCCTGGAACACGAAGCCCAGCTTCTCGCGCCGCAGCCGGGCCCGCTCGGGCTCGGGCAGGCGGCGCACCTCGGCCCGGTCCAGCAGCACCTGGCCGGCATCGGCATCGTCCAGGCCGGCGATGCAGTTCAGCAAGGTGGACTTGCCGACGCCGGACTCGCCCAGCAGCGCGACAAACTCACCCGCGGCCAGCGTCAGGTCGACCTGGCTGAACACCGGCACGCCGGCGTAGGCACGTTGCAGGCCGGTGATCTGCAGGATCGGAGGGGTGGGCGTGGGTGGCCCGGCGGGACGGACTGAGGTCGGCGCCTGGGTGAGGGCGTTGGGTGTCATGGTGCGCTGGTCGGGACGGGCTGCAGTTTGGCTTGTGCCGCCATCAGGCCGGCCAGCGCGGCCAGGCCCAGGGCTGTTGCATCCGGCGCGTCACAGGCCACCACCTGACGCCGCATGCCGCGCAGCCAGGTCAGCTGGCGTTTGGCCAATTGGCGGGTGGCGGCGATGCCTTGCTCGCGCAAGCCGGTCAATGTACCGGCGTCCAGCGTACCGGCGTCCAGCGCCGCCCAGGTCTGCCGGTAGCCGACGCAGCGCAGCGCTGGCAGCCCGGGCCGCAGGTCGGCGCGGGCGTGCAGGGCCGTGACCTCGTCCACCAGGCCCTGGTCCAGCATCGCATCGAAGCGTTGGGCGATGCGCTGGTGCAGCCAGGCGCGCGAGACGGGCTCCAGCGCCAGCAGCGGCAAAGTCAGGCCGGATGATCGGTCGCTGCGGTGGAAACTGGACAAGGGCTGGCCGCTGACCTGCCACACCTCGAGCGCACGCTGGATGCGCTGGGCATCGGTGGTTGGCAGGCGGGCGGCGGTTGCCGGGTCGATGCGGGCCAGCTCGGCGTGCAGCGCCGGCCAACCCTCGGCGGCGGCGCGGGCGTCCAGCGCGGCGCGCACTGCGGGGTCGGCGGCGGGCATGTTGTCGAGGCCGTCGATCAGCGCCTTGAAGTACAGCATCGTGCCGCCGACCAGCAGCGCGGTGCGGCCGCGGGCGTTGACTTCGCCGATCAGGCGCCGGGCGTCAGCCACGAACTGTGCTGCCGAGTAGACCTCGGTCGCATCCAGGATGTCGATCAGGTGGTGCGGCACGGCAGCCCGCTCGGCCGCGCTGGGCTTGGCGGTGCCGATGTCCAGGCCGCGGTAGACCTGGGCCGAGTCGACGCTGATGATCTCGACCGGCCAACGCGCCGCAGCGGCCAGCGCCAGCGCGCTCTTGCCACTGGCGGTCGGGCCGGCCAGGCCGATGGCCAGTACCGCTGCTGCGGCCGGGCCGCCCGGGCCAATGGCCAACCCGGTCACGTTGCGGCCGGCCCGGCCTGCCGGCCGATCAGCCTGGCCAGCACCGGCGCGGCGAAGGCGGCCGACAGGGCTGCGGCGACCGCGTCGGCGAGGATGCCGGCCTCGACGCCCGCCGTGCCCGGCACCGTGACAGAACCTGCCACCATCAGAACCGCTCGTCCGGCCGCAGGTAGCGCCACTGGCCGGCGGGCAGCTTGCCCAGCACCACGCTGCCGATGCGCACCCGTTTCAGGCCCAGCACCTCCAGCCCGACCATCTCGCACATGCGGCGGATCTGGCGCT